>PMNQ01000150.1 GCA_003162555.1 Gammaproteobacteria bacterium | reverse complement strand
ACGCCCAGATCCGTGAAGATCATCGATTTGCGCGCGCCGGCATCTTCGAAGGCCATGATATCGCGGCGCAGCGACACGCCGGTGGCCTTGAACGCGTCGACCACGAGGCCACGGTGGCGCATGCGCGAGATGATCGCCGCAGCAGCGGCGGTCTTGCCCGCTTCCATGCAGGTGCCGGCCAGCGCGACCACCGGCACGCCACGCGCGTCGAGCGTGGCCTCGTAATTGAGGCGGCGAAATCCGACGCGCGCCGGCACGCCGATGCGCTCGCCGAGGTACGGGAACTGCAGCACCACGCCGAGCACGCGGCAATCAAAGGGCTTGCCCTTGTCCGGCGTGGCCGAATCGCAGATGCCCATGACGCCGCCGATGTTCAGCATCTGGATCACATCGCCGGGCTTGAGCGATTCGGGCACGTGGCCCGAGTAGCCGAACAGCGCCTTGCGCGGACCGAGTGCGCCGACCACGATGTCGCCGCGCGCGACCTTGGCCATGCGGCCGCTGGTGAGTTCGAGCGTGTTGTACGTGGATTTGTTGTTGAGGATCTCGGCCACGATCACCACGCCTTCTTCGGCGGGGATCTCGTCCGCGATGCGCAGCTCGTGGCCGAGCGTGCAGGCCTGGGTGATCGAGGCGATCTTGTCGACGACCACGGTCTTCACGGCTTTGGTGCTCCCTGTGCGGCCAGTTCGCCGGCGCGGACATGAAACATGCCGGTCAGCGCGACGATTTTCGAGAAGCCGAGCGCATTGGCACTGGTCCATTCGCCGGCGGATTCGCCGTACACGCCCTTCGAGGCGCTCATCAGCGAGTAGGGCGATTCCACGCCTTCGACGAACACGCTTCCCGGGCGGAACAACAGGTGCACGTCGCCGCTTACCCGTTGTTGCGATGCAAGGAACAACGCCTCGATATCGCGGCACACGGGATCAAGCAGCTGACCCTCATGGACCCAGTCGCCGTACGACAGTGCGAGCGTCTCCTTGATGCGCTGCTGGCGCGGAGTCAGCACGAGCTTTTCGAGCTCGCGGTGCGCGGTCAGCAGCACCTCGGCGGCCGGCGCCTCGAAGGCCACGCGGCCCTTGGTGCCGATGATTGTGTCGCCGAGGTGAATGCCGCGGCCAATACCAAATGGCGCAGCAAGTGCCTCGAGTCTTTCGATCAGTTCAACCGGCGAGAGCGTCTTGCCGTCGAGCGCGGCGGGACGGCCCTGCTCGAAGCGCAGCGTGTGATGTTGCGGCAACGCGGGACGATCGAAGGCATCCTTCGACAATACCCAGGCGCTCTCGGGAATGCTGCCCTTTGAAGTGAGCGTCTCGGTGCCGCCGATCGTGACGCCCCACAGGCCGCGATTGGTGGAATAGGCCGCGCCATAGGGCGGCACCGGCAGTGAGCGCGCGCGCAGGTACTCGAGTTCCTCGCTGCGCTTGAAGGCGCGGTCGCGAACCGGAGCGATGATCTCCAGCTCTGGCGCCAGTGTGCGCAGCGCCACTTCGAAGCGCACCTGATCGTTGCCGGCGGCGGTGCAGCCGTGCGCAATCGAGTTGGTGCCGAGCTTGCGCGCCATCAGCGCGATGGTCTGCGCCTGCATGACGCGTTCCGCGCCGACGCACAGCGGGTAGAGCTGGCCGCGGCGCACGTTGCCGATGACCAGGAAACGCAGCACCTGCTCGTAGTAATCGGCGCGCGCGTCGACCTGGTGGTGCTCGATGGCGCCGAGCGCCAGCGCCCGTGCGCGCAGGGCCTCAGCTGCAGCGGCATCGATCCCGCCCGTGTCGACGGTTACGGTAATGATCGGGCGCTGGTACTGCTCGGCGAGCCACGGCACCAGGAATGAGGTGTCGAGGCCGCCGGAATAAGCCAGCACGATGGGCTTGGCGCCCGTGATCGCGGCAGTCGTCATGGTTTCAGACCCCGAAGTGGTCGCGGAGGCGCGCGAGCAGACGCTGCTGCGCCCGGCCGTCCGGCGTGGCGATGAATATGGTGTCGTCGCCGGAGATCGTGCCGACGACCTCGGGCCAGGCCGCCTTGTCGAGCGCCACGGCGACACTCTGCGCGGCGCCGGTACTGGTACGCAGCACCGTAAGCGAGCTGCCGGCCGGCCGCGCCGAGCGCACGAACTGCGCCAGCGCCCCAAAACTCCCGTGGGCATGCGCAGTCTCGGCCGGTGGCGCGAGGTACCGACCGCTTGCTTTCAGCACGCCGAGTTCCCGCAAGTCGCGGCTCACGGATGACTGCGTCACCGGGAAGCCGCGCTTGCGCAGCAGCTGCGTCAGCTCGGCTTGCCGGCGCACCACGCCGTTGCCGAGCAGCGCGAGTATGGCGTCGCGCCGTTCCTGCAGGTGATGGTCGTTCAGCATGACTGCATGTGCATAAACATGCGTACATTGTGCATAAATATGCACAAGCCGTCAAGCCAGGCCGCGCTCGCTTGCTGGCGCCAGCGGAGCGGGGGATGATTGGCGCCATGTACACACTTTATTACTCGCCGGGCACCGCCAGCATGGCCGTGCACCTGGCTCTGCTGGAGATCGGCGCGCCCTACCGCCTGGAGCTGGTGGATATCGATAAACAGGCGCAGCGCAGCGCGGATTACCTGCGGCTCAACCCGCAAGGCAGGGTGCCGACGCTGCTGATCGACGGCCAGCCGCATGGCGAAGTGGCCGCATTGCTGCTGATGCTGGCCGACCGGCACCCGGATGCGCGACTTGCTCCACCGGTCGGCGGCGCGCAGCGCAACGACCTGTACCAGTGGCTCGCCTACTGCAGCTTTTCGCTCGGCGCCAGTTACCGCGACTGGTTCTATCCGCGCGACCTCGGTTCCGCCGAGCACCCGCCGATGGTGCGGGCGGCGCTGCGCGCTCGCATCGAGGCAGTATGGGATCGTGTCGACGGCCACCTGAGGGCGGCTGGGCCCTGCCTGCTCGGTGAGACGCTGTCGATGGCCGACCTGCAACTGCTCATGTACATGCGCTGGTCGCGCAACATGCCGAAGAGCGCACTCGAGTGGCCGGCGCTGAAGCAGTTTGCGTCTCACATGCGCGCGCGCCCCAGCTGGCAGCGGCTGTGCGAGCTCGAAGGCCTCACCGAATGGCGCTCCTGAGCGCCCAGGCCGCATAATCGGCGGAGCGCTGCAGCGTTTAAGGGGGAGCCAGGCTCATGATGCCGGAAGAGGTACGAACCGCCGCACAGGCGCGTGCGATCGTCGAAGAGCGCGGCCTGCATCACGTCAAGATCGGCGTCTTCGACAACGACGGGATCCTGCGCGGCAAGTACATCAACCGCGAGAAATTCCTGGCGGCGCTCGACAAGGGCATCGCCTTCTGCGACGTCGTGCTCGGCTGGGATTCGAACGATCAGGTTTACGACAACGTCAGCTTCACCGGCTGGCACACGGCCTACCCCGACGCGATGGTGCGGTTGCTGCCCGGGACCTGCCGCAACCTGCCGCTCGAAGGCAACATGCTGCTGTTCCTTGGCGAATTCACCGGCCGGGCCGAACCGGTCTGCCCGCGCTCCACATTGCGCCGCGTGCTCGAGCGGGCCGCTGCCTCCGGCTACGACGTATCGGCGGCGGCCGAGTTCGAGTTCTTCATCTTCAATGAAACGCCCGACAGCGTACGCGCCAAGGGTTACCGCGACATGCAGCACATGACGCCGGGCTACTTCGGTTACTCGATGCTGCGCGCCTCGGTGCACAGCGAACTCTACACGGCATTGCTGCAGCTCTCCGCGGACATGCGCATGCCGATCGAGGGACTGCACACCGAGACCGGCCCCGGCGTGCTGGAGGCGGCGCTCAAATATACCGAAGCGCTGGAAGCGGCCGACCGCGCGGCGCTGTTCAAGACCTTCACCAAAGTGCTGGCGCAGCGGCGTGGACTGATGGCGACCTTCATGGCCAAGTGGTCGCAGCAGATGCCGGGCCAGAGCGGACACCTGCACGTGTCGATGACGCGCAAGGACGGGTCGCCCGCCTTCTACGACGAGCACAAGCCGCACACGATGTCGGATGAGCTGCGCTGGTTTGTTGGCGGTCAACAGGCGTTGATGCCTGAACTGCTGGCGATGGTGGCCTCGACCGTCAACAGCTACTCGCGCCTGGTGCCGGGATTCTGGGCGCCAACTTCGGCAACCTGGGGTGTGGAAAATCGCACGTGTGCACTGCGTGTTATCCAAGGGGGAGCCAAAAGCCAACGCGTGGAATACCGCATTTCCGCGGCCGACATCAATCCGTATCTGGCGCTCGCGGTGGCGATCGGCTCCGGGTTGTGGGGCATCGAACATCGCATCGAGCCGGATGAACCGATGGTGGGTACCGCCTACGACCGCAAGCTCCCGGTGAAGCGGCAGCTGCCGCGCACGTTGAGCGAAGCCGCTGCGATGCTGGCGCGCTCGAAGCCGGCGCAGGCACTGTTCGGCGCGCCCTTCGTCGAACATTTTTCTGCCAGCCGCGAGTGGGAGGAACGCGAGTTCCGCCGCCACGTCACGGATTGGGAGCTGGCGCGTTACTTCGAAATCATCTAGCGGACTGAAATCAACATGCTGAAAACCATCAGCCCGGTCGACGGGCGCGTCTACGCCGAGCGGCCCGCGGCCACAGCGGCGGAAATCGAGGCCACGCTGCAGCGCGCGCAAACCGCGCAGCGGCTGTGGCGCAGCGTGCCGATAGCAGAGCGCGCCGCGATCATGGAGCGTTTCTGCGTCGCATTCGAAGCGGACGCTACCGAGATCGCCGCCGAGCTGAGCTGGCAGATGGGGCGTCCGAGCCGCTATGCGCCCAACGAAGTGCGCAGCATGATTGAGCGCGCGCGCTTCATGACCAGCATCGCCGCTGAGGCGCTGGCGGACATCGATGTGGGTCCGAAGCCGGGTTTCCACCGGTTCCTCAGGCGCGAGCCGCTCGGCGTGGTGTTTGCGGTGGCAGCGTGGAACTACCCGTACCTGATTGCCGTCAACAGCGTGGTGCCGGCGCTGATGGCGGGCAATGCCGTGGTGCTGAAGCATTCGACGCAGACGCCGCTGTGCGCCGATCGCTATGCGGAATGCTTCGCGGCCGCGGGCCTGCCTGCCGGCGTGTTCCAGGTGCTGCATCTCGAACACGCCGCGACCGAAGCCGTGATCCGCGATCCGCGCGTCGACTTCGTGGCCTTCACCGGTTCCGTCGCCGGCGGCCACGCGGTGCAGCGCGTCGCCTCCGAGCGCTTCATCGGCGTCGGCCTCGAGCTCGGCGGCTGCGATCCGGTGTACGTGCGGCACGATGCCGACCTGCCGCACGCCATCGAGAACATCGTCGATGGCGCGTATTTCAATTCTGGCCAGGCCTGCTGCGGCATGCAGCGCATCTACGTGCACGAGAGCCTGTACGACAAATTCGCGGCCGGCGCCACCGAGCTGGTACGCCAGTACACGCTTGGCAATCCGCTCGATGCTGCGACGACGCTCGGCCCGGTGGTGCGTAGCAGCGCCGCGGACGCGATCCGCGCGCAGATCCAGGATTCGATAAAGGCCGGCGCCAGGGCGGTGATCGACGAGCGCGCTTTTCCGATGAGCAAGCCCGGCACGCCGTACCTGGCGCCGCAACTGCTGCTCGATGCGCCGCCCACCTCGACGGTGATGCGCGAGGAGATCTTCGGCCCGGTCGCGGGCGTCATGAAGGTGAGTTCCGACAGTGAGGCTGTGACACTCATGAATGACAGCGCTTTCGGGCTCACGGCCGCGGTGTGGTCGCGCGATGAGGCGGCGGCGCTGGCGATCGGCGATCAGTTGCAGACCGGCACTTTTTTTCTGAACCGCTGCGACTATCTCGATCCGGCGCTCGCCTGGGTGGGCGTCAAGGATTCCGGCCGCGGCTGCACGCTCTCGGTGATCGGCTACGAGCACCTGACGCGTCCCAAGTCTTTCCATCTGCGGGTAACGACGTGAGCGCAGTACTCAAGGCCAACTGGAATTATCCAACGCGGGTGTGGCACGGCCCTGGGCGCATCAGCGAACTGCCGGCCGCATGCGCGGCGCTGGGAATAAAGCATCCGCTGCTGGTGACTGACGAAGGCCTGCGCAACGCCGACATGGTGCGCGCCGCGATCGCGCTGGTGCCCGGCACCGGGCTGTTCGCCGGCGTGCGCGGCAATCCGGTTGCCGCAAACATTGACGCGGGACTCGCCGTTTACCGCGCCGGCGGGCATGACGGCGTCATTGCTTTCGGCGGCGGCTCGGCGCTCGACGCCGGCAAGGTGATCGCGTTCATGTCCGGGCAGACGCGGCCGCTGTGGGATTTTGAAGACGTCGGCGACTGGTGGACGCGCGCCGACGAGCGCGGCATCGCGCCGGTGGTGGCGGTGCCGACCACGGCTGGAACGGGCTCGGAAGTAGGCCGTGCCGGCGTGGTGATCAACGAAGCCACGCACCAGAAGAAAATCATCTTCCATCCGAAGATGATGCCTGGTGTAGTGATCAGCGATCCGGAGCTCACCGTAGGGCTGCCGCCCGGCGTCACGGCTGCAACCGGCATCGATGCCTTCGTGCATTGCTTCGAAGCCTATTGCGCGCCGGGGTTCCATCCGCTGGCCGACGGCATCGCGCTGGAAGGCATGCGGCTCATCCAGGAATACTTGCCGCGCGCCTGCGAGAACGGCAAGGACATCGAGGCGCGCTCGCGCATGCTGGCGGCCGCGACCATGGGCGCGACCGCGTTCCAGAAGGGCCTGGGCGGCGTGCATGCGATCGCGCATCCGGTCGGCGCGTTCTACAACACGCACCACGGCCTGACCAACGCGATCATCCTGCCGTACCTGATCGTGCATAACCGGCCGGCGATCGAATCACAGCTGGCAGTGATCGCACGCGTGCTGGACCTGAAGGGCGAACCGTTCGCCGCGGTGTTCGACTGGGTGCTGGAATTCCGCCGGCGATTGAAGATCCCGACCAAGCTGGCCGACATCGGCGTCACGCTCGACAAGCCCGATACGATTGGCCACGAGGCCTCGCTTGATCCGTCAGCCAGCGGCAATCCCTTGCCGACCAATGCGCAAGCCTACGCGCGGCTGTTCCGTTCGGCGGTCAAGGGCGACCTGACGCTCAAGGGCTGATATGAGCCAGCCGCGCGTCCTCATCATTGACGGCAACCGCGCCGCCATCCGCGAACAGCAGCTGGCGGCCGGTGGCTCGCCCACCGGCGAAGGCTACGCGCGCACGCTGCGGCAGCTCGCGCCGGTGACTTGCGACATCGTGCACCCGGCGGACGGCGAAGTGCAGTGGCCCGCTGGCGTGACGCTGGCCGACTACGACGGCGTCGCGATCACCGGCTCAGCGCTCAATATCTACGACGGCGGCGCGCTCATCGAGCGGCAGATCGAGCTGGCGCGTGCCGTGTTCGAAAGCGGCGTGCCCTGCTTCGGCAGTTGTTGGGGCATGCAGCTCGCGGTGACCGCAGCCGGCGGGCGCGTGCGCGCCAATCCGCTCGGCCGGGAATTCGGGTTCGCGCGTCGCATCGCACTCAATGCCACCGGCCGCACGCATGACATGTATCGGGGCAAGCCGGCAGTGTTCGAGGCGGTGACGGTGCACCGTGATGACATCGAGACGCTGCCACCCGGCGCGACCGCGCTCGCCGACAGCGACATGGGACTGCAGGCGATCGAAATGCGTGCCGGGCGCAGCGTTTTCTGGGGTGTGCAATACCACCCCGAATACAGCTACGCGGACATTGCCGCCACCGCGAAACGCTATGCGCCGGTGCTGCTCGCCGAGGGGTTGTTCGCCGACCGCGGTGAACTCGACGCCTGGGTCGCGGATGTGCTGGCACTCGAGCGCGCGCCGCGCGATGCGCGCCTGTGCTGGAAACATGGACTGGGGCCGGGCATGCAGGACGCGCGCGCCAAACTGGCCGAGCTGCGCAACTGGCTGGACCTGCTGGTGCTGCCGGGGCGGCAGCGCCGCAGCTGAAGGCCGGCGAGCGCAAAGGCCGCACCGGCACCGCGAGATGTCCCACGCACAGCTGCCGCTGCTCGCGCTCGCAGGTTTTGCCGCAGGCGCCGTCAACGCGCTGGCCGGCGGTGGCACACTGATCAGTTTTCCCGCGTTGCTCGCACTCGGCATAGCGCCCGTGAGCGCCAACATCACCAGCACCGTGGCGCTGTGCCCTGGTTATCTCGGCGCGGCGCTGGCACAGCGGCGAGAGTTGCACGGGCAGCGTGCGCGGATGTGGCCGCTGCTGATCGTGGCTGCGGCAGGCGGCCTGCTCGGCGCCGTACTGCTGCTGCACACCCGCGCACGGATCTTCGAACACGCCGTGCCGTGGTTGATCCTGCTCGCCTGCGCGTTGCTCGGGCTGCAGGAGCGGGTGCGCGCGATGCTGGCGGCGCGCGCCGCGCGCGGCGGCGTCGCCGATGGCTCCGCCGCCACCGTACCCGGCCCGGCAGCGGCGACGCCGTACTGGTCGTTGCCGCTGATTGGGGCGAGCGCGGTATACGGCGGATACTTTGGTGCCGGCATGAGCGTGATGCTGCTCGCGGCGCTCGGCATCGCCTACGACGATGAACTCGGCCGCCTGAATGCGCTGAAGCAATGGCTGGCGCTGGCGGCCAACCTCACGGCCGCAATCTGGCTGGCGTGGCGCACGAGTCTGAACTGGCCGGTGGTTCTGGTGCTGGCGCTCAGTGCCGCGCTCGGCGGCGCCTGTGGCGGGCGGCTCGCGGGCCGCCTGTCACCGCTCATGTTGCGCCGCGCCGTCGTGCTGCTCGGTGTCGCCATCGCACTTGTTTACCTGTGGCGCTTGTACTGACAGCGCGGCGCCCGGCTCAGGCGCGTGCCGCACTGGCGTGGGCGGCGTATCATATGCGCCAGCCATGACGGACAACTCGTACACGGTATTCCAGACTCCGATCGGGCATTGCGGCGTGGCCTGGAATGCGCTCGGCCTGGTCGGCGTGCAATTGCCGGAAGGGAGCGCTGTGACGACGTCGCGGCGCCTCGTCGGGCGTTTCGCCGGCGCGGTCCGGCGCACGCCGCCACCGCTGGTGCGGCAAGCGATCGATGCGATCAAGAAATTGCTGCGCGGCGGGCCCGACGAACTGGCCTCGATTGCACTCGACCTGTCGGGCCACAGTGCTTTCTGCCGGCGCGTGTACGAACTGGCGCGTGCGATACCCGCGGGAGAAACCTTGAGTTACGGTGAGCTGGCGGCGCGTGCCGGTGAACCTGCTGCTGCGCGCGCAGTCGGACAGGCAATGGCGCACAATCCGTTTCCGCTGATCGTGCCCTGCCATCGGGTGCTGGCGGCGCATGGCCGCGCCGGCGGATTTTCGGCGCGCGGCGGCGTCGAGACGAAATTCAGATTGCTGCGGATCGAAGGCGCGATCCGGCAGGGAGCCTTGCCCTTAGGTTGAGAGCGCGTCGGCCTTCAGGCTGGCACTGCACCCGTCAGCGTGCGCACCTGCCCCATGGCAGGGCGGAAGCGCACGCTCACCGCTGGTTCCGCGTGCGCCATCGAACTCACCACCTGTATGCCTGCATCCTGCAGGAACGCGCCGATGAAGGCCTGCAGGCCCTCGCAGCGCACGCGCGCCGAGGCTTGATCTTCGGTGTGCGCCACCAGTTTCGCCTGCCAGTGCTGCGCGCGCGGACTGGCGGCGGAGAGCTCGCGCAACGCGCGATCGAGCAGCGCCAGGTCGCTCGAGAGGGTGTTGTCGGTAAGGTTCGGATCGCGGCTGTGGCCGGGAGCGGCCAACCGCAGATGCATCAGCGCGCCGTGCTCTTCGACCGCGTCGTACAGGCACACGACCAGCGAACTGTGCAGGTTCGCGCACAGCACGACATCGTCCGTGGCGATGCGGTAATCGTCGGAAGCAACCGGCAGGTCCGGCGCGGGTTCGTTCATCGACGCAGTGTCGCAGGCACGGCGCGCCGCTGGTGTTAGCCAGGTCACAGTATGGGGCGCATGGGGGCCTCTGCTAGCATGACTGCATGAGCCAGAATGACGATCACATCACGCACCGCGGCGGCTGTCATTGCGGTGGCGTCCGCTTCGAAGTGCAGGCCCCGGCCGCGATCGAAGTCATGGATTGCAACTGCTCGATCTGCAGCAAGTCGGGATTCCTGCACCTGATCGTGCCAGCCGGGCAATTCCGGCTGCTGCGCGGCGCTGATACGCTTCGCAACTATCAGTTCAACACCGGCAC
Source organism: Gammaproteobacteria bacterium (assembly GCA_003162555.1). Classification (GTDB taxonomy): domain Bacteria; phylum Pseudomonadota; class Gammaproteobacteria; order Steroidobacterales; family Steroidobacteraceae; genus FEN-1191. The sequence goes on along the minus strand of PMNQ01000150.1, from coordinate 8,576 downwards.
TGCGCGCCACCTGTTCTGCCCGGTGTGCGGCATCAAATCATTCTATGTGCCGCGCTCGCATCCGGATGGGTACAGCGTCAACGCGCGCTGCCTGGATGAAGGCACGGTCACCGGCATGCGCGTGATCGCCTGCAATGGCCGCGAATGGGAACAGCAATTTCCCGACGGGCACGGCCGCGTCGACGTATCAAGTGTGAACAGGCCCTAGGCGCGAGCTCCAGGATTGCTGCGATGTACGATCCCGACATGCATCTGGACACTGCGCGCCTGATCCTGCGCCAGCCGCGCCTGGCCGATCTCGATGCCTGGGCGGATTTCATGGCCGATCCGCGCGCGGCGCAGCACCTGGGCGGCGTGCAACCGCGGCCCACGGTGTGGCGGAGCCTGGCCACGATGGTCGGCTCGTGGACGATGAATGGCTACGCTATGTTTTCAGTAATCGAAAAGCACAGCGGCGAGTGGGTGGGGCGCGTCGGCCCCTGGTGTCCCGAAGGCTGGCCGGGAACCGAAGTGGGCTGGGGCGTGCATCCGCGCTACTGGGGACGCGGCTACGCCACCGAAGCTGCGATCACCGCCATCGACTGGGCTTTCGCGAACCTCGGCTGGACCGAAGTCATTCACGCGATCGCTCCGGACAACGTGAGTTCGCAAGCTGTAGCGCGCCGGCTCGGTTCGTCGCCGCTGCGCAGCACCGGGTTGCCGGCGCCGTTCCTGGGCTACATGGTCGACATCTGGGGGCAGACGCGCGCGCAATGGCAGGCGCAGCGCGAGCGTTTGCCGCTGGCGGGGAAGCCATGAAAGCCAAGGCATGAAAGGGAAAGCATGAAGAAGTCACGGCTCGAGGCGTTCAGCGACGGCGTGCTCGCGATCATCATCACGATCATGGTGCTGGAGTTGCGTGTGCCGCACGAGCCGACGCTGGCAGCGCTGGGGCTGTTGTGGCCGACGCTGCTCAGCTACCTGATGAGCTACGTGTTCATCGGCATCTACTGGAACAATCACCATCACCTGTGGCAGCTGGTGGAGCACGTCAACGGCCCGGTGCTGTGGGCCAATCTGCACCTGCTGTTCTGGCTGTCATTGGTGCCGTTCGTCACCGCCTGGATGGGCGAGAACCACTTCGCCGCCGCGCCGGTCGCGGTCTACGGTGTGGTGCTGCTCGGTGCGGCGATTGCCTACTACGTGATGACGCGCGTGCTGCTGGCCAGCCATGCGCGCGACTCGTTGCTGGCGCGGGCGCTGGGGAGGGATTTCAAAGGCCGCATTTCGCTGGTCATCTACGCCACCGCGATCGCCGTGGCGTTCGCGCTGCCGTGGCTGTCCGGGCTGCTGTACGCCACCGTCTCGGTGATCTGGCTGGTGCCCGACCGGCGCGTGGAACGGGTGCTGGCGGGGAAACGCTCCTAGCGTTTGAACCTCGCCTAGTGTTCGATGGTGTAGACCAGATCGGCGCTGCGTGTGGTGCCGGCCTCGGTCTTGATGGTCCAGTGATCGCCGATCGTGTAACGCATCTTGATGGTGTTGATCGCCTCGGCCAGGCTGATGCCGTAGCTGACGTACAGGCGCGGCGACAGGTAGCGGCCCAGCACCAGCGACGTGTCATTGTTGAGGCCGGATTCGACGCTGACGTCGTCGAGACCGACTTTGCCGCCGAACTGCTGGAACAGCAGCGCGCTACCCTGCAGCAGCATGTTGTTGCGCGCTTCGGTGCTGCGCTGCGACGGATCGGTGTTGTTCTGCACGCTTTCAAGCGAACCGCCGGCGAGCAGCAGCGATACGATCTGTGATTGCGACACCGACGGATCGGAGAAGAACGTCATGCGCGGCGCACGCAGCGTGCCGCGCACGTTGACGCCGGCGGTGATGTCGGGAAACTTCTTGATGGCGCGCAGGTCGATCACCGGATCGTTCAGCGGGCCGTTCTTGAACTGCAGCTTGCCGCGCTCGATGTCGAGCTTGCGCCCGTAGGCCGTGTACTTGCCTTCCTCGACCTGCAGCTCGCCGGTGCCGCGATTGAAGCCCGAGTCATCGGCCACGGTGCGCAGGCTCCCGCTCAGGCGCCCGACCAGGCCGAGCGTGTCGATGGTGACGCGCTCGCCGAGCACCAGCGTCAGGTCGCTGAACACGTGAAAGCTCTCGCCGGGCGGCGGCTGGTCGACGGACACGATGATCTCGTCGCCCGAGGCGCGCACCGCATTGGTGAGCTGGTCCGGGCGCTGGAGCCTGGCGTAGGGCAGGGTGACAGTGCCGGTCACGTCGATGCGCCGGCCGGCGAATTTCATGCGCACGTCGGGCGATGCCTGCACGCGCGCCTCGGGTATGTTGATCACGCGCAGGTTCTCGCCGCTCAGATGGAGCTGTCCGTAGGGCAGCAAATCGCGCCAGGCGAGTTCGCCATCGAACTGCGCGTGGCCGTCGGCGCCGGCGCGCGTGCTGCCGTTGAGCTGCAGCACCGAGTCCCTGAGGCGCGCCTCGAAGTTCAGTTCGCGCAGCGACAGGTTGATCTGATATGCGTCGACCTCGGCGCCGGTCAGCTTGAGATCGCCATTGAGACCCAGCGCAGCCAGCGTGCCGGTCAGCGCGAGATTGGCATCGAGCTGGCCGCTGACGCGATCGACCTGCGCGACGTAGGAGTCGATGAAGCCCAGCGAGTGCGTCTGCAGCCGCACTTCGCCGCTCAGCGGCCAGTCGTGCAGCGCGCCGCCGTCGTTGCGCGCTTCGAGATGCCCGGTGATGTTGCCGCCCGCGCCAGCGTCGAGCCCGACGCTGGCCGTGAGTCCGCCCACATCCATCTTTGCCTGCACGTTGCCGGTGCCGAGACTGAAGGATTCAATGCGGCCGCTGCTGAGGTGATGGCGCAGCGACGCATCGGCAAGCGTGCCGGTGACCGAACCGTTCCACGGTGCATCGCCAGCCGCTTCCGCCTGCGCATCGAGTGACACGCGACCGTCGAACTCGGTTTCGCTCCCCAGGCCAGCGGTCAGCGTGTGCAGCGGCACGTTGGCGGCATGCACGCTCACCTGGCTGCGCCCGTCCTGCCGCGACAGCGCGGCGCATAGCGTGGCCTGCGTATCCTGCAGGCAGAAATTGCTGAGCTGCAGCGGCTCGCCGGCCAGCGCGGCCACCAGCGTGGCCGGTGCGGCCAGCGACAGGTGCAGCGCAGCGCCGTCGCCGGCCGTGAACGCGTCGATGCCGGCGCGCCACACGCCGTCGGCGTACTGCGCCGCGCCGCCTGCCTGCACGCGGTATGGCGGCGCGCGCAGCTCGAAATTGTAGCGATGCGCGGCGGTGGTGCCGGCGGTCGTCAATCCCAAGTGCGCGATGCGGCGTGCGCCGTCGCTGAACTGATCGAGCTGCAGGTTGATATCCGCGCGGCCGTTGCCCTGCGGTTCAAAATCAATGTCGGCATTCACTGCCTGCAGACGCATCCCTTCGTACTCGAGCGCGGTGCCGCTGACGCGCGCCTGCAGCAACGGGTTGCGCTCATCGCTCCGGTAGTGCCCGGTGGCGCGCAGCTGTCCACGGGCGCCGTTGTGCAGCAGCGCCAGGTCGCTGGCGTCAATCGCGAAGCGCAGGTCCGGGTGCTCGCCCAGGCGCCCGTCCGCCTCCAGATGCGTGGCGCCGAGCTGCAGCTGCACCTGCTGCAGCAGCCAGTCATCGCCGCTCAGTGCAATGCCGGCGCGGCCGCTGGCCCGCTGACCGCGCACGTTGCCACCCAGTGCCGTGAATTTCGCCTGCAGCTCGCCGCCCGCACCAAAACCCTGGCCTACTGCGCTGACATTGAAGTCAAGATGCCCATTGAAGCCAGCCCGCAACGCGGAGACGTTCAGGCCGCGCATTGAACCGTCAATCGACCATCGCTCGAGCGGCGTCCACTGCGCATCGGCACGCAGCTGTGCGTGGCCGCCGAAGGCTTCGAGCGCCAGCTCTGGAATATCGAGGCCATTGTGTTCGATGTGGCCGCTGGCGTTGAATCGCATTGCCGGCAACGTGAGCACCTGCAGCGCGCCGTTTGCTGTCAGCGCGAAAGGCCTGAGGCCGGTGAGCGTGTAGCTGCCCTCGCCGCTGTGCACGTTGGCATCGGCCGTGGCCAGCGGCCAGCGCACCTGCTGCCAGTCACCGTGCAGATCGAGCCGCGGGCCGCCCGTCTCGATGCCAATGCTGCCGGCGCCGCTGAGCTGTGCGCCGGAGGCGCGATGCAGGAAGGTGACGCGCGACACCTCCAGCACGTGCGCCGCGTACTTGCCGAAGAAGTTAACCGCCAGCGGCCCGGCCTTCAGTCCCGGCGGATCGAGCGCGCCCTGCGCGCCGAAGCCGTTGCGGTCGCCGACCAGATGCAGGGTGCCATGCACGATACCGAGCGCATTGCCCAGGCCCCAGGCGCGCAGGTCCAGGTCGCGCACCTGCGAATCACCCAGCCAGTGCCAGTCGGCAGTGAGCGCAAGCGCCTCGCCGTGGAAATCAGCATTGAACGGCGCGAGCAGTGCGCCGGTGATTGGCAGCCGGTCGAGATCGCCATCGAACAGCGCGTTGGCCAGCCATGGTGGCTGGCCTTCGGCGTTCATGCTCAGCCGCGTTTGTCCCTGCAGCCGGATCGGCGTGGCCGCGCGCACCGCGCCGGTGCTGCGAACCTCGAAGCCGGCGTACAGCATCGTGCTTTCGAAGACGCGGATTTCGTTCGTGCCGACCTGCGCTACCGCGTGCAACCGGTCGGCCGTGAGGCTGACGCCGCTGGGCGAGATCAGCTCGGCATGCGCGACGTGCAGATCCTCGGCCTGGATGTTGAGCAGGCCGATGAGGAAATGCGGCTGCCAGGGCGCGCCGCTCGACTGCGGATGCGGCAGCACGTGGATCTGCACGCTGGCGATATTCAGGTGCGCGACCCGAATCGTCTGCCACAACAGCGGCAGCAGCGCGACGCGCCCGTCGATGCCGGTGGCGATGATCTGCACGCGCTGGTGATCGACTTCCAGCCGGTCGATGTGTACGCCGCCGTGCAGCGTGCCGCGTGCGCCGCTGATCTGCAGCGTGACGTGTCCGAGCCGCCGGTTCGACAGTGACACCAGCCGCTGAAGTCCGCCCGGTGTCCAGCCCACGTAGTAGATGGCGCCGCCGGCCAGCAGCGCCAGCGCCAGCAGCGAGATCCACGAGGTGTGCAGCAGGCGGCGCATTACAGGCGTGGCGAGATGTTCAGGTGCAGGCGTGGGCCGGGGAGCGAGTCGAAGCCGGGCGCGTGCAGCGCCTTGGCGATGTCGATGCCTACGGTGACCACCGGCAATCGCCAGCGGAAGCCCACACCCACGGAGATCGCCAGCTTGTCGTCGAGGCGGTCGAGCGCGTTGCCGAAATCGGAGAACGCCGCCACACCCAGATTGCGCGGCAGGTCGCGCTCGAACTCGACCGTGCCGGTGAGCAGATGGCGGCCGCCAATGCGCTGCGAAACGAAGCGGTCGAAGGGATTGCCCTGGTTGGGCCCGCTTGCGTCGACGCCACTCTGTTCCACGGTACGGAGCGGTGACAGATCGTCGTAGCCGAAGCCACGTACGCTGCGGTCACCGCCGGCGAAGAAGCGATAGGCGGCGGGCAGTTCGTCGAAATTGTGCACGGCGCTGACGCCGACTTCGCCGCGCAACAGCAGATGCCAGACCCTGCCGAGGTTGAACACCTGTTCCGAGCGTACGTCGAGGCGCAGGAAGTTGGCCTTGGCGCCGAGCGCGTTGACCGAGCCGTCGAGCTGCGCGTACAGCGAGCGCGAGAACAGCTCTTCGCCCAGGTAGCCTTCGGGTATCGCGGCAATGATGATGCTCGGCACCACCAGATTGTCGACCTTGCGGTTGTCGATGGCGTCGCTGGTGACATCGTGCGCGAACTTGGCGGCGAACACCCGCTGCCAGCGACCGGTGCTGACGCTGATGCTGGGCGTGACCGATACCTCGCGGGTGTTGATCTCGGCGCTGCTGACTGAAAAGCCGGTATCCGGGGCTACTGGCGCGGGCAATACGGTCTGAGTGTAGACATTGCTGCCTATCTGCTGGGTCTGGTCGACGAACTGGAGCGACATCTTCTCCAGCACCGGGTCGCCGAACGGTACGTCGTAGCGGGCGTTGACGTTCTGCGTGGTCTGCGAGAGCTGCAGTGTGACGCGCATGCGGTGGCCGCGGTCGTTGATGCGCGGATTGAGCCAGCTGATGGTGCCGCGCGCGCCGGTATCGGTGCCGTAGCCGGCGCCGAAACCGTAGCTGTTGCGTGCCGCAACGGCGGTGATCTGGATCGGCACGATATGCGTCGCCGGGTCACGCTGGCCGGGCAGCAGATCGACGCTGGAAAAGAACTGGCTGTCATCGAGCGCGAACTGCGTGCGCAACAGCTTGCTGGCGTCATAGGGTTCGCCCTCGTGATAGCGCAGGTAGCGGCGGATCTGCGCGTCGCGGATCGCTCCCTGGGTGATGGTGGTGGCGCCGAACCGGTAGCGATCGCCGGTTTCCAGTTCGAGCACCACGTTGGCGCGGTGCGCGGCCGGATCGACCTGCAGCTCGTTGCGCAGCAGGCGCGCATCGAGGTAGCCGAAAGTCGCGGCCGCCGACTGCAGGTCGGTCTTCACCTTTTCATAGGCCGAGTGCTCGAGCCGCGCGCCCTTGATTAGCGCGTTGCCGGCGGCGACATGCTCGAACACCGGATCATTGGCGCCGGCGCCGCGGATGCTGATGCTGACGTTGTCGATCAGCACCGGCTCGCCCAGCTTGATTTCGATCTGCACGCGCCAGTTGTGCTGCTGGTCCTCGGGTGTCAGGGTCGACTTGATCACCGGTTCGTAGTAGCCGAAAGGGCGCAGCGCGTCGCGCACTTCACCGTCGACGCGCCGGAACAGGCGCGCGACCGCGTCGGGCTCGATCCGGTCGCGGTCCTTGTAGCGCTCGAGGCTGAGCAGTGCGAGTACATTGCGGCGCAGGTCGCTGTCGACACCATTGACCTCGACGCGGATCTCGGCCGCGGCCGGCCGCGCCAGCAATAACACGGCCGCCAGTGGCAACCAGATGCGCTCGTATGCGGGGCGGTTGCGGCAGCTGCGTTTCACCAGACTTTGAGTGAGCGGTACCGGCATGGTTCCGGGCTTCAGGCGCACGGCGCGAGCGCCGTGCCGGTGGTGCGCCGGTACCAGGCGTCGATCAGCCGCCGCGCGATCGTATAAGCGGGCGGCAGCAGCGCGCCGTTGCGCGCCAGTTCCGCCGCGCTGAACCAGCGCGCGTCCTCCAGTTCGCCATCGAGCTGCAGCGGCTCGCCACGATTTGCCGTGGCATGGAATCCGAGCATCAGCGAGGCGGGGAAGGGCCAGGGTTGCGAGGCGTAGTAGCGGACGGCGCTGGCGTGCACGCCGGTTTCCTCGCGTACTTCGCGCACCACCGTGTCTTCCAGACTTTCGCCCGGCTCCACAAAACCCGCCAGCGTCGAGTAACGCCCGGCCGGCCACGCGGCCTGGCGCCCGAGCAGTGCGTGCTCGCCATCGCTCACCAGCACGATCACGGCCGGATCGAGCCGCGGAAAGAACTCGGCGCCACATTCGCTGCTGGTGCAGCGCAGGCAGTGTCCGGCCTGGCGCGGCGCGGTCGGCGCGCCGCAGGCTCCGCAGTGCCGATGACGTTCACGCCAGATCTGCAGCGCGCGGGCGCAGATCAGCAGCGCGGCCTGCGGCTCGGGCAGTTCGGTGAGCAGCGGGCGCAGTTCTTCGAATTGCGTACCGTCCGGGTAGTCGCTGCTGCCGGGCAGGGCCTCGAGCAGCACGCAGCGCCGCTGCTCGAACCAGCCGAGCAACAGCAGCTGCGCCGGACTCGCTGCGCGCACCAACGGGTGGGTGGCGTCGAGAAAAGCGATCGCGGTCGCAGCGCCGCGCCGCACCAGGTGGCGCGTGCCGCTGGCCACCAGGAACAGCGTGTCCGCCTCCGCCAGCGCCTGCGCGGCCCAGTCTCCGGCCTCGCGGGCCTGCGCACGGCGTTCCAGCCAGGCGCCCGAAAATGGATTCCCGTCCTGCTCCGCCGTCATCGGGCCGCTGCCTGCATGGCCCGATATTATCAGTTGGCCGAGCGTGGGCTCCTAGCTACGGGCTCCTAGCGCGGGCTTCGAGCGATGCTGCAGGCGGTCAGCCGGCGTGGATCGGCCTCGGCGCACACGGCGCAGCGCGCCGGACGCAGGGCCAGCGCATCGACCACCAGCAGCGCGCCGCACCCGTGACAGTTGCCGAGCGCGAGTTCGTTGCCGCGCGCCAGCGCGTTCACCAGCAGCACCGCATGCTCGAAGCCGATGCCCGGCGCGTTGACGATTGCCCGGTACACGTCGTAGGCCTGGCAGAGCGCGGCAGCACGCGCCACGCTGGCCAGCGGCGGCGCGGCCGGACCGGCCGGCCGCGCTTCGAGCGCGCCGACCAGACAGCACAGCCCGGCCAGCGCGCCCGCTTCGTGACGCAGGCGGGCGGTGCGCAGGAAGAACGCGGCCTGCTGCGGCGACTTGCCGCGATGACGCGCGATGCGCCGCCCGCCGTCCTGCAGGTAGGAGCGATAGAGCTTGCGGATGCGATCGTCGGT
>PMNQ01000021.1:1261-26053 GCA_003162555.1 Gammaproteobacteria bacterium | reverse complement strand
GCAGCCGGTGTGGCCGGCGCGCCGGGCGTAGCCGCGGGCATCGCCCCACTCCGCGTCAACTGCTGCACCAGCATATCGGCGAGCCCGATGCCCTTGCCCTGCGACATCTGCATGGCGAGCTGCTGGTCAAACATGTCCTGGTAGAACTGTGTCTGCTCGCTGTCGCCGAGGCTGTCCGAGAGACGCGCATCGCGCATCGACTTCAAAAGCATGTTCGTCAGCAGGCTTTCAAATTGCCGCGCCGCCGCCCTGATCGCCTGCGGATCCTGCGCCTTTGCGCTTTTCTTTAACGCATCGAGACCGTTGAAATCCGCGTAGTAGGTCGGTCCGACGCCGGGAGTGTTCATGTGTGTAACCTGGAGCGCCTTCAGATCACGATCAGCTGCGCGTGCAGCGCACCGGCCTGCTGGAGCGCCTCGAGAATCGCCACCAGGTCGCCCGGAGCGGCGCCCACCTGGTTCACCGCGCGCACGATCTCCTCGAGATCGACGCCGGCGTTGAACAGGAACATGCGCACATCGCTGGGCTGGGAAATGGTGATCTCGGAGTGCGGCACCGCGACGGTGGTGCCGGATGAAAATGGCTTCGGCTGGCTGACATCGGTCCGCTCGGTGATGGTCACCGACAGCGATCCGTGCGCGACGGCCGCCGGCATCACGCGCACATGCGAACCGATGACCACCGTGCCGGTGCGTGAATTGATGATGACCCGCGCTGGCGCATCGCCCGGCTCGACCTCGAGTTCCTGCAGCGCGCCCACGAACGCCACGCGCGAAGCCGGATCCACCGGACCCTTCACGCGTACCGTCACCGCATCGATCGCCTGCGCGCTGCCGTCGCCCAGGAGTTTGTCGACCGCGCTGCTGAGCCGTGCAGCCGTGGTGAAATCCGGAGTGTTGAGATTCAGCATNNCTGCTGGGCACATTGACGCTGACGCGCGAGCCGTCCTTGCCGGAAATGCCGAAGCCGCTGACGACCATGCTGCCCTGGGCCATTGCATAGACCTCACCGTCGGCGCCGCGCAGCGGAGTCATGAGCAAAGCACCGCCGCGCAGGCTGCTGGCGTTGCCGATCGAGGCGACGGTCACGTCGATGGTCTGGCCGGGTTTCGAGAAAGCCGGCAGTTCGGCCGTGACGGTGACCGCGGCGACGTTCTTGAGCTGTGGATTGACGTTGGACGGTATGGTCACGCCAAATTTCGCGAGCATGTTGACGATGCTCTGCACGGTAAATGGCGCCTGCGTCGTCTGGTCACCCGTGCCGTCGAGGCCGACGACCAGACCGTAGCCGACCAGCTGGTTGCTGCGCACGCCGGCGACGGTGGCGAGATCCTTGACGCGCTCGGCCTGGGCCGCGGCGGACAACAGCAGTCCCCCGAGCAGCATTGCCGCCAGTCGTTGCGATCCGATCCGGAATGTACGTGTGCTCATGATTTTTCTCAGGACGCCTAGAACGGCATCCATTTGGAGTCGAAGAACCGCGCCAGCCAACCCTTGGTGTTGCTGTCATTGAGTGCGCCCTTCGAGCCGTAGGCGATGGTCGCGTCAGCAACCTTGGTCGAGGGGACCGTGTTGTCCGGGCCGATGTCGACCGGCCGCACGATCCCCTGGATGCGCACGAACTCGCGGCCCTGGTTGATGGAAATCCACTTCTGTCCGCGCACCAGCAGGTTGCCGTTGGCGAGGCGCTTGGCGACTGTCACGGAGATGTCGCCGGTCAGTTGATTGCTCTGCTTGCTGTTGCCCTCGCCATCAAAGGTCGAGGCATCGCTGAGAGAATTGCTCAGCAGGTTGCGGCCCTTGAGCGTCACGGCGCCGCCGAACAACGTAGGCGCGGCCATGGCGGCGCTGGTGTTCTTCTTGGTGGTGGTGATCGCGGACTTGGAGGCATCGGTCTTTTCATCGAGCGTGATCGTCAGCACATCGCCCACCCGATGCGCCACGGAATTCTCGAACAGCGGCACGTCATGGCCGCTCTGGTAGATGGCGCCATTGCCGGCGTCGGCGACCGGCACTTCTTCCGGGAGCGTAGCCGCGTAGGATTCGTCCGGATGTGGCACCGTGCGGCAGCCACCGCAGGCCGCGATCGCGGCGACGCAGGTGAGCGCGAGCACTGCTCCGGTCGGCGCGCGTCGTTTATCTGTAGTCACAACTGTTCTCCGTGCGATCAAAGGTTGCTGCTCAGGTACTGCAGCATCTGGTCCGTGGTCTCGATCGCCTTGGTGTTCATCTCGTAGGCGCGCTGCGTCTCGATCATGTTGACCATTTCCTCGACTACATTGACGTTCGAGCTCTCAACCGAACCCTGCAGCAGCGTGCCGAGGCCGTTCTGGCCGGGATTGGAAGTCTGTGCGGTGCCGCTGGCCGCGGATTCGGTCAACAGGTTTTCGCCGCGCGGCTGGAGCCCGGCCGGATTGACGAAGTCCGCAAGCTGAAGCGATCCGACCGTGGTCGGTGTCGATTGGCCGGCGAGCTGCACGCTGACCGTGCCATCGTTGCCGATGGTCACGCTCTGCGCGCCCTGCGGAATGCTGATGGCAGGCTGCAGCGTATAGCCGCTCGAAGTCACCAGCTGGCCGCTGGCGTTGAGCTGGAAATCGCCGGCGCGCGTATAGCCCAGCGTGCCATCGGGCAGCAGCACCTGGAAAAAGCCGCGGCCGTTGATCGCCAGATCCATCGCGTTGCCGGTCTGGCTCAGGTTGCCCTGCGTGTAGGTTTTTTCCGTGGCGACGACGCGCACACCGGTTCCCAGCTCGAGGCCGCTGGCGGCCTGCGTGTTCTGCGAAGTGGCGGCGCCGACCTGCGTGACGTTCTGGTAGAGCAGGTCCTCGAACACGGCGCGGCTCTTCTTGAAGCCGGTGGTGTTCACGTTGGCGAGGTTGTTGGAAACGACCGCCATCCTGGTCTGCTGTGCGTCGAGACCGGTCTTGGCGGCCCAGAGTGCTGGATTCATGGCTTGCGTTCCTGTGTGGGTTAACTGGTCTGGAGCAGCTTGGCGCTGGTGGCTGCATTCTCTTCGGCCGTGTGTATGGCCTTGACCTGCAGGTCGTAGTTGCGCGCCAGCTCGATCATGTTGGTCATGGTCTCGGCGATGTTCACGTTGCTGGATTCGAGTGTGCCGCTGACTATGCGCACGCTGGCGTCGGCACTGGCAGGAGCGCCTGATGCGAGGCGGAACAGCCCATCTGCGCCGCGCACCATATCGCCCGCCGGCGGATTGACCAGCTTCAGCCGGCCGACCGTCGAGATCGTCTTGGCTTCCTGGCCCAGCGGCACGACTGAAATCGAACCGTCGCCGCCAATCATCAGCGAAGCGTGCGGCGGGATGGCGACTGGACCTGCATCGCCCAGCACCGAATTGCCGTTGGCCGTTGTCAGCACACCACTCGGATCAACGCGCAAGTCTCCGGCGCGCGTGTAGGCTTCCGTTCCATCGGGCGCCTGCACCGCGAGCCACCCTGCACCCTTGATCGCCACGTCCAGGTCGCGCCCGGTCGCGCTAAGCTCGCCGGCGGCGCTGTCCCAGCCGACGGAACTGTCGGTGGCGTAGGCGCGCGAAGGCAGGCCCGCGCCCGCGACATCGCGCGTCTGGAATGCGGACAGATCGGCGCGGAACCCGGTAGTGCTGGCATTCGCCAGGTTGTGGTTGTTCGCCGTCTGCGCGCGCAGGCTTTCCTTCGCGCCTTCCATGGCCACATAGACGAGACGATCCATCGCGATAGTTCCTTAAAGTTCCTACGGGCGAATGTTGATGATCGTCTGCGTGATCTGATTCTCGGTCGAGATCATCTGCGCGTTGGCCTGGAAGGCGCGCTGCGCCGTGATCATGTTGACCAGCTGCGCCGTGATGTCGACATTGGAATCCTCGAGCGACCCGGATTGCAGCAAACCAAATCCGGAAGCGCCGGCCGGCCCGTACAGGGCCGCGCCGGAGGCGAAGGTCTGCACCCAGTTGGTGTTGCCAACCTGTTGCAGTCCCTGCTGATCTGCGAAATTCGCCAGTGCCACCTGGCCGAGCGAGTTGGCGCGTCCGTTGGTGTAGTTGGCCTGGACGATGCCGCTGGAATCGACCGAGATGCCGGCGAGCTTGCCGGTGGTAAAGCCATCCTGCGTGATCGAGGTGACGCCGAAGGTGTCGCCGTACTGAGTGGTCTTGCTCAGATCGAAGCCCACGTTCATCGGGCTCGCCCCGGTGGTGGTCGGCGTGTAGGTGCCGAAATCGATGGCCGTGGTATCGGTGCCGCCGGCCGTATCGACCACGCCGCTGAGCAGGCCGCTCGAGTTGTAGGTCAGCGCCACCGGCGTGGCGTTGACCTGCTGTGCATCGACATACTCGTAGGCGTCCCAGGTGTTGAGGCCGGTATTGACGAAATACATGCTGGCCGTGTGGGCCGCGCCGAGCGAGTCGTACACCGTCAGCGAGGTCGACTGGTTGAAGCTGGTGGAATCCGCGGGACTGAAAGCCGTCGCGGGCGGTGTCTCGTCTGAAGGCAGGTTGTAGACCAGCTGCGCCGTGGTGCTGGCTTTTGGCGCGCTGTCGCCGGTCACGAGCTGCAGGTCGGCAAGCGACGTCGTGTTGAAGCCGCCCGTCGGGGTCGGCGTGAACACCTGCAGGCGCTGCCCGGCCGCGTTGACGACGTAGCCGCTGCCGTCGGTCTGGAACGAGCCGGCGCGCGTGTACTGCAGCGCGCCTGCGCTGGAGACCACGAAGAAGCCGCCACCGCTGATCGCCAGGTCGAGGTTGTTGCCGGTCGAAGTGATGTTGCCCTGCGTGAACTTCTGGGCCACCTGCTGGATCTTCACACCGTTGCCGGTCTGCGTGCTGCTGGTGCCCTGGGGCGAGACCGCGAACAGTTCGGCGAACTGCGAGGCCGAGGACTTGAAGCCCGTGGTCGCGGAGTTCGCGATGTTGTTCGCGGTCACGTTGAGATCATTCTGTGCCGCGTCGATGCCGCTGAGTGCGATGCCAAAAGCCATGGGAATTGCTCCTTTAGAAAAACTAGCTGATCTGATTGACTTTGCTGAGCGCGATCGGGCCCAGCTCAGGTGTGTTGAGGGTTACTCCGCCGCCGGCAGGATCGAGCGTTACGCTGGTCACCGTGCCATTGAGCAGCGTCGTGGCCGCCTGGTTGCGTCCATTGACGATCGCGCTGACGCCGACGCTGTAGGTGCCGCTTTGCGCGGCTGAGCCGCTGTCGGTCGTCCCGTCCCAGCTGAAGGGCTGCAGGCCGGCGCCTGGGGACGCGGTGATGTGCCGGACCACGGCGCCACTGGCATCGGTGATCGTGAGTGTGATGCTGCTGGCGCCGTCGGGCACCTGCACCGCGCCGCTGAGTGGCGCTCCGGCCGTGTAGTGGGCCGAGTCGACGGCGGTCAGGATGCCGTGGCCAACCAGCGTCGCGCTGGAGAGTGCTTGCGACGAAAGCAATGACGATGACAGATTGGTCATCGTCGTATTCATTGATGTGATCCCCGACACGGTGCTGAGCTGCGCCAGCTGCGACAGGAACTGGTTGCTGTCGGTGGGATTGAGCGGATCCTGGTTCTTCAGCTGTGTGGTCATCAGCGTCAGGAAATCGGCGGACGTGAGCCCCTGGATGCCACCGCCCGTGTTGGTGGCGGCTCCTGGCAGCACGGACGAGTGCGATGCGGATACGGGTGTGGTGCTCATGGATTGATTGCTCCGTTACTGACCGAGTTTCAGCGTGGCGAGCATCAGGTCGCGGGCCGTGCTCAGCACTTCGACGTTGTTCTGATAGGAACGCGAAGCGGAAATCATGTCGGTCATCTCCTCGACCACGTTGACACTGGGCGCGTACACATAGCCCTGCGCGTCGGCGAGTGGATTGCCCGGGTCGTAGCGCGTCTCGGGTGCGGCCTTGCTTTCGGCGATGCCTGCTACGCTGACACCGCTGCTCGAGTTGTCGCCGGGAGTAGGCAACAGCGCTTGAAAGACCGGGTGCCTGGCGCGGTACACGCCCTGCGGGCTGTTGCTGACACTGTCGGCGTTGGCGAGATTGCTGGCCACGGTATTGAGCCGCACCGATTGCGCGCTCATGCCTGAGCCGGCGATGTCGAAAATCCTGAAGCTGGACATGGCGATTGCTCCTTAAGTCTTCCGGCCTACTGCCCCGTGATCGCCGTCATCAGCGAACGCAGCTTTCCGCCGAGCAGTGTCAGCGTGGCCTGGTAGCGCACGCTGTTCTCCGCGAACGCCGCCTGTTCGAGTTGCTCATCAACGGTGTTGCCATCGAGCGCGGGTGCCATCGGCACCCGATATAGAAGAGCGGGATCTTCATTGGCGCCGGCCGCGTTGGCCTGCAGATGTGCGCTGTTGGTGGTGCGCAGCGCCGGCCCGGCGGAACCGATGGCGGACGCATTGGCCAGCGCGGCCTTGAAATCCAGGTCGCGTGCCTTGAAATTTGGCGTGTCGACATTGGCGATGTTCGCGGCCAATAGCTGCGTGCGCCGCGACTCGAGGTTAAGTGCCTGGGCGTGTACACCCAGGAAATTGTCGATGCTGTTGGCCATGCTGCCTCCGCAAATCCGAACTGTCGGAGCGAAGGGAGCAAGTCCTGTGCCACGCCACTGAATGAAGGTGTGGATGGCGTCGGCCTGTGACGCAGTTCTCGGTAGAGCCCAGTTGGAGCGCGCGGAGCGGCATGAATTTGCCGCACGCCGGCAACCGCTGGCCGCAACGTGGCTGCGATCGGTGCCGCCATAAAATGTATCGGTAGCAGCGCTCTGGACTTGAGCGTCATTGTTCCGGCGCTGCAGCTACTGGCACGCGACTTGCTCCATTGACAGCAGTTCAAGTGGAGATCAACGACGTGCACAACCAGAAGACCAGAGCCCTGTTCCGCTTTGCTGCGACAGCAGTGGCACTGATGGCGCTCAAGACCGTGCATGCCGCCGTAGCTGTTTACGAGCAACCGGCCACGATCGGCAAAGCCGCCGAGCTCGCGGTGCACGCCGCGGCGGGCAGCGGCGATACAAGCCTGATTGCGGCCGCAGACACGCCCGATTCGCGGCTGCAACTGCCGGCCTGCGCCATACCGCTGCGCACCACCATCGCCGGCGATGGCCAGTTGCGCGAGCACACGACGGTGGCCGTGCGCTGCGAGTCATCCACGCCCTGGACTCTATACATAGGAGTCACGCTTTCGACTGCGGCGCCGGTGCTGGTGGCGCAGCACGCCCTCGCGCGCGACGCCGTACCTACGGCCGCCGATTTCACCGCGGTCGTGCGCCACCTGCCGGGATTGTCGAGCCGCTACGTCAGTGACGCTTCGCAACTGGTAGGACAGCGCTTGCGGCGCCCGGTCGCGATGGGCGAAGCGCTCGATGTCGACGCCCTGCTAACGGCCGCCGTCGTGCATCGCGGCCAGCAGCTCACACTGCTGGCCCATGCCGCAGGCATGGAAGTGCGGGTTGCGGTCATCGCGCTGATGGATGGCAAACCGGACGAACGCATCCGCGTGCAGAACATCGTTTCGCAGCGCGTGATTGAGGCGACTGTACGCAGCTCACAGTATGTCGAGGTAACGTTATGACAGGCTGTGGCCTAAAGTTGCGCGGCAGGTGGCCGTTACAGCAGGCGTGAGACAAGGAGATCAGCCGTGACCATGCACGTGAAGGGAACCGATGCCAAGGCCGTTGATTCGGGCGGCAGCCGCGCGGTCGATCCGGTACGCGGCGGCACCCCGACGACGAGCGCAAATACGCCCGGCGCGGGCCAGGCGGACAGCCTCAGCATCTCCGGCTCGGCGCGCAGCCTTGCGAACCTGCAGGAAGCCATCGCCGCTACACCCGATATCCATGTCGAGCGTGTGGCCAGCGTATCGCAGGCCATCGAGTCCGGACACTACAGCGTCAATGCGGCCCGCATTGCCGACCGCATGCTGCAACTCGAGCGTGACCTTTCCGCGGCCACGCATCAATCGTTGCGCTGAAACAGATGGGCATCCAGCCCGAACACATCCGCCTGCACCTCGAGCGCGTACTCAGCGAAGAATCGCTGCTGCTCGCGGAACTCGAGCGGGTGCTGGCCTCGGAGTCGGAAGTCGTGCGCGGCAACGACCCCGCCGCCATCGAGAACATTGGTGGCAACCGTCAACGCTGTGTCGCGCGGCTGACGCAGCTGGATGGCGAACGCGCCAGCGCCTGCCGCATGCTTTCCTTCGGCAGCGGGCGCGAAGCTTTCGAGCGCCTGATTGCCTGGTGCGACCCCGAACACAGCCTGCGCCCGCGCTGGCAGGCGAATCTTGCAAGCGCATACCGCTGCAAGGAACTGAATGACCGGAACGGCGCCGTGGTCATGGCGCGCATGGGCCAGGTGCAGCAGCGGCTGGCCACATTGCGCGGCGATGTGCCGGGTCCCGTCTACGCCCGTCCGGGCGCGCGTTTCGAGGGCGTCGCGCCGCGAAATCTCGGCCAGGCCTAGAAAGTCCCTCCCGGCCACGCGTGGATCTTGGGACCACGCGCGCCAACTCGGATAAGATTCGCACCGTGTCGTCCGATCTAAAGGATTCACGGTGACTGATCTGCTGCAAGCCGCCCTGCTCGGCATCATCGAAGGCCTCACTGAATTCCTGCCGATCTCCAGCACCGGCCACCTGCTGATCGCAGAGCATTGGCTCGGCGCGCGCTCGGAGCTGTTCAACGTCGCCATCCAGGCGGGCGCCATACTCGCATCGCTCCTCGTGTTCTGGCCGCGGCTGCAGAAAATGCTGCTCGGAATGAACGAGCGCGCGAACCGCGATTACCTGGCCAAACTCGCCTTCGCGTTTGCCATCACGGCGATCGGCGGCCTGATCGCCAAGAAAGCCGGACTCGAGTTACCGCAGACTGTCGCGCCGGTGGCGGGTGCGCTGATCCTGGGCGGTGTGCTGATGCTGCTCATCGAGTCGCTCGTGGCAGGCCGCGCTGCAGTGACCGAAGTCACCTGGCGAGTCGCGTTCTGGGTGGGCAGTTGCCAGATCCTGGCGGCAGTGTTTCCCGGCACCTCGCGCTCGGCAGCAACGATCTTCGCCGCCATGCTGGCGGGACTGACTTCACGCCCCGCGGCAACCGAGTTCGCGTTCCTGGTTGGCATACCGACGATGTTCGCCGCGACCGGTTACGAATTCCTGAAACTGCACCAGGGCGCAGCACTCGCAGCGCCCACGGCATCCGCGGCGCCCGAGGATTGGCCGGCATTTATCGTCGCATTCGTGGTCTCGGCCGTGGTGGCATTCATCGCAGTGAAGTGGCTGCTGCGTTATGTACAGACGCATCGCTTCACGGCCTTCGCCTGGTACCGCATCGCCGCCGGAGCCGCGCTGCTCGCGCTGGTGCGCTGAAACCACTTGAGTCCGCTGTCAACCGGCGGCCACCAGCGCCGTTGTCCGATCCATCTGCCCACTGCCAGATGGAGTCGAACATGTCTTCAATCAGCGACAATATCAAGCCCAACGCTTCCAGGAGCTGGCGCTCGCGTCTGCTCGCGCTGGCCGCCACGCTCTCGACCGCGATGCTCGCTGCATGCGGCGGTGGTTCGGGCGACAGCACGATCGCGCCAATCAACGACATGGGCACCGCCATGGTCACGCTGCAGGATGCAGCGGGCGACTTCCAGAGCTACACCGTCGATGTCGTATCGATCAAGCTCACCAAGGCCAGCGGCGCAGCCGTTGAAACCCTGCCGGCCACGACGCGCGTCGATTTTGAACAGCTGGTTGACCTGTCGGAACTGATCAACGCTGGCCAGATTCCCTCTGGCGAGTACGTCGGCGCGACCATCACGCTCGACTACAGCAACGCGAGCATCGTCGCCGAGGATGCCAGTGGTGGAAGCGAAGCGCTCACGCCCCTGGACGCGAACGGCAACCCGCTCACCGGCACGATTGACCTGACGGTGCAGCTCGACAACCGTCACCACCTGCTCATCACGAAGGATCGCACCGCGCGACTGGCCTTCGACTTCAATCTCGCCGCCTCCAATGCGGTGGACCTGACGAATGCGACGGTCACGGTTTCGCCGCTGATCCAGGCGAGCATCGTGCCGCCGGCCGAGCTGGCGGTGCGCGTGCGCGGCACGCTGGTTTCGGCTGATACCGCCGGCAACAGCTACACGGTGAACGTGCGTCCCTTCCACTTGGGTGCAGGCGCGGCCGGCCAGGTGGTGGTGCACACGACGGACACAACGCATTACGAAATCGACGGCACCAGCTACACCGGCGCCGACGGCCTCGCGGCGCTGGCGGCAGAACCCGCCACCACGATCACGGCGGCCTTCGGATTGCTGTCGACCAGCGACTACAGCTTCACGGCGAAACGCGTGTTCGCCGGCACCAGCGTCGAGAGCAACACCGTCGACCGCGTGCGCGGTGTCGTGACTGCGCGGAGCGGTGACATGCTCACCGTGCGCGGCGCGACGCTCGACCGGCGCGCCGGCGGCTTCGAGTTCATGCGCGGCAACGTCACCGTCAACATTGCCGATGCCACCCGCGTGACCGAGGAAGGCGCTACCGGCACCTTCGGTATCGCCGACATTTCAGTTGGCCAGCGCATCTGGGCCACCGGCACCGCCACCATCGATGACGCCACCAGCACCGCGAGCTTCGATGCCACGGCGGGCCACGTACGTCTCGAGATCACGCCGATGTGGGGCCTGGTCACGGGCGCTGTCGGCAATCCGCTGACACTGGCCCTGCGCTCCATCGATGGCCGCAACCCGGCGATCTTCAACTTCGCCGGCACCGGCGCCGCTCCGGCCAGCGATGCGAATCCTTCAGCCTACGTCGTCGACATGAGTACGCTGGATCTTTCCGGCCTGATGGCCGGTGCACCGGCGCGCGTGTTCGGCTTCCCCGTGCCCTTCGGCACCGCCGCGGGCACGGACTTCAGCGCGCAGACGCTGGTGTCGTACAGCCAGGTGAAGAACCAGCTGCTGCTCGACTGGAGCGGAGGCGGCTCGGCCGGCGCCTTCCCCGGTCTTACCACCACCAGCACAGCACTTGACCTGAGCCTGGAGGGAGTTGGCCTCGTGCACTTCATCCAGACCGGTCCGCTGCATGTGAGCCTGTTGTCGCTTGCTTCGGCGCCGCAGATTGTCGGCGACGCGATGGCCAGCGATACCGCCTACGTGATCGGCCACGCACATGCCCGCCGCGTCGAGAACTACCAGGCCTTCGGCGATTTCGTCGCGGCGCTGGCCGGCGACCTGACCGGCACGCCGAAAGTGCTGGGCATTGCCGTGAGCGGCAAGTACGACGCGGCCAGCAATGTCTTCACCGCCGACCAGATGGCGGTACTGCTGAACGATTGAGCGGCTAGGGACGAGCCGCCCAACCCTAAGCCCGCGCTTTTGAGGCGCGGGCTTTTTTTGCTCAGAACGCGTAGACGAGATTGACGGTGGTCACCGTGTCGGTCTTCTTGCGCGGCGCGGGCGGCTTGGTGTTGTGCTGCACGTCGAGCCCGACCGAGAGCGCGAGCGCGTTGCTCATCTTGACCTCGAGGCCGCTGAAGTTGCTGAGCAGCGTGTCATCAGAGCCCGATTCGAGATGGAATTTATCAACCACGTTGGTGGTCGCGGTCAGCACCTTTGAATAATCGAGCCCGGCAACGAACACAACATTGCCCGAGGTGGCGCCAGTCACGCCGTCCCTGATGCGGCGATAGCCCGCGCCAACCTGGCCGGACAGCTTCGTCTTGTCGGTGTCGTAGAACTTGTAGCCCACGCCGGCGCTCGCCGTGGCCTGGTAGTCAAAGCCACTGAACCGGTCGCGCTCATAGCGCAGGCCGCCAAAGGTGAAGCTGCGCTCGTTGAGCTTGTAGTCGGACTGCCACCCGGCCGTGAAGCGATCGGCGCTCTTGACGCCATTGCTGGTGGCACGGAGCGCTGCCATATCCAGCGAGTGCTTCCAGCGATCTACTTCCTCGCTCATGCCGAGCTTGAAGTTCACGGTGTCGGCCTCGGTATTGCCGCGCGCGAACACGATGCCGGCCTCGCCCTTGCCTTTCCATTCGGCCTGGGTGGTTGCGGCGATGAGCGCCAGCGCGACGCCGGCAAGGATCTGTCTATTCAGGGTCATGACTGCTCCGAAGGTGAAAAAGCGCGCGGATTATCCGGATCGGAGCTGTCCGGAACAACCTCAATTTGTCGGAACTGCCCGCCGGAAGCTGCTGCGGTTGAATTGTGGCGCGCGACACTCCACATTAGCGCACCCCAAACTACGCGCAGGTTTCCCGTGCTCAAAGGCAGTGACCAGAGAATCGCCGACCACCCGATTGATCCGCTGTTCATCGATCGCTGGTCGTCGCGGGCGATGTCCGGCGAGGCGCTCAGCGAGCCTGAGTTGATGACGCTGTTCGAGGCCGCGCGCTGGGCGCCCTCCTGCGCCAACTTCCAGCCGTGGCGTTTTCTCTATGCGCGCCGCGACACGGATTTCTGGCCGGCGTTCCTCGACCTGCTCAATCCCGGCAACCGCGCCTGGGCGGAACGTGCCGGCGCACTGGTGCTGGTCATTTCGCGCACGAACTTTGATGGCGATGGACGCGCCTGCACGACGCATTCCTACGACGCCGGCGCGGCCTGGCAGAACATCGCGCTGCAGGCCTGGATCAGCGGCGTGGTGGTGCACGGCATCGCCGGCTTCGATGCCGAACGCGCGCGCCGCGTGCTGCGCGTGCCCGTAGCCTACGCGATCGAAGCGATGATCGTGCTCGGCAAGCGCGGCGACCCCGCACAGCTGTCCGAGTCGCTGCAGAAGCGCGAGCAACCGAACGATCGTCGGCCGCTAGCGCAAACCGTTTGCGAAGGACCGTTCAGCCTCTAGCGTTGGTGTTGGCGTTGGCCCTTACGTTGCCGTTCGCGCTGCCGTTGCGCTGCGCGAGCAGCACCAGCATGCCGAGCACCGCCATCGCCCACACGATCACCGGGCTCGAGGGCAGGTCGCTTAAGGCCGAGATCACCAGGCCCACCGCATAGCTGACGGCCGCCAGCACGTAGCCGATCGCGAGCTGGCGCCGCGCCGCGTAGCGATAGGTGGCAATCGCGGGCACGATCAGCGTGGTGAACACCAGGTAGACGCCGACCAGCTGCACCGAGACCGTGACGGTGATGGCAAACAGCACGTAGAAGCCGGTGCGCCCGAGGCGTTCACGCCAGCGGAACCACGCGAGCAGCACCAGCGCCGTCAGCACGGCGGCGCGCAGCAGTTGCGCGGGCGTGACCCACAGGATCTGTCCGGCCAGAAGATCCTTCAGGTCTTCACCGCCGTGCGGATCGTTCGCCAGCAGCAGGATTTGCGCAGTCGAGGCCAGCACGAACAATACGCCGATCAGCGCTTCCTGCACCTCGGGGCGCTTGCGCTCGGTCCAGGTCAGCAGCAGCGCGGCCAGGAGCGCGGCGCTCACTGCGGCAACCTGCGTGACCCAGCCCTGCAACTCGAGCCCGAAATAGTGCGCGGCAATCACTCCGACGCCGGCCACCTGCGCAATCGCCAGATCGATGAACACGATGCCGCGCGCGAGCACCTGCTGGCCGAGCGGCACGTGCGTGGCAAGCACGATCAGGCCGGCCAGCAGTGCCGGCCAAAGGATGCTGAAATTCTCGGCCAGCGCATTCATTTCGTGGCTCCCGTGAGGCGATTGATCGTGTCGTCGAAAAGTTTGAACAGATCACTGGCCGCCGGTGTGCCGCCCACTGAATAGGGTAGCAGCACCACCGGCACGTGGATGCGCTCGGCCAGCCAGTCGACCGCCTTCGAATCGTTGTAGGCATTGCGCAGGATCATCTTCGGCGGCGCGGCATTCAGCTTGGTCACGAGCTCGGCCAGATAGCTGCTGCTCGGCGGCACCCCGGGCTTCGGTTCGATCGCGGCGACTTCAACCAGGCCCAGCCAATGGCAGAGGTACGCCTGGTCGCGATGGATCACGACGATCGGCACACCCCGAAGCGGCGCGGCCTGCGCCTCCCAGCGAGTCACGGCCAGCTTCCAGCGCGACTGGAAATCCGTGCCGCGCGCCTGGTAATACGCTGCATTGGCCGGATCCACCACCGCCAGCCGCGTTGCAAGCGCTGTCGCCACGATGGCGACATTGCGCGCATCGAGATGCGCGTGCGGATTGCCCTGCGGGTGCACATCCCCCATCGAGCGGTCGACAGCGGATGGCACTTCCAGCAGGCGCAGGTTCGCGTCCGCTTCGAAGTAACCGGGATTTCCCGGCTGGATGCGCGCGTTGCCCGATTCGCGCAGCAGGATCGGCAACCAGCCGATCTCGAGCTCCGCGCCCGCGGCGACCACGAGATCCGCATTGCGTGCGCGCGCCACCAGGCTGGGCTTCGCATCGACGCGATGCACGTCCTGGAAAGCGCTGGTGGCGGCATAGACGTCGACCTTGTCACCGCCGAGTTCGCGCGTCAGCGCCGCCCACTCAGGGGTAGTCGCCAGCACGCGCAACGCGGCCTGCGCCGGCAGCGGCAACGCCAACAGAGAAAGAATGATCGCCGTTGCGGCGTAGATTGTACGGTTCATGTTTACTCCTAAAATTTGTGCGCGCCGTGCGCGCCGATGGCGTAGAGGTATTGCAGCATCAGTTGCTGGTCGCGCACGCTTGCGCGCGCTTCGTCCCAGGCGTATTGCAGCCTGAGGCGCGTGAACTCGCTCGGGTTCCAGTCGAACATCGCGCTGACGCGGCTCGGCGAGGCCGGCGCAAGCGCGCCGAAATCGGTGAGCGGCAACAGGCCCTGCTGCACGAGCCCGATGGCGACGTTGCCCGAATCGAGCGAATCATAGCGTGCGCCAAATCGCCAGCGCGGCAGGAACTGGTACACGCCCTGCACGTACCAGCCGGACTGGCGCGCGTGATAATCCCCGGTGAGCGGCTGCGGCGTAGTGGCCAAAGCGAGCTGGCCGTCTTCGGTGCGTTGCAGGTACTCGCCCTGGAGCTTGAATGAGCGCAGGTTGCCGTTGCCGTGCGGCGCCCACTTCAGGATCGCATCGGCAATCCAGGTGCGCGAGCGGCCGGTGAACGCATCGACCACGGGCGCGCCATTTGCGTCGACGTCATCAAAGCTGCGATCCTCTGCGCGCCGCGACAGCCAGGAAATTCCCGCGCGCCAGCTGGCCGAATCGCCGATGTCGTTGCCGACATGCGCCAGCAATGCGCCGCCGTTCACGCCGTTGCCCGCGAGCCGTGTGCCCGGATACTGTCCGCCATCGCCGGTCTCTGCCGCCAGCTCGATGAACAGATCTGTCGGCGCCAGCCACTTGAGCTGTGCGCCGTCCTGCGCCAGCTGGCCGCCGAACATCGCCTGGTAGACCAGCGGCTGATCGACAAAATCCCAGGCGTGGCTGTGCACTTCGTTGACGTAGCCGATGCCGGAGAAAAAACGCCCGGCCTTGAGCGACAGCCCGGAAGGCAAGGCCAGCGTTTTGACAAACGCCTCCTCGACGCTGATCGTGTTATCGCCGGTGATCGAAGCCGTGAGGTTGGCGTAGAACCAGGGATCGACGTTGGCGGACAGCGTCAGCTCCGATTCACCCAGGTCGAAGCCGCGCCTGCCCGGTCCGACTTCATCGCCCGCGGGCATGAAACCGGCTATGCGATAGGTGGCCGGATCAGCATCGAGCTGCGCATAACGCCCGCCGAGGATGACCGAGATCGAGGGATTGAAGGCATTGGCGCCACCCGCACCGCCGCCTGACGGCGCCGGCGGCGGCGGCTGTTCCACCACCGGCGGTTGAGGTTGCGGTTGCGCCGCGACCTGCGCTTCGAGCTGCGCCACGCGCGTCTCGAGCGCATCGAGCTTCGACTGGTAGTCAGACTTCAGCGCATCGAGCTGCGCGCGCAGGTCGCCCAGCTCGCTGGCTCGCGCTGGCGCAACGGCCAGCAACAGGATGACGGTACCGGCACGCAATGCGTGCAGACGACGAAATGGAAACATGACAGCACTCCGACAAACGCCCCGGAACGACCGGGCGCGTCGGCGCCCGGTTCCTTACACGAACGGGGACGGTGCGGGTGGTGCGCGGGAACGGTAGGCGGTGCAGAGCGCGGCGCGGCGGATGCCGGCCGCAAGGGTCGCAGTGATCGCCGGCGGTTCGACGACCGTGGCAACCACGGGAAAGGCCATGCCGCTGACGGCGGTGAGGAGCGGCGCGAACGCGCTGCACTCGACGCAGGGCGTTTGATGGGCGCTGCGCTGCACCGGATCGGGGGATTTCGCCAGGTGCGAGTAGGCATGAGCCTGCGCGCCGAGCTGCGCGACCAGCACGAAGATCGCCAGGATCAGGGAGAAGCCCGCGTGCCGCTTGCGTCGCATGTGTCTAATTTAACACCAAGGGCCGGTTTACACCCTATTCGTCAGCTTAAGGGAGCGGTGGACGATCCAGCAGGCCCACATAACGCGGCTGGCCGGCGACTCGAGCCAGCCAGGCGCGCACCGCCGGGTACGGCTCCAGTGCGAGGCCGCCGTCCTCGGCCACGTGCGTGTAACCGTACAGGGCGATATCGGCGATCGTGTAGCGCTCCGCGACAAAGTAGCTGTGATCCGTAAGGTGCCGCTCCATCACCGCGAGCGCCTCGCGGCCGCGCGCCTGGCGCTGCGGCAGCTCCGCGCGGCGCGGACTGTCGGCGGCGAAATGCCGCATGATGAAGCGCGGCGTTGCGACGTAGGGTTCGTGGCTGTACTGCTCGAAGAACATCCACTGCAGCACCTGCGCGCGCTCGAAGCGCTCGCCCGGCAGCAGCGCGCTGCCGTCCGCAAGGTACCAGAGGATCGCATCCGACTGCGCCAGGTAGCGGCGGTCCTCGAGCTCGAGCAACGGAATGCGTCCGTCGGGATTCTTCGCCAGGTACTCCGGCGTGCGCGTCTCGCCACGCATGATGTCGAGCTCGACGTAACGATATTTGATCCCAAGCTGCGCCAGCAGCAACCGGACCTTGTAGCCGTTACCCGAATCGAGATAGTCGTAAAGTGTGATCAATCAAACCTCCACCGGCGTGTGTTCGCGCGCGCCCCACTCCGCCCAGGAACCGTCGTAGAGCGCGCCCTCAGGCAGGCCCGCGACTGCGAGCCCCAAGTTTAGTACGGCGGCGGTCAGACCCGAACCACAACTGGTCATAACAGCGCTGTGCTCGTCCACGCCGGCGGCGGCGAAGCGCGCCCGCAGCGCTGGCGCCGCCAGCAGGGTCTGCTGCGGACCCAGCAGTTCGCCGAACGGCAGGCTGCGCGCGCCAGGCACATGGCCGCCACGCAGGCCGGCGCGCGGCTCAGGCACGCGCGCGTGGAAGCGATCCGCTGAACGTGCATCGAGCAGCAGCTCGCGCCGTGTGCGCAGGTTTTCGCGCACGTCGCCGAGGCCGCGCAGCAGTCCGGCCCGCAGCGCGCTGCGGAAGCGCGCCGGCTCATGTGCCGGCGGCGCTCCCTGTTGCAACGCACGCCCTTCGGCGCGCCACTTCGGCAGCCCGCCGTCGAGCACCGCGACCTGCTCGTGGCCGAACAGTCGCAACATCCACCAGGCGCGTGGCGCCGAGAAGATGCCCTGCTGGTCATAGCAGACGACACGGCTGGCATTGCTCACGCCCAGTTCACCGATGCGCTGCTCGAATTCTCCCGCCGCCGGCACCATGTGCGGCAATTGCGTGTGCTGGTCGGCGATCTGGTCGATGTCAAAGAAACGCGCGCCGGGAAGGTGCGCGGCCGCGTATAGCGTGCGCGCATTGCGCGCATTCCCGGGCATGTACCAGCTCGCATCCAGCACCACCAGATCGGGCGCGGCCAGTTCCGCGGCGAGCCAGTCCGTACTGACGAGTGCATCCATGAGCTATCTTCGGCGCAACCGGCCCGCCGAGGCAACCTAAGGCCCGTTAGCGGACCTTTGTAAACATACCTAAGGGGCAAGCGGCTAAAATGCGCGCATGAAAAATCCCGCAATCATCGCCACCTGCTCCGCCCTGCTGCTGCTCACCGGTTGCGAGACCGTCACCACGACCGCACCCGGCAATGTCGGCGTCAATCGGACGCAGACGATGCTCGTCTCCGAGGCCGAGGTCGAACAGGGTGCTGTGCAGGCCTACACCGCGGAGCTGGACAAGGCCAGGCAGCAGGGACAGCTGAACGCCGACGCGGCGCAGAGCCAGCGCGTGCGAACGATCGCCGAGCGGCTGATACGCCAGACCCCGGTGTTCCGTCCGGATGCAGCCAAGTGGGACTGGACCATCAACGTACAGAAGAGCGACCAGATCAACGCCTACTGCATGCCCGGCGGAAAGATCATGGTGTACTCGGGGCTGATCGACAAACTGAAACTGAGCGACGCCGAACTGGCGACCGTCGTCGGCCACGAGATGGCGCATGCCTTGCGTGAACACAGCCGCGAAGCCGCTTCGCGCATGCGCGCCGAGCAGGGCCTGGGCGCGCTGGCGCAGATCGCCGGCGTCGACGCCGGCGTGGTCAATCTGGCAGGCACGGTGACGCAGCTCACTTTCGACCTGCCGCACAGCCGCGTGCAGGAATCGGAGGCTGACCGCATCGGCCTCGAGTTGATGGCGCGCGCCGGCTACGACCCGCACGCGGCACTGACGCTGTGGCAGAAGATGGGACAGGCCAATCAGGCCGGCACGCCGGCATTCCTGAGTACGCACCCGAGCGACAGCTCGCGCCTCGCGACGCTGCAATCACTGCTGCCGCGGGTGCTGCCCCTGTACGAGGCCGCTCCCCGGCACTGACGGCCGGGACCGGCGGAGCTCAGTACAGCTCAGCGCTCGTTGCGATCCGTACGCCGATCGGAATGCGGGCTTTCTGCGCGTGGCGCGGGAGCCGGTGCAGATGATGGCGCCGGCGCCGGACGCGATTCACGCACCGGCGCATGGTATTCCGGCTGCGGCGCATGATACTGGGGCTGCGGAGCGTGGTACTCGGGCTGCGGCGGCGCACGATATTCGGCCGGTGGAGCGTGGTACTCGGGCGCCGGCACATTGCGCGGCGGCGGCGTCCGCTCGGTCGCGCGTTCCGGTTGGGGGTCGCTCGGGCGCGTGGTGCGCCGCTCGATAGTCTGCGGCCTATCCACTATCTGCGGGCGCTCCACAATCTGCGGTCGTTGCACGATCTGCGGTTGCGGCGACGTACTCAGCACTGTCGGAGCATCGTTGCGCCGCTCAAGGCCGGGCACACGCTCCGGCACGCGCGCTGGGGCGTGCGTGCCGCTCACGTTTGCGGCAGGCGCAGTCATCACCGGACGGTCGAACACCGTACGATCGGGCCGCACCACCGGCCGGTCCGACGGCAGCACGCGACCGACGCTGCGTGGCTCCGGACGAACGTCTGGTCCGCTCGCCGAGAATGGCGCCGGATGCGACTCGTCCTGCGCCATCGTCACGCGATTGCGCGCCACGGACCTGGCCGAAATGAAGGTATCGCGCGACACCGCGGTGTAGGCGCCCGGCACGCGCTCGTTGACGTAGCTGCGCACCGGCTGCTGATTGCCGGCGCGCGCTCGCGCATCGATGAAGCGATCGATGTCCGCATGCCCTAAGCGCGTGTTGGAAAGATTCGCCACGCGCATGTAGTTGTGGCTGGCGTGGAATGGCGGCTCGTAGATTTCGTTGTAGCCGAGCGGCACCCAGCCAACGAGCGGCGCGCTGCCGTGGCCCATATCGCGCCCGTTGCCGGGCTCGCGCCGCGGATAGCGATCGCCGCGCCAGGCGACCAGCGCCGGCGCAAACACCGGCCGATGCCAGTCGCGCGGACCCGGCGCCCAGGCCCAGCCGCGCTGCGCATGCACCCAGCGGCCGTAGTGGCAGGGCGCGAAGCCCCAGGGCTGGTCGTCGATCCAGGTCCAGCCCCACAGGTTGATCCACACCCAGTGGCCAAAGCGGTACGGCGCCCAGTCGACAGCCACGATCTGCGGCATCCACACCGAGCCGTACACGGGATCGACGGCCCAGTCGCCGTAGCCGTCGAGTTCTTCGTAGCCTACTACATCACGCGAAACGTACCGCGCCGCCCGCGATTGGTCCTCTCGATGGTCGCGATCCTCGGCCCATAAATCGAGGCTGTCGGTAGATCCGGCCGCGGCCAGTTCGAGATCTGGCTGACCGCCGCCGTTCATCTCGACGGATTCGTCACTGTGGATGGTGCGGCTGCCGGAGACGCCGTGCGCTTCGGCACGTCCGCTCCACACCGTGAGCTGCGCGCGCGCGTCCTGGTCGTCGACGTCGAGGCGATAGCCGCCGGGCTGCAGCAACTCGATGTCGCCGGCCGGAGTTTCAATTTCGAAGCGATCGTCATCGAGCGATCGGATGCGCACGTTGACCGAGCCGGCCGTGACGCGCAGGCGCACGCGGCGATCATCGACGATGAGTATCTGCAACGCCGTGCGTGCACCCAGCCGCACCGCGGTGGAGCCGATGTGCATTTCGGCGCGCGCGCCGGCCTCAATCCAGATCTTGTCGCCGCCGGTCAGCGGCCGATTCTGCAGGTCATCAACCCAATCCTCGGTGCCGGCCGGCTCCATCGCGCCGCGCCCGTCCAGCAGGTTGACGCGCGCCACGCGGCCAGGCGGATCTGCATCGTCGGCAACCGCCGCGGTCGAAATCATGGCGCCGCACAGCGCCGTGACAGCGATCAGTGCGTAGCCCGCACGTGTTAGAAACGAAGTGTTGCGCATGATGGCCTCTCCCCGATTCCGCCTGCTGTGGCCGGTATGACAAGTGACCGGACCATGGGCCAATAGTGCCGCAAATCAGGGCAGCTGCGCGTGTCGCAGCACTATATTTCTCGTACGCGCCGTGGTTCAGCTACTGTTAAGCGGGCCTGGCGATGCCGATCGCATACCGCAAAAAAACAGGGCGCCCCGTGGCGCCCCGCGACGAATTCCCGTGAATTCGTTTTGCCGAATCGACTGCTCTTACTTGGCAGCAGCCGCGGCGTCGTCAGCCTTCATCTTGTGCTTGTGATGATGCTTCTTCGCCGGCTTGGCGGCCGAGGCATCGGCAGCCGGAGCGGCGGCCGGTGCGGCGGCAGGCGCTGCAGCAGCCGGCTTGGCAGCGGGGGCCGCTGCGTCAGCGGCCACGGCGAACATCGGCGCGGCGGACAGAGCGGCAATTGCGGC
Source organism: Gammaproteobacteria bacterium (assembly GCA_003162555.1). Classification (GTDB taxonomy): domain Bacteria; phylum Pseudomonadota; class Gammaproteobacteria; order Steroidobacterales; family Steroidobacteraceae; genus FEN-1191. The sequence goes on along the minus strand of PMNQ01000021.1, from coordinate 4,953 downwards.
CGCGATGACAACGATCTGAGACTTCATACAGGCTCCTGGTTGGTTGAATGCCCCTAAGGCAGGCGCTGCCAGTATTGCCAGCCCTGCGCGGCGATATCGTGAATTGCGCGTAATGCACGCGTGAATTACCCGTAATGGACTGGCGCGGAACTTTGTCGGCGCCAAAAGAACAGGGCGGTCCGGCCCGGCGGCGCAGCCGCGACAATTAAATTATCTTTAGCCGCGCGTGCGCGGCCGGTTCAGGTCTTGACGGCTGGCGCTGCGGCGACTGCCGGGCCGCCTGGAAATTTCTTGAAGATCGCATCGACCACGGCCTTGATGCGCGATTCCGCATCCGCGCCAGTGAGCCCGGTCACGTCCGCGTCGACATAGGCGTGCCACAGCGCCAGGTGCGTGTGCGCGTCATACAGGTTTATGGTCACGCGCCCTTCGCGGTAATCATAGGGTGCTTCCCAGGCGAGCGAACCGCCGAGGCCGCGGTGACTCCAGCCACCCATACCCAAACCCAGGCCCCAGCTGAAGCGCGGCGCGGCAGGGTCCGGTGCTAGGCGCGAACCAATCGCGTAGCCGACCACGCAATCGGCAGCGGTGGCATCGGCTGCGACGGGCAAGCCGTGGGCATTGAGCCCGCCGGCGATGGCATCGCGCAGGCGCTTTTCGTTGAGCGGATTGCCGAACGCCGTGGCTGCCTCAGGGCGGCTTTCCACGGGATCGGCGAAGGCGTAATTGTGGCAAGTGGCCACGGAGGCTCTTGGGTCGGAGTCGGTCCGCGCCTGCAGCGCACAACCGGCCAACAGAGCCAGGGCCGCGGCAACGGCCATTCCAGGAACAAGGTAGCGGATCGTCATGATTCTCTCCCCGGGGCCGCAAACGCGGCACCCTCAGGCACCACTCTAGTATAAGAGCATGCCCGGGGCGGGAAAGTTCTACCTGCGGGGAACTTCTGGCGCTTGAGCGTGGGGCCTACGCGTGCAGCCGCACGATCAGCGCCAGGGCGCCGACCACGACGATTGAGCCGATGACCACGAAGCGCATGAAGGTGTCTTTGGTTTCCATAGGGATCCAGCATGCCGGTTGGCGGCCACCGGATTCCATGAAGGTGCTCACGTTAATCGGCTTCGGCAGAAGGCTTCGCGCTGGTCCGCGAGTGTTATGAAAAGGCGCTGGCGGATTATGCCCGCGCCGGGCGCTGGAACAGCACCAACGCCACGCCCGCCAGGATCAGCACCACCGCAAGCAGCACGTACGCGGTGATTTTCTCGCCCAGGCACAGCGCGCCGAGCAGCAGCGCCACCAGCGGGTTGACCAGCGCGTAGGTCGTGGCCTTCTGCGCCGACACCTGCGTCAGCAACCACAGGAAACAGCTCAGCGCGACGATGCTGCCGAACACGGTCAGATACGCCAGCGCAGCCCACGAGGCCAGCGAGACCTGCGCGGGATGCAGCCGGTGCCAGTCGCCATGCACCAGCGCCATCAGCGACAGCAGTACCGCGCCGACGATCATCTGCACGCAGGTCGCGGCGCCCACCTGCTCTGCCGTGACCAGACCGCGCGTCACCAGCGTGCCGCTGCTCCAGCACAGCATGGCGGCGAGCAGCGCAATCACATACGGCGCCCGCACCGTGCCGGACAGCGCGTGCATGTGCGCGACGATGACCGCCACGCCGCACATGCCAATCAGCATGCCGATCATCGAGCGCACATCGGGCGCACGGCGCGCGAAAAGCAGCCAGTTGAGCAGCATGACGAACACCGGCACGGAAGAGATCAGGAGCGCCGCGATGCCGGATGGGACGCCCTGCTGCGCCCATACCGAGAAACCGTTGCCGCCCGCGACCAGCAGCACGCCGGCCGCCGCCAGGCGCCGCAGCGGCAGTCCGCGGAAGGCCTGCCGCCTGAACACCAGCAGCCAGGCCAGCAGCAGTCCGCCGCCGAAGATGTAGCGCAGCGCTGAACTCGCGAACGGCGGAATCGTCCGCAACACCAGCGCAACCGCCAGGTAGGTCGTGCCCCAGATGAGGTAGATCGCGGCCAGGGCCATTGCGACCCCGGCGCGATTGGATGTTGTTGCCTCGCGCAGGCTCTTCAGATCCGGCAGGCGTTCATCAACAGCGCCACCGCGCCTTCCATGCCGGCCTGGTCTGTGGCATCGAATCGTTCAGGGCTAGGGCTGTCCATGTCGAACACGCCGATCAGCGCGTCGCCCTTGATCATTGGCACAACCAGTTCGGAGCGCGAGACCGGATCGCAGGCGATGTGGTCGGGGAAGGCGTGCACGTCATCCACCAGCACGCTCGCGCGCCGCGCCGCCGCCGTGCCGCACACGCCGCGGCCCATCGCGATGCGCACGCAGGCCGGGCGTCCCTGGAAGGGCCCGAGCACCAGTTCATTTCCGCGCAGCAGATAGCAGCCCGCCCAGTTCAGGTCCGGGAGCGTGGTGTATACGAGCGCCGAGAAGTTGGCGCAGTTGGCGATGAAGTCCGGCTCGCCTGCCAGCAATCCTGCCAGCGAGCGGTGCAGGTCGGCGTAGTGCTCCGCAGCGGCGGTGCGGGTCACAGACTGGTGTGCCACGGTCGCGATTCCCGATGACGCGCGGCCCGTTGCCGCGCAGCCGCTATCTTAGCCCCAGTCAGCTGGCCCCGGCGACCGGCTGCGCGGCGTTTTCCAGCTCGCCCGCGACATCGCCGGCCGGCGGCGCAACCCGCACGCAATTACGGCCGCCGTTCTTGGCCTGGTACATGGCACTGTCGGCGCGGCCCACGGCCTGCTCGAGCGGCTCGCCGCCGCCGATTTCGGCCACACCTATCGAGATCGTCACGGCATCGTTCAACACCTGCTTGCCGCCGCGCTTGATGCGCGTCTTGCCGAATTCCGTGCGCAGCTGCTCGGCCAGCATCACTGCGCCTTCACCCAGGGTCTCAGGCAGCAGCACGATGAATTCCTCGCCGCCCCAGCGCGCGGCGATATCACGGCCCTTGACGCAGTTCTGCAGCACCTGCGCCAGCGCGCGGATGACCTGGTCGCCCACCAGGTGGCCATAGCTGTCGTTGACGCGCTTGAAATGATCGATGTCGGCAATCAGCACTGAACATCCCGCCAGATCCACGTCGCGCCCCTGCGCGAACTCGGACACGGCCTGCTCGAAGCCGCGGCGGTTGCGCAGCCTGGTGAGCGGATCGGTCTGCGCCAGATTCTGCAGCGCGCCCATCTGGCCGCGCAGCTGCTGCATTTCATCGCGCGTCGCGGCGACTTCCTTCTGCAGCGTCTGGGTTGACTCGCGCACCGCATTCGTGGACGTCACCAGCGAGCTGATGATGCGCTGCACGCCGGCCGGATCGCTGATTGTCGAGAGATCCTGCTGACACTGTGCCAGCGTGCGGGCGTACTCGGCGGTGCCTGACCCTGAGCTGCTGGCGATCTCGCCCAGGCGGCGCATCAGTTCGCTGAGACCCGCCTGGTAGGCCTCGAGCGTGGCCGCTTCGCGCGTGTCGATGAATTTCGCGTAGAACTGCTCGATCTCGCTCTGCGTGAGCGGCGGTTCGTTCTTCAGCCGTTCGTCCAGCGCGGCAACGAGCTTCGGGTTCACGCCGGCGAGGTACTCGTACCAGAGCGCATAGGTGCTCGGCACGTAGGAGCCGCCATGTTTGGCGATGCGGGGCAGGATCAGGCGCAGTAATTCCGCGCTCTCGCCC
>PMNQ01000021.1:0-1235 GCA_003162555.1 Gammaproteobacteria bacterium | reverse complement strand
CCAGCCGCTCCTCGATATCGAGCGCATCGGCGCGCGAGATGCCTTGCAGGTGCAACACCGGTCCGGGCAGCAGCTCGAGTCCACGCCGCAGCACGCTGCCGGCTGCGCGGATACCGGCTTTGTGCTGATCGAACCGGGCGGCGATCGCGTAACGCGTCTCGCCGACATAGACGCCGTAGTCATCGGCCCGGCTGTCGCGGTAGTCGAGCAGCACCAGGTAGATGTTGGAGCGCCCGCGCCGCCTGGCCTGGAAGCGCGCACTGACTTCGTAGGCGAGCGCGAGCCATTCGACGTGGCGCATCGGGAGCCAGGCGGGAATCGAAGCCGCGGCGCCCTGCCACAGGCGCTCGAGCGCGGACTCGATGTGCACGGCGAGCGCGCCGCGCATCCACAATTCATGGATGCGGTGCGCGCCTGCCACGCCATCGCCCGCAGCGATGGCCTGCTCCAGTTCGCGTCCCAGCGCCGCGCCGTCCGCGAGCCGCAGCGGCCTAACGCCTGGCAAACCGGAACCTTTCCGTGGCGCGTTGTTCGAAACTGCGGTCCGCATGCGCGATAGAATACGCGCCTGAATCAACCAGGAGATTGTCCATGTCCCGCATCCCCGCCCTGTTGTTGCTTTGCGCCCTGCCCGTTGGCGCCTATGCCGCCAACGAGCCAGCCAAAACGCCTGCCACGGCAGCCGCCAGCACGCCCGCCAGCGCAACGCCGGGCACGCCGCCGAGCGCGGCCAAGGCAGCCGGCCCAGCGATGTCCGAAGCAGACAAGGCCATGTTCGCGGTTGGCGAGATCCTGAGCGTCAGCATCAAGCCCTTTGATCTGAGTGAAGCGGAGATGCGCCAGGTACAGGCGGGCTTTGCCGCCGGCATGCGCGGCAAGCAGACCGGCATCGATCCCGAAACCTACCGCCCGAAAATCCAGGCACTGCTGACGGCCCGCGTCGCCGCCGAGCTGGAAAAGACCAAGGCCGCCGGCAAGGCCTATCGCGCCAAGGCCGCCGCCGCCAAGGGTGCGATCACGACGCCGAGTGGCNNAGCTTCAAGCTCAGCGAAGTCGTGCCTTGCTGGTCCGAAGGGCTGCAGCACATGAGCGTGGGTGGCAAGGCCACGCTGGTCTGCCCGCCTGAACTGGCCTACGGCGACAGCGGCCGGCGGCCGGTGATACCGGGCGGATCGACGCTGGTCTTCAAAGTTGAACTGATGAAGATCACGAAGGCGCCGCCGCCCGCAGCCGCT
>PMNQ01000257.1 GCA_003162555.1 Gammaproteobacteria bacterium | reverse complement strand
AAGTTCTGCTCGCGGTTGCGCGCCGTGATGCCCCACACGTTGTTCTTCTGGTGCGAATAGTCCTTGAGCGTGGACAGGAGCGCCGTCTTGCCGTGGATTTCCTTGACGATCGCGTAGAACGGCGCTTCGTCCTTCTTTTCCTGGTAGAGGAATTCGTTCTGCAGCAGCGAGGCGATCAGCGGGCCCGTGAGCCGGTAGTAGGTGTGGCCGCCCTGCTGCCACGACTCCATGCCCTTGCCGTGCTTGTCCCAGAAATCGGCGGGCAGCGGCAGCACGCCGGAGTAGAGGAGCTCGGTGTCCTCCAGCACCTTGTCGTTGAAGTAGTCCTCGGCGGGTAGCCCGAGGGCGCGCGCCTTGATGCGCATGTTGATGTCTTTCGACACCAGCACCACGTCGCGATCCGGTTGCTGCTCGCCCAGCGCCTTGACGACGCCGAGGATCTGGTTGTCGGCCTTGCCCTGCGGCAGGCCTTCCGGCAAGGTCACGTTGATCAGGTTGGTCTGGAAGAACAGCTTGCCGCCAGCCTCGCGGTGGCCGGTGCGCGACAGCGCCAGCCCTTCGGACATGCCCGAGGCGTCGCGGCTGGGCATGCTGGCGGCCAGCGCGTCGAGTTCGCGGCTCACCTGGCGCGCATTGCGCGCAACCTCGGTCATGCCGCGCTTGTGGCCGTCGAGCTCCTCGAGCGTGATCATCGGCAGGTAGATGTCGTGCTCGGCGAAACGGAAGATCGCCGTCGGATCGTGCATCAGCACGTTGGTGTCGAGCACGAACAGGCGGCGCGTGCGCGCTTTCACAATGACTTCGCGGCTTCCAGCACTTCGGCCGCGTGACCCTCGACCTTGACCTTGCGCCATTCGCGCCGAAGTTTGCCGGCCGCATCGATCAGGAAGGTGCTGCGCACGATGCCCAGCACCTTGCGGCCATACATGTTCTTTTCGTGGATCACGTCGAATAATTTACAGGCTTCGCCATCGGCGTCGACCAGCAGCGGGAATCTGAAACCATATTTGGCGCAGAATTTTTCGTGCGCCGCGAGGCTGTCGCGCGAAATGCCGCAGACATGCACGCCGGCGCGCGTGAAGGCCGGCAGCAGGCGCTGGAAATCCTGGCCTTCGAGCGTGCAGCCGGGCGTGCTGTCGCGCGGGTAGAAATACAGCACCAGCGGCGCTCCGCGGGTGTCGCGCAGCCTGAAGTCTGCGCCGCCGGTGGCCGGCAGCGAGAAATCGGGCACCACGCGGCCGATGGCAACGCCGCTCACGATTTGACCGGCTCGAGGATCGCGTCGAGGTTCATCGAGTCGCAGTAATCCATGAATTCCTCGCGCAGCTGCGCCACATGCAGTTTGGCCGGCACGTTGATGGTCATCTGGACCGCGAACATCTGGGCGCCGGTGTGCGCCGCCGGGTAGCTGCGCGTGGCCGCTTCGCAGATGTCGATGTTGCGGGCGGCGAAGAAGCCCGACAGCCCGGCCACGATGCCGGCCTGGTCGATGCTGACAATGTCGATCGAGTAGGGCACCAGCTCCTTGCGCGCCGGGCGCGCCTCGGTGCGGCGCAGGTGCACGCTCAGCGAGGCGGTGTCGGCCAGCCGCCCGAGCTCCGATTCGATGCGCGCCAGCGTGTGCCAGTTGCCGGTCACCAGCAGTTGCATCGCGAATTCGTTGCCCAGCGCAGCCATGCGGCTCTCGGCGATGTTGCCGCCACAGTCGGTAATCACGCGCGTCAGGTCGTGGACCATGCCGGTGTGGTCGCTGCCGATCGCGGATACGGCCAGATGTTGCTTGCCGGGAGCGCTGGGGTCGTTCACGATCCGGAGTGTACCGGTTTCCGGGGCTTGCTTCAGGCCGCGCTGGATGCGTAACATCCCGCGCCCTGCGCGGCGATGAGGCCGCGGTCACCACGCGAGGCAGCATGTTTTCAGGCAGTCTGGTAGCGATCGTCACGCCCATGCTCGAGGACGGCGCCCTCGACCTGGAGGGGTGGGAACGGCTGCTCGACCTGCATCTGCACAGCGGCACTACCGGTGTCGTGGTGGGCGGCAGCACCGGGGAATCGGTCGTGCTGACCGATGCGGAGCAGGACACGCTGCTGACGCATGCGCGCCGCCGCATCGCCGGCCGCATGCAGCTGATCGCCGGCGTCGGCGGCAGTTCGACCGCGGTGGTGGTTGAGCGCGTGCGCGCGCTGGCCGGTGCCGGGCTCGATGCGCTGCTGGTGGTGACGCCCGCCTATAACCGCCCGACGCAGGAGGGGCTGTACCGGCATTTCGCCGCGATCGCCGCGGCTGCGAGTGCGCCGGTGCTGCTGTACAACGTGCCGAGCCGCACGGCCGTCGACCTGCTGCCGGCAACTGTTGGCCGGCTGGCTGAACTCCCGCGCGTCGTCGGCATCAAAGAGGCGGTGGGCGATGCCGGCCGCGTGCGTGAATTGCTGGGCGCTGTGCCGGCCGGGTTCGATGTGTTGTCGGGCGATGACGCCACGGCCTGTGCCGCAGTGCTGGCAGGCGCACGCGGCGTCATCTCCGTGACGGCCAACGTGGTGCCCGCGGCGCTCTCTGCCGTGATGAGCGCGGCGCTGCGTGGCGAGCGCGAGCTGGCCGCGCAGATCGATGGCTCGCTGGCATCGCTCCATCGCGAGTTGTCGCTTGAATCGAATCCAATACCGGTAAAATGGGCGCTGACCGAAATGAAAATGATCAAACCTGGAATCCGTTTGCCGCTCACCTGGCTCAGCGCAGGCGCGCAGCCGCGCGTGCGCGCAGCGTTGCGCAGCGCGCAGGCCGCCGCCACCGTCTCGCAGGTGCGCAGCGCATGAAGCACAATCCATTGCGCCTGCCCTTGCTGCTTGCTGCTGCGCTGTTACTCTCCCTGAGCGGCTGCTCGTGGATGCATCACGGGAAGCATTCCGCGAAGTGCCGCGAGCCCGCGGTCGGCGGTGTGGCGAAAGACATGCCGCCGCTCAAGGTGCCGCCTGGGCTGGATGCACCCGATACGCGCAACGCGATCAAGGTGCCGCCGCTCGATGAGCCGGAACGGCCGCGCGCAGCGGGCGAACCGTGCCTGTCGATGCCACCAAGCTTCAAGACCTGAAGCGCTGCGCGCTTGCTAGAATGAGCATCAGGCAGCACCATTTTGTACATTAAGTTTGTTCTCTAAGTTATTGAAAGGAGAGGTGGCCGAGCGGTCGAAGGCGCTGGACTGGAATTCCAGTAACATCTTCACGGGTGTTCGTGGGTTCGAATCCCACCCNNCCGTCAGGCCCGGAAGGGAGCAGCGGTAACGGCCACGTTGTGCGCCGAAGTTCGGCCGGCGCGGGCTGCCTCCACGGCAATATCTACGCCGCAGGTGAGCCCGCATATGGACGATCGATGGCATACACAGCCTTAGCGCGCAAATGGCGCCCACGCAGCTTTGCCGAGATGACCGGCCAGGAGCACGTGGTCGCCTCGCTCAGCAACGCGCTCGCGAGCGGCCGCGTGCACCACGCCTTCCTGTTCGCGGGTACGCGCGGCGTGGGCAAGACCACGGTGGCGCGCATCCTGGCCAAGTGCCTGAACTGCGAACGCGGCGTGAGCGCGACGCCCTGCCTCGAATGCGCCAGCTGCCGCGAGATCGAAGCCGGACGCAGCATTGATCTGATCGAGGTCGACGCCGCTTCGCGCACCAAGGTCGATGACACGCGCGACCTGCTCGACAACGTGCAGTACGCGCCCACCAGCAGCCGCTACAAGATCTACCTGATCGACGAAGTGCACATGCTCAGCACGCACTCGTTCAACGCGTTGCTGAAGACGCTTGAAGAGCCACCGCCGCACGTCAAGTTCCTGCTCGCCACGACCGATCCGCAGAAGCTTCCGGTCACGGTGCTGTCGCGCTGTCTGCAGTTCAACCTCAAGCGCCTGTCGGTACCGCTGATCAGTGCGCGGCTCGCGCACATACTCGATGCTGAGCAGCTCGCCTACGATGCCGCGGCACTGCAATTGCTGGCGCAGGCCGCAGACGGGAGCCTGCGCGATGCACTCTCGCTGCTCGACCAGTTGCTGGCCTTCGGCAACGGTGCGGCGCGCGAACCCGAGGCCCGCGCCATGCTTGGCACCGTCACTCGCGATCATGTCGAACGCATCGGGGCCGCGCTGGCGGCGGGCGACGCGCCTGGCGTGCTGGCCGCGGCTGCGGAGTTGGCGGATTTTTCGCCTGACTATGGGCAGATACTCGACCAGTTAGCCGCGCTGCTCGAACGCGTCGCGCTGCAGCAGCTGGTGCCCGGATATACGGGCGACGAGCTGTATGCGCCGGCGCTGGTGAGCGACCTGGCCGCACGCATGAGCGGCGAGGACGTGCAGCTCTATTACCAGACGGCGATCTTGGGCCGCCGTGACCTGGCGCTCGCGCCCGATCCGCATACGGGTTTCCGCATGACGCTGATCCGCATGCTGGCCTTCCGCCCGGATCAGGCCGGCCAGTCGCGCACGCCGGCGGCAGCGCCGGTTGCGCCAACGGCCCCCGGTGCGCCAGTCGCACGCAAGGAGGCATCAGTGCCTGCAGCTTTGCCGCAGAGCGCGTTGCCGCCAGGCGACTGGGGCGCGATGCTGGCGGCTGTCGAACTGGACGGGCCGACGCGCATGCTCGCGAACCACTGCACGCTGGTGGCGCGTGAGCCCGGCCTGCTGCGCCTGACGCTCGATGTCCACCACAGCACCGCACGTACGCGCGCCCGCGAGGAGAAACTCGCGCAGGTGCTGGGCCGCCATCTGGGCGAGACGCTGCGCATCGAAATCAGCGCTGGCGCGGTGGTTGTCGAGACACCGGCGCAAGCGGGTGAGCGGGCCACGCAGGAAACACTGGCGGCAGCGCGCGCGGCGCTGGCGGTTGATCCGACCGTGCGCGCTCTGCAGGAGCGGTTCGGCGCCACGGTGAATCCCGATTCGGTGCGCGCGCGCCGGCCGGCATGAGTGGCCGCGGACGCAGGTATTGCCAAGGAGTGCGGCTATGAGCGGTGGCATGGGCAACATGATGAAACAGGCGCAGGCCCTGCAGGCCAACATGCAGCGCGCGCAGGCGGAAATCGCGCAGCTCGAAGTCACCGGCGAGTCCGGCGGCGGCATGGTGAAGATCACGATCAACGGTCGTCACGAGGCGCGCCGCGTGCAGATCGAGCCGGCCGCCTTTGGCGACGACCGCGAGATGCTCGAGGATCTGCTGGCCGCTGCGCTGAATGACGCCACGCGCAAGCTCGAGGCGGCCAGCCAGGCCAAGATGGCCAACGTGATGGGCGGCATGAAGTTGCCCCCGGGCATGAAGCTTCCCTCCTTCTGATGCAGCATTCACCCGCGCTCGCCGCACTGATCGAATCACTGCGTACGCTGCCGGGCGTGGGCCCGAAGAGCGCGCAGCGGATGGCCTTTCACCTGTTGCAGGATGCGCGGCCGGCAGCGCAGGCGATGGTCGCGTCGCTCGAGCATGCGCTCGCGTGCGTGGGGCGGTGCCGTCAGTGCCGCATGCTGACCGAGTCCGAGCTGTGCGATATCTGCGCCAGCCCGCAGCGGGATGCCGGGCTGCTGTGCGTGGTCGAGTCGCCGGCCGACGTCGTGGCGATCGAGCAGTCGGGCGGTTATCGCGGCCGCTATTTCGTGCTGATGGGCCATCTCTCACCGCTCGATGGCATCGGACCGGAACAGCTCGGCGGCGCCGAATTCGACGCACTGCTCGCCGCGGGTGGCATCCGCGAAGTCATCCTGGCCACCAATTCCACCGTGGAAGGCGAGGCCACCGCGCACTTTCTCTCGCAGCTGGTGCGGCAGCGTGGACTGCGCGCCAGCCGCATCGCGCACGGCGTACCGGTGGGCGGTGAGCTCGAATACATCGACGGCGGCACGCTGGCGCACGCGCTGGCCGGCCGGCAGGCGCTTTAAGCACCTCAGGCGCTGGTGCGCCGCTAGCCGCTGCCGCGGGTTCGCGGCGCTCTAACCGCTGCCGCGCGGTTTGCGCTGAGAGTGCGGCAACTGCTCCAGCAGTTGCTCGCGCAGGCGCCGCAGCCGCCGGTAACTCTCGTAGCGGCGCGCGCTCATCGCACCCGAATCCACGGCGGCCCGCACTGCGCAGTGCGGTTCCCGCATGTGAGCGCAATCGGCAAACCGGCACTGCGGCGCGAGCGCCGCGACTTCCGCAAAGCCGAGCGTGCCGGCATCGAGCATTTCCGGCGCCGGCGCGAAATCGCGCACACCGGGCGAATCGATCAGCGCGCCGCCGCCCGGCAGCGTGTACAGATGCGCAGCGCTGGTCGTGTGCCGGCCTTCATCGCTCTTCAGCAATTCACCGACCACGGCGCCGGAACCGGGCACCAGCTGGCGCAGCAGCGAGGACTTGCCGACGCCGGACTGGCCGACCAGCATGACCGTCTCGCCACGCAGCCGCGCACGCAGCGCCTCGAGCCCGGCGCCGCTGCTGGCGCTGCATTGCAGGGCGGCGCAGCCGGCAGCTTCGAGCGCGGCGATGTCTGCGCGCAGCTCAAGGGTGAATTCCTGGTCCGCCTTGTTGGCGAGCAGGAGCGAGCCGATGCCGGCGCTGGCGGCGGCTGCGAGGTAGCGATCGACCAGGAACAGATCCGGTTCGGGGCGCGGCGCCACGACCACCACCAGCAGCGTCAGGTTGGCGGCTACGAGCTCGGCGCGTCCGCGGGCATTGCTGCGATAAAGCGCGCTGCGGCGCGGGCAGACTTCGTACAGCTGCCATTGCGCGCGCTGGCTGTCGCTGCTGCAGATCACCTCGTCGCCGCACACGCACTGCAGGCCGCGCCGGGCGGTTCGCGCCAGCGTTTCCTCGCCGCTCGCCAGGCGCACGCGGGCGCTGGCGCCGTGGGCGACCAGCACCAACGCGTGCTCGCGCACCGCTGCAGCGTCACCACCGGCGGCGGAGGGCTTCTTCACCCTGCTATGATGCCTTAATCAGCGGGAGCCCAGGCATTTGAGCAGCAACGAGCACCTGATCTGGATCGACCTGGAAATGACCGGGCTCAGGCCCGATCAGGACTGCATCATCGAGATCGCGACGGTGGTGACCGATCGTGATCTGAATGAGATCGCCGCAGGCCCAGAACTGGCGATCCACCAGGATGAAGGGGTGCTGGCCGGCATGGACGAGTGGAACCAGACGCATCACGGTGCCAGCGGTCTGCTCGCACGCGTGCGCGCCAGCACTGTCAGCGCGGCCGAGGCCGAGCGCCAGACGCTGGCGTTTCTCGCCCAGCACGTGCCCGCCGGCGCCTCGCCGATGTGCGGCAACAGCATCTGCCAGGACCGCCGCTTTCTCGCGCGCTGGATGCCATCGCTGGAGAAATATTTTCACTACCGCAACCTGGACGTCAGCACGCTCAAGGAGCTGGCCGCGCGCTGGTATCCGCAGCTCAACGGATCGTTTGCCAAGCGCTCGGCGCACCTGGCGCGTGCCGACATCATCGAGTCGATTGCCGAACTGCGTCACTATCGTGAGCGGCTGTTCATTAAATCGGCGTGACGCAGGTCGCGCCTCACCGCTAGCGGTGATGGCGGCTATAACCCGCGTGCTATATTCGGGATCGTGATCGCAGCAAGCAATCTGGTAGTTCCCTGGCGCACGCGGCCGCGCGGCTTTGTCGCGCTGATGGGGCTGTACGAGAGCAATTACCTGCATCTGGCGGCCCTGGCGGGCGACCTTGCAACGCTGGCGGCGAGCCGCGTGTCCGACGCCGCTGGCGACTGCACGCTGGTGCTCAATGTGCTGGGACGCGCCCGCTACACTTCCGAGCTGCTGCTCAGCTACCTGCTGCCTGCGCGTGGTGCCGCGACGGTGCTCGAGCGGGTGCCGGACCAGCGGCTGCGGGTCTATCACGACGCGCGGTTGCTGGAAGCCTGCCCTGCGGAGGGCTCCGCCGAGGATCGTGAACTGGGTCGGCGCTGGGCACGCAACATGATGCTAAACAAGTGGCTTGAATACTGCGCCGAGCGCGGCCACAGCTTCGCCCGCGGCGGTTCCGACCCACAAGCCGGCTGAACACGGATCTGCCATGCGCCTGGTTGCGCAATTCATGAAACGACTCCGGCAACTGGGCTTCGTGCGCATGGCGCTCGGCGAAGGCCGCGAGGCCGAGCCGGATGAAGGGCGCATCCTGCACCTGTTCCGCAACCGCATCGAACTGAAAAAATCCTTCAGCAGCGCGCAGGAGGAAATCCAGCGGCTGAAAGACCGCGTCAAGCAGCAGGAGGGCGCCACGGCGCGCGTGCAGGAACTGCTGCAGGGCCTCGAGGCACGCCTCGCGCAGCCGGAGACCGCCTATCAGGCGCTGGTGTTCTACCAGCTGCGAGAACTGTGGAAGCTCGGGCAAAGCCTGGTGCAGCAGTTTGTCACCGAGCTCGAGACGCAGCAGGTCGACCGGGAGCGTCGCAGTTTCTTCGCCGAGTTCAACCGCCGCCAGTTCGATCGCAGGCAGAGCGTCGAGGCCAGCTGCCAAAGCGCCGAGGAGACCGCGATCGCAGTGCGTGTCCGCGTCACCGAACTGCAGCGGTATCTGGCCGGCCTGCAGCGCTTCTGGCATTACTTTCACCGGCGGCGCGTGCGCCAGGAGCTGCACGCCGCGAATATCCAGGCGCTCCTGGCAGAACAGACGCTGACCGAGGCGCGCGCCGAGCGTACCGCGCTCGAGGCCGAGCAGCCCAACTTCACCGGGCTGCTGGTCGAATCGCGCCGTGCCATCAACCTGGCCGCGGTGGCCTATGGCCAGGTGCTGCGCGAACGCCTGACGCGCACCGGGCTGTTCGAGGCCACGCACCAGGCCAGCGGCCGGCGCGAGCCGGTGCCCGGTGAATACGGCGAGCGCGACCGCTGTGTACGGATGATGGAAGAAATCCAGACGGCGCGTGGGTTGCTCGAGGAGCGGCGCGAACTGCTGCCGGACATCCGCGCGCGCGCCGACGCCTTCCGCAAGATTGCCCGCTATCGCGGCGAAGCTGATGTCGTGCCGGATGCCGCCAGCCTGGCGCCCGATGAGAGCGCCTCATCCTCGCTGGTGCTATCCGAGGATTGCTGGGAAATCTACCGGGTACTGTTGCGCTAGCCGCACGCTGCGGTGAGTCCGTCGCAAACTAGTGCGCTAGCGGCTAGCGGCGGCGGCCGTGGTAGTCGTGCTGGCGGCGGGAGTGATGCCCGAAGCCATCGCCAGCTGCGCCGTGATCCGCGCCGCTTCCGCCATCACCACGTCGGGCTGTTCGTCGGCCGGAGAATCACTCAGCGCTTTGAGCGGCGCCAGCCCATCGGCCGAGCGGCGCGCATTCTCGCGCGTCAACGCCTGCTGTTCCTGCGTGGTGCGCTCGCGCTGCCGTTCAGCCAGGTTCAGCGACAGCGAATGGTCGGCGCGGCTCTGTTCCAGCGCCGCAAGCGCGCCGACCAGCCACTGGTAGTCAGCGTCATGTGCCGAGTGCTGCGTCTGTTCTTTTGCAATGGTCTGCGCCACCTCGCCCAGCGGCGCGTCGGCGCGGAATGCCACCGGCGGAATGCGGTCCCAGGGGAGCGGTGATTCCAGCGCGCCCTCACCGACGTCCTTGGTGTTGATGCGCGCCGGCAGCTCGATGTCCGGCTGCACGCCGTGAAGCTGCGTGCTCTCGCCGGTGATGCGATAAAACTTCAGGAAGGTCACGTTGAGCTGCCCGCCGCTCGACTCCTGCGACCAGCGGTGATCGAGCGAGATCACTTCCTGCACGGTGCCCTTGCCGAAGGTGGTCTGGCCGAGCACCAGGCCGCGGTGATAATCCTGCATCGCCGCGGCGAAGATCTCCGAGGCCGAAGCGCTGGTGCGATCCACCAGCACGGCCAGCGGGCCGCTGTAGGCCACTCCCGGATCGTTGTCATCGAGGTGCTCGATGCTGCCGTCCGTATTGCGCAGTTGCACCACTGGACCCTGGTCGATGAACAGTCCGCTCAGTGAGATCGCTTCCGGCAGGTAGCCGCCGCCGTCGCCGCGCAGATCGAGCAGCAGCGCATCGATCGGACCCTTGGCCTGCAATTCGGTGATCGCGCGACGCACATCGCGCGAGGTGGTGCGGTAGTTGAGATCGCCGGCATTGCGCGCGTCGTTGTCTTCGTAAAAGCCGGGCACCGTAATGATGCCGACGTGCAGCGTGCGCTCGCCCACCTGTATGGCGCGCGCCTCCTGCTTGACGGCCTGGTTCTCCAGCGTGATCTTGCCGCGCGTCAGCGCCACGGGGCGCAGTTCGCTCCCCGGCGCCGCGCCGGCGGGCAGGATCTGCAGGCGCACGACCGTGCCGCCCTTGCCGCGGATCAGCTGCACCACGTCGTCGAGCCGCCAGCCGACGACGTCGGTCAGCGCGCCATCGTGGCCCTGGCCCACGGCCATGATGCGGTCGTTGGGCTTGAGCGTATTGGCCGCGGCGGCGGGGCCGCCCGGCAGGAGCGAGCCGATCGTCACATAGTCGTCGACGAGCTGGAGCGAGGCGCCGATGCCCTCGTAGCTCAGGCTCATCTGGATGCGGAATTCCTCCGCACTGCGCGGGGCGAGGTAATTGGTGTGCGGGTCATAAACGGCCGCGTAGGAGTTCATCAGCGACTCGAACACGTCGTCGGCGCTGACCTGGCCGACGCGCGCCAGCACACGCTGGTAGCGCTTCTTCAGAATGTCAGCCGTCTCCGGCCAGGTCTTGCCAGTGAGCATCAGCGAGAGCGCGTCGCTCTTGACGCGCTGCCTCCACAGTTCATTGAGCTCGGCGACATCGCGCGGCCAGGGAGCCTTGTCGCGATCGAAGGTGTAGCGTTCGTTCAGCTTCCAGTCCGGTTCGGTCGCCAGCAGGCTCAGCGCGTATTCGATGCGTTCGCGATTACGCTGCTGCAGCTTGGCGAACATCAGGTAGGCCGGCTCGAGCGCTCCCGTGTGGATCATGTCGTCGAACCCCGAGCGCCATTGCGTCATCGAGGCGACATCGGCCGCCAGGAAGTAGCTGTGCTGGCCGTCCAGCCCGTTCAGGTATCGATCGAAGACCTGCGCCCCGAATTCCTTATCGATCGGGCGACGGCTGTAATGATAGTGTTCGAGGTTGCTGGCCACCTGCTGCGCAATTTCCTGCTGCCGCGGCGTCGGATGGATCGCGCCCTCCGGCAGCTGCACGCTGCTGCGCGAACCGGTCGAGGCCGTGGCCGCGAGCAGCAGCAGGCAGGCGGCGCCGAGCGCCACGGGGGACAGGTACTTGCGCAGGCGGCTTTCGGCTCTGGGCATGAGGGATCAAGGCTCCGGGCGGCTTCGAGGTCGGCACAAGTCTGACAGCTTTGGCACCAGCAGGGCAGTCATGGGTCTTAAGAACTGTGGATTCAAGCTAATCACGAGGCTGGCACTGTGAAGCCTTTGACCGTCCTGCTGGGAATCGTTCTGGGTTCGGCCGCCGCATTGGCGGTTTCGCTTTCCATGACCGGTGTCGTTTTCCTGCTCTTGCCCGAGTACTCGGCGCGCCTGGCCGGCGAGCAGCTGCCGCTGCTCAAGGCCCTGGCCTGGTCGTGGTCATTGGTGCTGGCTGCCGGGGCCAGTTTTGTGGGCGAACTCAAAGGCCGGGCCTGGCGGCGGCCCGCACAGGTCGTGCTGGTGCTGATTATCGCCGCGCTGGCATGGCGCTATTGGCCCGCCTGATGCGTGTCAATCTGCCGTGAATCAGCCGGGCGTGGACCAGCTTGGTGTGGATCCGCGTGCTGCGCCGTCAGCGGCGGCGGTGGCCCCAGACCGATCCGGGCGTACGGCCGCGGCGGCTGTCATACGGATCGCCGCCTGCGGCATCGCTGGCCAGCGTCAGCCGGGAGGTCACCAGCGATTTGCGAATGCGGGTGAAGGTGTCGCCGCGTACATCGGGCGCGTCGGGTCCGGCCGCTTCTTGTGCGTCGGCTTCTGCGTCTGGATTGTTGAATCGTAGATCCACTGGCGGTCCGGAATCATGGTGCTGGCTGCACCCAACAATGCCCGCTCTGGTGTCGAGGCGGAAGTTGCGCTACGGGCCCACTGGCCGCGAAAACGTGACGCAGTCGACAGTTTCGCGGTGACGGTCAGCGGCGCAACCAGAAGCGCGCGCCGCGCAACATCCACAGTGCCGCGTAGGGGCCGAGCGCGACCAGCCAGAAGGCCAGTGACCCATGCGTCAGGGCCGCGACATAATCGCGCCACAGCGCGAACAATCCGCCGTTGGCATAGGGGCCGAGCCGCGATGATCCGACCAGCCAGATCAGTATCGGCATGACAATCACGCCAATGGCGAGGCAGATGCCAAAGCTCATCAGCTCGTGCTGTACGCCGCTCGTCTGTCGATAGCGGCGCCAGAATTTCAGCAATGACTGCATCGGATTCCTTCGGGCCACAGGCAGGCGCGGATGCGGCCGCCAATGCGGGCATAATAACGCCCATGGACAGACTCCGCGTAGCGGTCGTCGGCGTGGGTTACCTGGGGCGTTTTCACGCGCAGAAGTACGCCTCGCTCCCAGGGTGCGAACTGGTGGCGGTCGCCGATGCGCGCGCGGATGTCGGCGGCGCGGTTGCGAGCGAACTGGGCACGCGTGCCGTGGCCGATTACCACGAGCTGCTGGGCACGGTCGATGCGGTCAGCATCGTGACACCCACCGCTGCGCACTTCGAGATCGCGCGCGCGTTCCTGGAGACCGGCGCGCACGTGCTGGTCGAGAAGCCGATCACCGAGACGGTAGAACAGGCGCGGGCGCTGGTGGCGGCCGCGCGCGGCGCGGGGCGCGTGCTGCAGGTGGGGCATCTGGAGCGCTTCAATCCGACCATCGTCGCTGCCGAGCCGCACCTGCGCACGCCGCGATTCATCGATTGCCAGCGGCTGGCGCCGTTCCGCGAGCGCGGCACCGACGTCAACGTCGTGCTCGACCTGATGATCCACGACCTCGACATCGTGCAGAGCATCGTCGGCAGCGAGATCGAGCACATCGACGCGGTCGGGACGCCGGTGTTCTCCGCCGAGATCGACATCGCCAACGCGCGCATCCGCTTCGCCAATGGCTGCGTGGCCAATGCCACCGCGAGCCGCGTCAGCCTGAAGACCGAGCGGCGCCTGCGCATCTTCCAGGACGACGCCTACCTGTCGCTCGACCTGCAGCAGAAAGTACTGACGGTGATTCGCAAGCAGGCGGTCGCGGCCGGCGCAGCAGGGCTCCCGGTGAGCATCGATGAGCAGTCCTTCGAGCCCGGCGATGCGTTGCGCAGCGAGATTGAGGCGTTTCTGGCGAGTTGCCGCGGCGAACGCGCAGTGGCGGTCAGTGGTGAGGACGGCGCACGCGCGCTGCAGACCGCGGTGGCGATCGCGGCCGCGGTAAACAGTGCTGCGGGGCGGCGGCCTTGAATGCAATGCATCATTGCAACTATTTGCACTACGAACAATAACAAAACTATACTTTTGCGCTGCCGCCATCGCGCGGCGCGCAGGGGCTGAATATGACGGCAGTGGCAACTGGCGAGCGTACCAGGACAGCACGTGCCCGCACTCGCGTCAGCCCGAAGCGAGCCCTGAAGCCGCGCACCGAGCGTGCACGCGATGCCAGCGTCGACCTGGGCTGCCTGCCGCGACTGCTGGGTTTCAACCTGCGGCGGGCGCACCTGTGCTCATGGCGCCAGTACGTCGCCGTTATCGGCGAGAACAATATCCGGCCGGGGCTGTTCAGCCTGCTGGTGTTGGTCGGCTCCAATCCCGGCATTGCGCAGATCGAGCTCGGCACGCATTTAGGGGTAGACAAGGCCAGCATTGTCGCGCTGCTCGACCGGCTGGAAAAAGACGGCATGCTCGACCGGTGCCGCTCGACGCGCGACCGGCGGCGGCAGGGTATCTACCTGACGGAGCGGGGCGCGGGCGCGCTGGAATCGCTGGTCAGGCAGGTGGCCACCCTCGAGCGGCAGATGGCGAGCCGCTTTACGCGCAGCGAATTCGAACAGTTCATAGGTTTCCTGCAGCGCTTCTATTCCTGAGCCTTTGCGATTGCCTGAACAGGTACGGTTGACGGTGGTTCACCTGACGCGGCCATGAGCCGCGCCAGCTCGGCCGACAGCGGCTTCATGAACCAGCTCGACTCCGGCATCGCACTGACGGTCGCGCCGCGCTCGCGCAGCGCTTCCGCCACCACCGGGCCCACCGCCGCGACCTGCGTGGCCGCGAGCGCGGCCAGAACCTCGTTGGCCTCAGCCACGGCAAACAGCCGCGCCACCTGTGCCTTGCTGGTGAAGGCAATCGCATCGACCGCACCACCGCGCAGTTGCGCCAGCAGCGCGCGTACCGCCGCGTCGTCGGCCGCGTCCGCGTAGACATAGGGCGCGACACAGCGCGGCTCGGCGCCCGCCTCGCGCAGCGTCTGCTGCAGCGGCAGATTCGGCTCGCTCCCGTAGAGCTGCACGCCGACCACGTGGTCGCGCAGCTCCAGTTTCGCCAGCGTGGCAATGATGCCGGCGGTGGTCGGCACTTCGGCCTCCAGGTCGCTCGCGAGCCCGAGCTCGCGCAATGCGCGCGCTGGCTTCGGTCCGCGCGTTATCTTGCGCGTCGCCGTCAGCGCAGCCAGGAACGACGG
Source organism: Gammaproteobacteria bacterium (assembly GCA_003162555.1). Lineage (GTDB taxonomy): Bacteria > Pseudomonadota > Gammaproteobacteria > Steroidobacterales > Steroidobacteraceae > FEN-1191. The sequence continues at coordinate 16,959 of PMNQ01000257.1, read as the reverse complement.
CCGCATCGCGGGTTCGTGTAAATCGAGGCAGGCGAGGAGCCGGCGCAATCCTTCGCCGGTGAGCAGCACCAGCTCCTGGCAATCACCGGCACAGAACTGGCGCAGCCACTGCAGCACCGGTTGCGGGTCGGGCGCGGCGCGGATCGCAACCAGCGGCGAGCGCAGCACGCGCGCGCCACGCCGCTCGAGGAGCGAGGCAAACAGGTCCAGCTCGCGCATCTCGGGCAGCGCAATCAGCCGATCTTGCAGCGCGGAGCTTTCCACGTCCGTTAAGCATACTGCAGCGGGCTTGAACTCGCCGTCACTTCCATGGACGATGCGGGCATCGTGTATCGCGGGTGGTGAACGTGCTCAATTCAATCGCGCTGATCGGTACTGGCGCCGCACTTGGAGCCGTATTGCGCTGGCTGATGGCGCTTGCTCTCAACGGCCTGTTCCCGGCTATTCCTCCCGGTACGCTCGCGGCCAACCTGCTGGGCGGTTATCTGGTAGGCATGGCGATGGAGGCGTTCTCCGCGCCGCTCGGCATGGCGCCGGAATTGCGCTTGCTGGTGATGACGGGATTCCTCGGCGGCCTGACGACCTTCTCGACTTTTTCGGCCGAGGTGACGCGCCTGCTGCAGCAGGGGCGGTTGCTGCTCGCGGGCGCGGAGATCACCGCGCACGTCGTCGGTTCCGTGTTGCTGACGATGCTCGGCATCGCCACCGTCATGGCGTTACGCCGGGTGGCCTAGCGCGTTGCGTCGAGCTGCGCGTCCAGCGTGATCTTCAGGTTCAGCGCGCGTGACACCGGGCAGTTGACCTTGGCGTCGACGGCAATCTCGGCAAAGCGTTCGGCGGTGATTTGCGGCACGACCGCGCGCATTTCCAGGTGCGAGGCGGTCAGCGTCCAGGCCCCTTCGACCTGTTCGAGTATCACCGCCGCCTGTGTCGACAGGCGCGTCGGCTTGAAGCCCTCGCGCGTCAGCGCCGCGCACGTCGCCATCGTGAAGCAGCCAGCGTGTGCGGCGGCGATCAATTCTTCCGGGTTGGTGCCCGGCGAATCGCCGAATCGCTGCGCGAACGTGTACGGCGTCTGCTCCAGCGCGCCGCTGTGCGTCGTCAATGAGCCGTCACCGGTTTTAAGATCGCCAACCCATAGTGCCGCGGCCGTGCGTTTCATGGTCGTTCAGACTCCTGCGATGTATTGATCGATAGCCGTGCCGAGCACCGCCAGCGGCACGCCGCCGGTCCTGACGACGGCGTCATTGAATCCCGCCAGGTCGAAGCGCGCGCCGAGTGCGGTTTGCGCGCGCGAGCGCTGGCGCAGCATCTCGTTGTGCCCGGTTTTGTAGCCGCAGGCCTGGCCCGGGCTGGCGCAATAGCGGTCGGTCTCGCTGGTCATCGCGTCGCGCCCGCGGCCGGTCTCCTCCACCAGAAAACGGATGGCCTTCCCGCGCGGCCACTTCAGCGCATGCAGGCCGGTATCCACCACCAGGCGGCAGGCGCGAAACTGCTGCGCCTGCAGGTAGCCGACCTGCCCGAAGGGATCGTTGGCGTAGAAGCCCAGTTCGTCAACGCTCTGTTCCGCGTACAGCGCCCAGCCCTCGATATAGGCATTGAAACCCATCAGCTGGAACATCAGCGGAATTTCGTTGCTGTGTTCGGTCAGGAACGCACCCTGCCAGGCGTGGCCCGGCAGGCCCTCATGGGCGGTGAGCGTGGGGATCTGGTACTTCGGCCACAGGTGCGTCGACTTGAGGTTGATGTAGTAGGTGGCCGGCCGCACGCCGTCGATCGAGGCGCCGTTCATGTAGCCGAGCGGCGCGCCGTCCTGGATGTCGGCCGGCACGCGCTTGACGCGCAGCGCCGCTTTGAGCTGCAGGTGCGAGAACTGCGGCATCAGCGTCCGTATCGCGGCGATGCGATCGTTGCAGTAATCGATCAGCTGGGCGCGGCCGGCGTCGTCGTCGGCAAACAGCTGCTCGGGCCGGCTGTTGAGCGCAAGCAGACGCTCACCGACGCTCCCCTGCGTCATGCCCTGCGTCCTGAGGATCGCATCCATGCGCGACTTGATCGCCTTGTTCTGTTCGAGGCCGACGGCGTGGATTTCCTGCGGGCTCATGTCGGTGGTGGTGCCGAGCTTCAGGGCCCAGCGGTAGAAGCCCTCGCCGTCGGGCAGCCGATCGACGCCGGCATCGTCGGTGGAACGCTCGGTCGCTCTGGCGAAAGCCGCGATCTGGCGATCGAGCGCCGGATACACCTGATGCTGCACCAGTTCGGTCACGCGTCCTTCCCAGTCACCGGCCAGGCCGAGCGCGCGCGCGCGTGTGACCAGCGAAAACACGAGCTTTTGCTGCGCGGCCGGTGTGTGCCGATATTGCGTGAGCTGCCCGAGCGCATTGATGGCGATGAATGACGGCGGCGCGACGCCGTGCGCGGCCTGCGCCGCGATCCGCTCGCTCTCCTGGTCGAGAATGTGCGCAAAGGCGGCAACCCTGGCGAGGTAAGCCTCGGCATCGCCGGCATCGGCAATCTGATGTTGCGAGTCGAGGAACTCCGGCACGCTCGTGACCGCGCCGTCCTGCTGCGTGACAGGGAACGGCGCAACCCCGTTGTCCGTGAAGGCCGCAACGGGCCGGCCGCAAAGAAATCGTGCGCCCTCGGTCGCGGCTGTCGCTGCGTACTTCACTGTCTCCAAGCGCAGCCGGTCGAGCGGCGCGAGCTTCGCAGCGTCGATCGTGTGCAAATGCGTCAGCATTGAGCGGGCCTGCGCGACCCAACGCTGGTCATTGGCCGACGAGACGTCGTTCAGGCGGCTCTTGAGTGCGCGGCGCGCGCCGTGGTCCAGGCCGAGCGAGGTCGCCGCTTCGGGTCTGAGCCGCAGGATCTGCTCGGCGAAGTCCGCCAGCATCGCCGCCAGCCGTTTGCTCTGCGCGTCACCCGCTTTGCCCGCCACGCCGGCGGCGCCGGCGATGCGCGCCGAAGTTGCGACGGCAACGCCAAGCGTGAGCGCGAGCATCTCTCGCCGGTCGATCCGCGCGTGGGTCGTGTTCATGTCGGTCCCGGCAAGTTGGTGGTTGAACCGGCGCACACTATGCCCGGCACAGATGCGGCGTGCAATTACGGCACCCACTCAGGTGCGCTGCAGGGCGGCGCGGAATCTTTCGGCCGTGGCGAGAAAATCGGCGCTGTAACTCGATTGCAGCCAAAGCTCGAAGCCAGCGTGCGTGCGCGCGATCACTGCGGGGCAGTCGAATAGTGTGACGGCAGCGCACTCGCGGTTTTCAAGCACCGCGCCGGGTTCGATGGCGCAGGCCAGCAGGCGCGCGGCATCGGGCCCGGCAATGATGTAGTGCTCCCATTTGCCGGTGACATCGATACCGCTGCCCACGCCTTGTGCCGCGGCGGCATCGAGCAGCGCCTCGGTCGCGGCTGACGGATCGGGCGCCAGCACGCGGCCTGGCGCGAAATGCAGCAGGATTGCGCGGTTCAGGGCGTCACGCCGCACGGCGCCCGCAACACTCGGCCAGCCGACCATTGCGTCGCCGGGCTGCGGCCAGCTGAACGCGGCGAATTCCAGCACGCGGCCGTGGGCCTGGCGATCGATGCTGCAGCGGCTGCTTTGAGTCTGCATGTCAGCCCTTCATCCGTTCGCTGGCAGGATCGAAGTGCACAGGTGCGACGACATGGACTGCAACATCGCTGCCGCGGAGCGGATCGCGAGCCATAAGCTGCGTACCTTCGGCCTGATTCCGTGCCAACAGCGCAAGTCCCAGCCACTGATCGAGCGTGGGGCTGTACACGCTTGACGTCACGAATCCCTGAGGGCGGTCTGGTGCGGCCGCAGTGGTCAACTGCGCGCCCGCCAGGAATCGGGAGCGGCCGTCGCACGCGCGCAGGCCGACGAGACGCGGCCGTGTCGCTTCATGAAAAGCCGGCCGGTCGAGCAGCGCGCGGCCGAGGCAGTCGTTGCCCTGCTTAACGAGCGCCGCCATGCCGAGATCGAATGGTGTTGTCTGACCGTTGAGTTCCGAGCCCGTGAGATAACCCTTCTCGACCCGCAGGATATCCACGGCCTCAAGTCCATAAGCCGCGAGGCCCGCTGCGAGCAGTGCCTCCCACAGCGCCACCGCGCCGGCCGGCCGGCAGTGCAGCTCGAATGCCAGTTCGCCGGAGAAACTCGCGCGCAACACGCGCAGCGCCTGGCCTGCATGTGAGCCGTCGGCGAAATCCATGTGGCCAAGGCGCCCGATCGGTGCCTGCCACGCTGTGTCCAGCACCTGCAGGAGCGCGTCGCGGCAACGCGGCCCGGCGGCCACGATTACCGCCCAGGCCTCGGTCACATCGGTGACTGTCACGCCGCGGCCGCTCCAGTGCAACGCCCGGTAATGTTCGAAGTGCGACAGCATGTGCGTGCCGTGGCCGGAGCCGGTGGTCGCAAGGAAGCGATCGTCCGCGAGGCGCAATACCAGGCCATCGTCGAGCACCATGCCGTCTTCGCGCAGGTTGACCATGTACTTGCTGCGGCCGACGCGCATCGTGCTGGCCTTCGACAGGTATATGAAATCCAGGAAGGCCGCGGCGTCTGGTCCGGCGACCTCGAGTTTGCCGAGCGTCGATCCATCGACGATGCCGCCCGCGGTGCGCACCTGGCGCGCCTCGGCAATGGCGGCATCGAAGGGATTGGCCCCGTTGGCGCTGTAATAGCGCGGCCGCATCCACAGTCCCATCGGCTCGAGCATGCCGCCGTGCGCCACGTGCCAGTCATTAAGCGGTGTGCGGCGTGAAACCATCACGGCGTCACCGACGTGAAACCCCGCGATCGAGCGTAGCGTGACCGGTTGGTAAGGCGGCCGGCTGCGGCTCACGCCGACTGCGGCCAGCGATTCGCCCTTGAGTTCGGCGAGCACGGCTGCGCCGAGCACGGCGCTGCTGCGGCCCTGTTCGGTGCCGATGCCCAGGGTCGTGTAACGTTTCACATGTTCGATGTCGCTGAAACCTTCGGCCAGCGCCACGCGCAGATCGGCCACCGTGACATCATTCTGCAGGTCGATGAACTGGCGCCTCTCGGCGGCAGGCGCAGCCGGCGAACGTGCGAAGGCTTGCAGTCGCGGCGACGGATCTCCATTGCCCTGCGGCGCCACACCCGCATGGCCGGTCGCCTTCGCGTCCGCAGCGGCACGCGCACCGGCCGCATGGCCATCAGCGAGTGCCGCGCCGAGTTCGAGACAGCCGTTGGCGCTGCCAGCATGTCTGCGCGTTTCGGTGGACGTAGCCGCGACGAATGAATCCAGCGGCGGCGCGTAGGCGCGCGCCGCGCCCCCGTGAAATCCGCCATGGAGCGCAGGCGACCAGCCACCGCTGACCAGGATCGTGTCGCAGCGGATCTTGCGCGGCGGGCCGCCGTGGAGCGGCGCGACGCGCACCGCCCGCACGCCGCTGCCACCATTGGCGCTGATCACCGCATGTGCGGCCAGGCATTCGACGCCAGCTGCAACGAGCGAATCGCGCAGAACATGTGCAGCGCTGCCGGTCATAAGCGCATCCGCGCCGCGCGTGTCGACGATCGCGCGCACGGCCATGCCGCCGGCAGCCAGGCGCTGCGCCGACGCGTACACGCGATCGTGATTCGCGAACAGCACCAGTTCACGTCCGACCTGCGTACCGTAGCGCGTCAGGTAGCGTTCGGCGGCACCGAGCAGCATCACGCCCGGCCGGTCGTTGTTGCAGAACACGATCGGCCGTTCGAGTGCGCCCGCGGCCAGCACCATGGCGCGCGGCCTGATCCGGTACATCGTATTGTGGCCAGGCAGGCCGCCGGGCTCGGCATGCGCGATAAACTCGCCGCCGTTATCCGTGATCACCGTCGTGCTCGTCAGAATCCGCGCGCCGAGCGATTCGAGTTCGGCCAATGTGCGCACGAGCCAGGCGGCGGCTGTTTGGCCGTCGATGTGGCCACCCTCGAACTCGAGTTCGCCGCCGCAGACGGGTTCGGATTCGCAGATCACGACGCGCGCCCCGGCGCGCGCGGCCGCGCGCGCGGCAGCGAGCCCCGCGGGACCCGCTCCCGTGACCAGCACATCGCAGGCCAGGTGTTCGATCGCCACGTGCGGCAATGCGCAATCGAGCGGTGCGGCGCCGAGTCCCGCCAGCCGGCGAATCAGCGATTCATAGGTGCGCCATGAGGGCCAGATGAAAGTCTTGTAATAGAAGCCAGCTGAAAACAATCCGCCGCCGGCCTGCAGGAGCGATGCAAGGTCCACGCGCAGCGACGGCCAGCGATTCTGGCTGGCCAGGCTCATGCCTTCGCGCAGCAGCAATAGTGTGGCCTGCACATTGGGAATGAGCTGCGGCTGCTCGCCAACATTGAAGAGCGCATTGGGCTCTTCAGGGCCGGCGCCCAGCAGGCCGCGCCGGCGCCGGTATTTAACGCTGCGTCCCATGAGCCGCACGCCGTTGGCCAGCAGCGCTGAGGCCGCGGTATCGCCGGCCTGTGCCGGGTAGCTGCGGCCATCGAAACGGAATGACAGCCATTGCGTGCCGATACGTGTACCGCGCCGTAACGGAGGCGTGCTCATGGCGCGGTTCCACTGAGCATTTGCACCGCCAATACGGCACCGGTCGATGGATTTCGCCGCACCAGCAGCCAGGCGCGGCAGCCGTGCACATGCTGCCAGTGCTCGACGCTCAGTTGCGGATCGGCAACGCGCAGGTAGGTGCGTGCGAATTCGTCCGCGCTGGCGTCGGCGGTGGCGCTGGCGGCGGCAGGCAGCGTCTTGTGGAACACGAACTCACGCAGTTCGCGCGCGCCGCAGAAAGGGCAGGGGAGCTGCCTCACAGCCGCACCGGAAACGGGCCCTGCCCGGGTTCGTCGAGCAGGTGGCCGCTGGCAAAACGCGACAGCCGGTAGGCGCGGATCAGATCCGGCGCTGTGCCGCTGGCGACGAACTTTGCAAACGCGGCACCCGAGGCGGGGATCGCCTTGAAGCCGCCGTAGCACCAGCCCGCGTTGACGAAAACGTTGTCGTATCGCAGCCGGTCCATGATCGGGCTGCCGTCCATCGTCATGTCGTTGGTGCCGGCCCACTGCCGCAGAATCTTTACGCCGCCAATGCGCGGGAAAAGTTCGAGCGCGCCCTGCACGACGTCCTCGAGCCGGTGCCACACGCCTTCGCGAGTATAAGAGGGGAAACCGTCGAGGTGCCCGCCCATGACCAGCCCGCCACGATCGGACTGGCAAATATAGGTTTCGCCATGCCCGGGCGACACATACACATACACGGAATTGATGAGCGGCTTGATCGGCTCGGACACCATCGCCTGCAGCAAGTGCGTCTCGATTGGCAGCGGCGTGCCGAGCATCGCGCCGATCATGCCGGTGTGACCCGCGGTGGCGAACACGACGCGATCGGCTTGCACGTAGCCGCGCGTGCTCTCCACGCCGGTGGCCGCGTTGCCCGCCGTGCGCACGCCGGTGACTTCGCAGTCCTCGATGATGTCGACGCCCAGCGCGCTGGCGGCGCGCGCGTAGCCCCAGGCGACGGCGTCGTGCCGCACGGTGCCGCCGCGCCGCTGCAGCAGCGCGCCGACAATCGGAAAGCGGCGTTTGCGGCGCGCTTCCAGCTCGGGCGCGAACCGCTCTAGCGCGGCCAGGTCGAGCAGCTCGGCGTCGATGCCGGCCAGCCGCATCGCGTTGCCACGGCGCGCCAGCGCCAGCATCGAATCATCCGTCAGCGCCAGGTCGACGACGCCGCGTGGGCTGTACATGACGTTGTAGTTGAGATCGTGAGAGAGCGTTTCCCAGCGGCGCAACGAATCCTCGTAGAAGTAGTGGTTCTCGGGCAGCAGGTAGTTTGAGCGCACGATCGTCGTGTTGCGGCCAACGTTGCCATAGCCGACCAGGCGCTTTTCGAGCACGGCGATGCGGCGCATGCCCTGATCCCGCGCCAGGTGGAATGCGCTCGCCAGGCCGTGGCCGCCGGCGCCGACGATCACCACGTCGTAGGCCGGTTTCAATTTGCGTCCGGCCCACAGCGGACGCCAGTAGCCGGACCCGGCAAAGCGCGCCCGCAGCAGCGACCAGGCGGAGTAGTGGCGGGCGGAGGCGGGCAGTGCGCTCATGCCGCGCGGCGTCCGTGCGCAGGGGCCGGCCCCAACACGGTGGTCAGCAGCTGCGCTACCAGTGCACGCCGGCGGCGCAAGGGAAAGCGCCGCGGCTCGAAGCTGGCGCCGATCCAGTAGCCGTCGACGGCGGCAGTCAGCAGGTCGGTGGCGTTCCGCAGCGAGCGTGGGGCGGCGATTTCACGGCGCTGCACGGCTTCGCGGAGGCAGCGGCCAAGATAGCGGCGCCAGCGCGCGTAGTAAGCGCGGTGCACGCGCGCCAGCGCCGGATTGCGCATGGCGCCGCCCCACAGGCTGAGCCACACTCGGATGAAGCTCGGCGCGGCGGTCGCCGGCACCATGAATTCGAGCGCGGTGCGCAGGCGCGCCAGGCCCGGCGGCGCGCTGGCGACCGCGGCGTCGAGATCTGCAAACGACTGGTGCGCGAGCCATTGGAAAGCGAAACCGACCAGCTCGTCCTTGTCGCGGAAATAATGGCTCAGCACGCCGATACTGAAGCCGCCCGCACTGGCGATGCCGCGCACCGTGGCGCTCTCGGCGCCGTCCCGCTGGATCACGCGCACCGCAAGCCGCGCGATCTCTTCGCGCCGGCGGTCATGGTCGACGATTCTCGGCACCTTGAAGGCCCGCTGACGCGGTTCGCGTCGCTGTGCCGCAATGGTGCGGCTCCCCGGCGCCAAGCTTACTCCAGCGCGATCTCGGTTGGCCATGGGTCCGCGGCCGTTTCGATCTAAACCTTACATGTGTTATAAATAAGAGAAACCGGAGGCGGCGCATGAGCGAGGGAGCCCTGATCGAGCGGACCGGCCGGGGGCCCGGCCGCGAAGCACGCCGCGCGGCCCGCGCGCAGCGCAAGGCCGTCAAGCTGCCCTACATCCGCCGCCGTCTGCCGGTCATCGACCTGCTGAGCACCGAGGCGGTCGAGGTCATCGAACACAACGCGGAAACCATCCTCGAAGAGATCGGCATCGAGTTCCGCCGCGATCCCGAATCGCTCAATCTTTGGCGCGCGGCCGGCGCCGATGTGCGCGCCGAGCGGGTGCGCATTCCGCGCGGCATGGCCCGGGCGTTGCTGCGCACCGCGCCGCGCGAATTCATGCTGCACGCCCGCAACAGCGAGCGCAGCGTGCGCTTCGGCGGCGATGCCACCGTGTTCTCGCCGGTTGGCGGGCCGCCGTTCGTCACCGACCTCGACCGCGGACGGCGCTACGGCACGCTGGAAGACCTGCACAATTTCATCAAGCTGGCGCATGTGGCGCCGGCCATCCATTTTTCCGGTGGCACAGCGGTAGAGCCAATGGACATCGCACCAGGCAAGCGCCACCTGGATGTGCAGTACGCTTACTTCCGCCTCAGCGACCAGGGGTGCGAGGCGACGCCGGAGACGCCGGGCCACGCGGCCGATGCGGTGCGCATGGCAGAAGTGCTGTTCGGCGAGCAGTACCTCGACGACCATGTGGTCGTACTCGGCAACATCAATTCGAATTCGCCTCTGACCTTCGACGGCCGCATGCTCGGTGCGTTGCGCGTGTTCGCCGCCAAGAATCAGGGCACGATCATCGTGCCCGCGGTGCTCGCCGGTGCGATGGGGCCCGTCACCGCGGCCGGCTGCATGTCCGAGATCCTGGCGGAGACCCTGGCAGGCATGGCGCTCACACAGTTGGTGCGGCCGGGCGCGCCGGTCATCATGGGTTCCTTCGTTGGCGCCGTGTCGATGCGCACCGGCTCGCCGACCTTCGGCACGCCGGAAGCCACGCAGATGATCTTCGCGACTACGCAGCTTGCACGGCGAATCGGCGTGCCCTGCCGGAGCGGGGGCTCGCTGTGTTCTTCAAAGGTGGCCGACGCGCAGGCGGCCTATGAAAGTGCGCACACGCTGCTGCCGACGCTGCTAGCCGGCGTCAACCTGGTGACGCACGCGGCCGGTTGGCTCGAGGGTGGGCTGGTGAGCGGTTACGAGAAATTCGTCATGGACATCGATCAGCTCGCGATGATGCAGGTGCTCGCATCGGGCATGGACCTGAGTGAACGTGGCCAGGCGCTCGATGCAATCCGCGAAGTCGGACCCGGCAGCCACTTCCTCGGCTGCGCGCACACGCAGGCAAACTTCGAGACCGCCTTCCACCAGTCGAACATCGCCGACTATTCCTCCTACGAGCAATGGTCGCTGGAAGGGAGCCTCAACGCCGAGCAGCGCGCCAACAAGGTGTGGAAACAGATGCTGGCCGACTACGAGGATCCTGGGCTCGATCCTGCACGCGACGAGGCGCTGCTTGCCTACATGGCGCAGCGCAAGGCTGTGCTGACCGACGCGGTCGAAGAGGAGTAGCGGCGCGTGAAGAGTCACTACCGCGTCGTCGTCATCGGCGGCGGCATCGTCGGCACCAGCATTCTCTATCACCTGACGCGGCGCGGCTGGTCCGATATTGCGCTCATCGAGCGCGCCGAGCTGACGGCCGGTTCCACCTGGCACGCAGCGGCGGGCTTTCACGCGCTTAATGACGATCCGAATGTCGCGGCGCTCCAGTCCTACACGATCAACCTGTACAAGGAGATCGAGGCCGAGAGCGGGCAGAGCGTCGGCATGCACATGCCGGGCGGTTACAGCCTGGCCACGACGCCGGCGCGCTGGGAGTGGCTCAAGGCCGAGTGCGCGGTGTATCAGACGCTCGGCATCGGTGCGCGACTCGCGACGCCGGAAGAGATCGTTGCCGATTGCCCGATCGTCGATCCGGCCGGACTGCTCGGCGGCCTGTTTGACCCGCACGAAGGGGCAGTCGACCCGCACGGCACCACGCACGCCTTCGCGCTGGCGGCGCGCAAACGCGGCGCGGATGTGATCCTGCGCAATCGCGTCACGGCGCTCACGGCACTGCCGGGAGGAGAATGGCGCGTCGACACGGAGCAGGGCCCGATCACCGCCGGGCATGTGGTCAACGCGGCCGGTCTGTGGGCGCGGCGCGTGGGCCACATGGTGGGTCTCGATCTGCCGCTGACGCCGATGCAGCACCATTACCTCATCACCGAAGATCTGCCGCTGCTCGTGCAACGCGCGGATGAGATGCCCTGTGTCACCGATCTCGAGGGCTACACCTACCTGCAGCAGGAGCGCAAAGGCGTGCTGCTCGGGGTGTATGAGCGCAATCCCCGCCACTGGAAAACCGAAGGTGCGGATTGGGATTACGGCATGGACCTGATTCCGGAAGAGATCGATCGCATCAGCCCGGAACTCCAGATCGGTTTCCAGCGCTTCCCGAGCCTGCTCGACGCCGGGATACGCAAATGGGTGAACGGTGCGTTCACCTTCACGCCGGACGGCAACCCGCTGGTCGGGCCCGTGCCTGGGCGGCGCAATTTCTGGGCCGCCTGCGGCTGCATGTCCGGGTTCTCGCAGGGCGGCGCGATCGGCATGGTGCTCGCCAACTGGATCGTCGATGGCGATCCGGGCGCCGACATCTTCGGCATGGACGTGGCGCGCTATGGCGCCTTTGCCAGCAATGATCGCTACCTGCGCGAGACCACGGCGCAGTTTTACGCACGGCGCTTTGTGATCGCTTATCCGAACGAGGAACTGCCTGCCGGCAGACCGTTGAAGATGACGCCGTGCTACGACGCGCAGCGCGCTGCTGGCGCACGGTTCGGTGTGGTGTGGGGCATGGAGACGCCGCAGTTCTTTGCACCCGGCGAACCGGAGTTCATCGACGAGCCGACGCTGCGGCGCTCCGCGGCGCACCGTTTCATTGCCGCTGAAGTCGCGGCCACGCGCAACGCAGCAGGCCTGCTCGACACCGGCGTGTATGCACGTTACGAAGTATCCGGACCGGGCGCGCAGATCTGGCTCGATCATCTGCTCGCCAGCACGCTGCCGGAGTTGGGCCGCATGCGCCTCGCGCCGATGCTGAGTCCGAGCGGCAAACTGCTGGGCGATCTCAGCGTCGCGCGGCTGGGGCCCGATCGCTTCTGGCTGGTCGGTTCCTACTATCTGCAGGAATGGCACCTGCGCTGGTTCCGCGATCACCTGCCGCCAGCAGGCGTGCGGCTCGACAATCTGTCGGAGAGCTGGCTGGGGTTTTCGCTCTCGGGTCCGCGCGCCCGCGACATCCTCGCGCGCCTGACCCGAGCCGACGTGGACAACGCAGCCCTGCCATTCCTCGGCGTCAATGCAATTGATGTCGGTTTCACGCAGGCCATCGTGGCGCGCGTGTCGCTGACCGGCGAGCTCGGCTACGAAATCAACGTGCGCGCATCCGAACAGAAGGTGTTGTGGAATGCGTTGCTCGCGGCAGGCGCGGACTTCGGCATGAAGCCGATCGGCATGCGCGCCCAGGATAGCCTGCGGCTCGAGAAAGGATACGGCGTATGGTCACTGGAATTCGCGCAGTCCTACACGCCCGCGATGTCAGGCCTCGATCGATTCATCGCCTTCGACAAGGGTGAATTCATCGGCCGTGCGGCCGTGCTCGAGGAGCGGGAGCGAGGCCCGGCCCGGCGCCTGGTGCTGCTGGCGGTCGACAGTGCTGATGCGGACGTTACTGGATTTGAACCCGTGCGTTGCGGCGACAGCACAGTAGGATTCATTACTTCTGGTGCCTACGGCCACCATGTGCGCCAGAGTCTCGCGCTCGCGTACGTCGACGCCGCCGTGGCGGCGCAACCTGCGCCGCTGATGGTCGATGTGGTCGGCGAACCGCGTGCGGCACGCATCCTGGCCGAACCGCCCTACGATCCGCGCGGCTTGCGGCCGCGCAGCTGAATACAATGGGCCGGTGAACGTGCCCACGACCGCTTCCACCTACGAGCATGGTCTGCGCGCCGCCGATGCGGCGCTGCGCTCCGGGCGTGCACAGACGGCCGAGCGAATGCTTCGCGCGCTGAATGCCGAAGCGCCAGCCGACGTGAATTGCCGCTGGCTGCTCGGCGTTGCGCTGCTCGACCAGGGCAAGCTGGCTGACAGCATGGCCCTGTTCGAAAGCGTGCTGCAGAGCGCAGCGGATTTCGCCAGCGCGCGTATCGATCTGGCGCGCGCCTATCGTGCATCGGGCCGCTTGCCTGATGCGCGCGAACAGTTGCGAACCGTATTGGGACACCATCCCCACCATTCACTGGCCTGGCTGGCCTACGGCGATGTCCTCGTGGATCTGCAGCAGTATGAGGACGCGCGCATCGCTTTCGAGCGGGCCCGGCAATGCGATCCGGAACGCGCGCGCATCGAGGCGGCGACCCAGGCGCTGCTCGCCGACGATCGCAAGAGCGCCGAGGAGCTGTTCCGGCAGGTGCTGCAGAAGGATGCGGGCCATGCGGCGGCGCTGTGCGGACTCGCGACCTTATCGCTCGCGGCGGATGTGCCGGGCGACGCGGAGCGCTTGCTGCGGCATGCACTGCGACAGTCCGCGCACCTGCCGCTCGCCTGGCGCGGCCTCGGTCCGGCATTGCTGGCGCTCGGGCGCCTCACGGAGGCCGAAGACGCTGCTCGCTACCTGCGAATCATCGAGCCTGAGAATCCGCAGAGCTGGGTGGCTACCGCCGCCACGGCGGCGCGACTGCTGCATCCCGAGCAAGCGCTCGCCGCCTACCAGCGTGCGGTGCAACTGCAACCGCAGGAAGTGCGCTTGCAGACTTCAATTGGACACGTACTCAAGACGCTCGGGCAGCGGGCCGAGAGCGAGGCTGCCTACAAGGCGGCGATTGCCCTTGATCCCAATAATGCCGAGGCCTACTGGAGTCTCGCTGACCTGAAGAATTATTCCTTCAGTGATGCCGAGATCGCGGCCATGCAGACGGTGCTCGCCGATCCGCAGCGGCCAACCCATGGCGATGCGCAACTGTGTTTCGCGCTCGGCAAGGCCTATGAGCAGCGCCTGCAGTATGCGCAGGCCTTTGAATTCTACGCGCGCGGCAACGCACGCCGGCGGCTCGACGAGCCCTTCGACATTGAAGCATTCGAGCGCCGTGCCGCGCGCATCCGCGCCGTGTACAGCGCGGATTTCTTTGCAACGCACGCCAGCGGTGGTGATGCCAGTACCGCGCCCATCTTCATCGTCGGGCTGCCGCGATCCGGTTCGACCCTGATCGAGCAGATACTTGCCAGCCATTCGCAGGTCGAGGGCACGATGGAGTTGCCCAATGTGCTCAACATGGTGCGCGACCTGACGCGGCTCGCGCCGGCTGGCCTCGGCTACCCGGAATGCATTGCCGCATTGCCGCAGCCGCAATTCGGCGCGCTCGGCGCACGCTATCTCGGCGAGACCGCACCGCTCCGTCGTGGGAAGCCGCATTTCATCGACAAGCTCCCGAATAACTACAGTCACATCGGTTTCATCCATGCGATCTTGCCGCACGCCATCGTGATCGACGCGCGGCGGCATCCGATGGACTGCTGCTTCAGTATCTTCAAGCAGCACTTCGCCGAGGGCCAGACCTTCGGCTATGACCTCGGCGACCTGGGGCGCTACTACCGCAGCTATCTGGCAATGATGGCGCATTGGGATGCCGTGCTGCCGGGCAAGGTGCTGCATATGCAATACGAGCAGCTGGTGCGCGAACCCGAAACCCAGATCCGCCGGCTGCTGCAGCATTGCGGGCTGCCGTTCGAGCCCGGATGCATCGCCTTTCATGAGACGCGCCGCGCCGTGCGCACAGCGAGCGCGGAACAGGTGCGCCAGCCGATCTACACCTCCAGCATCGGCTATTGGATTAATTTTGAGCGAGAATTGGCGCCGCTCCGCGCGGCGCTCGGTGACGCACTCGTGGAACGTTGACGCTGCACGATCTGGCAACAGATAATCGCTGCCTGCAGCCGCAATCCAGCCCTGCCTAATCTGGTCATATACGCGCGGAGAATTCAATGCGAGTCCGTAAACCTGTCCTGTCAAACGGCTCCCCTCCGCCTGCCGTGCTGAACCGGATTGGCATCGCGGTGGCCTCGATCCTGGCGGTAGCTGCGCCGCGCGGGCCTGCTCTGGCCGCTGCGGGGCAATCCGACCAGCTCGAGGAAGTCATCATCACGGCCCGCAAGCGTGTGGAAAATCTTCAGGACGTGCCGATCAGCGTCAACGTGCTCACATCGCGAGATCTGCAAAACCTGGCCATCAACCAGTTCGAGGACTATGCGGAGAAAATCCCGTCGATGTCCTTCATCAGCACTGGACCTGGCACGCAGCTGTTCGTGATGCGTGGCGTGTCGGACGGCAGCAACCCGAACTACGCGGACAGTTCCGCTACCGGTTTCTTCGTCGACGACATGTCGACCAGCTGGTTCGGCATTCAGCCGGATCTGCACCTCTATGACATTGCGCAGATCGAGGTGTTGAACGGTCCGCAGGGCACGACCTTTGGCGCGGGCTCGATGGCCGGCGCGGTGCGCTACATCACCAATAAGCCGGATGTGAACGCGTTCAGCGCAGGCGTGGACCTGGACGGCGGCACGATCAAGGACGGCGGCCGCAACGGCACCGCGGAAGGATTCATCAATGTGCCGCTTATCAAGGGCGTATTGGCGCTACGCGCTTCGGCATTCACGGACCACCACGGCGGTTTCATCAACAACCAGCTGACCACGCGCAACTGGGAAAATGGCACGACTTCCGACAACTCCGCCTGGGCCGGCAACGATTACAACCGCCAGCACGCCGAGGGCGGACGGCTGGCACTGGGCGCGACCTTCAACGATCGCTGGAGCGCCTCGCTGACCTACAGCTACCAGCGCCAGCACACCAAGGGCGCGTGGGACGAAGACCTGGCGAACAATGGTCCGCGCACGGTGTCGCGCTTTGGCCCCGAGTCACATGAACAACAGGCAAAGATGGTCGATTTCCACGTCGATGGTGACGTGGGCATCGCTGATCTTGTATTTGCGAGCACCTACTGGTCGTTGCCGACGCGCCAGAACAACGAGTATTCGCAGTACATGGAGAACGTGAGTGCCTATTCCTATTACCTGGGGCACACTGTCAAGGGCTCTCAGGAAGGCTATGCCTGCCTGAATGATCCGGTGTACGGCAACGGACCGTTCAGCGGTTGCAACGTACCGGTGCAATACTACGAATATCACACCAATCCGGAGCGCTGGTCGAACGAAGTTCGCCTGGTGTCCAAGCCGGGCGGCCGTTTCCACTGGCTGGCTGGCGTTTATTCCGAGAAGACCCGCGACAAGAATTCCGGCAGCACCTATTACGTGCCGGGCCTGCGCACCGATGGCGCCGCATTCCAGTATTACGAGGCCCTGTACGGAACGACGGCTTCATCGCTCCCGCCCGGCACCTTGTATGCCTACCAGACGCGTTCCGACTACAAGCAGACGACCGAGTTTGCGAACATCACCTTTGATGTCACCAACAAGCTGAACATTGAAGCGGGCACGGCGCACTTCCATGCGGACTCGAAGTACTACACACCCTATGGCCAGTTCGGATACGCGCCGACCACGGCGACTTTGTCGCCGAATACCTCACAGAAGTGGAACAGCAAGGTCGGCCTGAATTACAAGGTGAGCGACAAGATCCTGCTGTACGCGGATTTCGCTCAAGGGTTCCGCGACGGCGGCGTCAACTCGGGCTATCCGCAGACCTGCTACGACAACGGCGTGCCACACCGATACGTGCCCGATACGCTCAACAACTACGAGCTGGGCTGGAAGTCGACAGTGCTGCACGGCCGCCTGCTGTTCAACGGCGCGGCCTACGAGATGCGCTGGAAGGATCTGCAGACGCTCCTTTATGACTTCGACGTCTGTGCTCCGAGCAGTTACAACCTCAATGTCGGCGACGCGCGCGTGCGCGGCGCCGAGACCAACGCCGAGCTGAAGCTGGGCCAGAACTGGTCGGTGCAGGCGGCTGCCAGTTACACCGATTCGCACCT
>PMNQ01000044.1 GCA_003162555.1 Gammaproteobacteria bacterium | reverse complement strand
CGCCCTTCTTGCCGATGACCACGCCGGGACGTCCCTCGCCAAGCGCCAGGTAGTCGAGGGCTGCCCATGTATTGATGCCCAGTTCCCTGACGGGAAACATCTGGTCGTAGTGGTTCTCAAACGCCCTGGCCAGTTTGCCATTCACGACCTCGGGGTGCTCCGGCGCATGAAAGTCGCGCGTGCGGACGATGGCCAGCGAGCCCATTACGGCGATGATGCCCACGAACAGCATTGTCTGCAGCAACGCCCGGCGATGTGCAGGATCGTCCATTCAGAATTGAAAATAGAGAAACGGTGAGTAGCTCTGTGCACACAGCTTCAGCATGGCGAGCACAAACAGCGGGAACACCAGCCAGGTCACTGCCGCAGGCCGCGCCCGGACTGGCAGCAGGAATATCGCCGGTCGATATTCGCGCGCCCCGCCGAACGTCGCCACCACGCAGGCCAGCAGCAGAGTCGCCAACGCCATGCGGCTGATATCGCCGGCGTAGACGTCGCTGAACCCGGCGCCGTCAAAACTGAACATGGCGCGGTAGAAGTGCCAGGCGGTCAGCACCGTGGCCGACCGGAATACGACCCAGCCGAGCACAATGCACATGAACGTCGGCAACCAACGGCGGAACCTGAAGCGCGCCGGCGAGCTGTTGACGCCCATGAGCTGTTCGAGGCACAACAGTGTTCCGTGCCACATGCCCCAGAGCACGAAGGTCCAGTTCGCGCCATGCCAGAGGCCGCCCAGCAGCATGGTCAGGAATTTATTGCGATAGGTGTTGAACGGCCCGCGCCGGTTTCCGCCCAGGCTGAAGTAGAGGTAGTCGCGCAGCCAACTCGACAGGCTCATGTGCCAGCGGCGCCAGAATTCAGTGATGCTCTGGCTGACGTAGGGCTGGTTGAAATTCTCGACGAACCGGAAGCCCATCATCAGCCCGAGTCCGATCGCCATGTCACTGTAACCGGAGAAGTCGAAGTAAAGCTGCGCCGTGTAGGCCAGCGCTCCGAGCCATGCGTCCGCCATCGTTGGTGCATGTAACGTAAAGCAGTGAGTGACCAGTGGCGCGATAGTGTCGGCGATGAAGATCTTCTTGATGAANNNTGTAGAACGAGATGCCGATCGGCAACAACACGTGCATCATCTGGAACGGCTGCAGGCCCGTTGCCTCCAGCAGCGCGTTCAGGCTGTTGACGCCGAAGTTGGCATATTTGAAATAGCCCAGCACCAGCAGNNGCGATGAAGATCTTCTTGATGAAACCTTGCATGAAGCGCATGGACCCGTCGGCAAATTTCTCCACAGTGTGGCTGCGGTTGAGGAACTGGCCGGCCAGGTCCTTGTAGCGGAATACCGGCCCGGCGATCAGGTGCGGGAANNTTGAAATAGCCCAGCACCAGCAGGTTTACCGTCACGCCGAGCACCATCCAGTGGCGTGCACGCCTGGTCTTCACGCCGTGGCGCGCGATCGTCAGGCCGATCCAGTAATTCCACAGCGTCACAGCCGCAAACAACAGGACAAAATCGAGGCGCCACCAGGCATAGAAGGCGTAGCTGCCGCTCAGCACGACCCAATTGCGCAGCCGCCCGCGATTGGGAGTGAGGTAATAGACGGCCAGGAACCCTGGCAGGAACAGGAACAGGAAAACGTTGGAAGAGAAAACCATGGCAGCAGACCGTCCTGCTAGGGCGAACGATTGACGTTCTCCACGGGCGGGGCAGGTGCGCCCGGCCGGCTATCCTGCTGGTCGCGGACGTAGCCCAGCCGATCCTGCGTGTCCGCCAGGCGTGCGCTGCCCGGCCAGTTGCGCTCGACCAGCTGCAGCAGCAGCCGATACTGGCGCTCAGCCTGCTGGTACTGCGCCCGGCGTTCATAGAGTTCGGCGAGATGCTGAACACCCATGGCATATGCGGTTACGGTGGCGGCGCCGCCGTCGGCCAGGACAGCAACGGCCGCGCTGTAGGCAAGCTCGGCTTCTGGGAACTGATGGCTTTCGGTCAGCAAGTCGGCGTAGCGGATCCGGAGCAGCGCCACTTCGGGGTCCTGGGCGCCCGCGGTTGCCTCGCGTGTTGTCAGCAGGCGTTTCATCAGCAGCTCGGCGTCGAGAAACTTGCCGCGCCTGACCTTGGTCTCAACCAGTGTCGCCAGCAACGCGGCAGCCTGCGGGCTCTGCGCGCCGTCGGCTTTCTCGATCAGCGCCAGTGCGGCGGAATAGTACGTATCGGCATCGACGAAATTCTCGACCTGAGTCTTGATGTCGCCGATATTGATGAGGCTCGCAATGTGTTCCTTTGAGCCCGGCGCCAGACGCGCGGCGTCATTGCTGACGCGATGACAGGTGCGCAGCGCCTCGTCGTTATCCCCATGATCGATTGCGGACCTGCACAGGCGATTGAGGGATGCAAGTCCGGATGCCACCTCGATGGCGTGGGCCGGCGGCGCGGCGAATTGCAGGGCGAGCATCATCAGCACGGTCGCCGCGGTGGCCTGGCCGCAGGCGCGCTTGCGGTTCACGGTGCCTGGGCTCCGGAGAATACCTCTGACAGATTGCCGCCGAGCCGGGTCACGGCCAGCGGACGCAGCGCCGACAGGCGCGTCCGCAGCGGCGGGTCGCAGGTCACAGTCCAGCAATACGGTTCCAGCCAGGCCCACGCCGAGTTATTCGTGTTGGCAGGTGCAAGCTGGTCGGCCCCGGCTCGGGCCGCGATGCTCGCGGGCTCATCCAGCGCCAGCACCACCCGGCGCGCCAGGCGCGCCAGCGCCTGATCGCCCTCGGTGGCGAGGTCCACATGGTTCGCCTTGCCGAAGGCGGCAATCATCGCGAGCGGCAGCAGCGCGTAGCTGTGGTACTCCGCGGCGCGACTGCCGCGCGCCAGCTCGTTGGGCAGGTAGCCGTCCGCGTCGACCTGGGCCGCGAACACATGGTAAAGCGCGACCGACTGGTCGAACAGATCGCGGCGGTTGGTCGCAACGCCCGCTGACATCATCGCCCAGGCCGCCCAATAGTAGTGATTGTTGATCTTGCCGATGGGGTCGTGCGGGGACCATTCACGCTTGACGAGATCCGCGACCTCTCCGAACCACGCCTCTGCTCGCAGCGCTTGGCGGGGGTAGGCCTGCAGGGGCGCCGAAGACGAAAATTTCAGGCGCAGATAGGCGCTGCTGAGGCTGGCGAGGCTCCACTTCCGCATCGACCGGCCCGTGTGATCGGCCGCGTCGCCCTCCAGCGCGCGGGCCTCCGCCCAGGCCGACAACCAGTCAACCGCGCATTGCAGTCGGGCCGGATCCCCCGACGCCATGAATTTGGTGACCAGTCCGGAGAAGCCCTTTTCCATGTCGACTATGGGGCGCGTGGCGCGCTGGTACTGCTCGTCGGACTCCGGGTTCAGCGTATCGCGCGATTTTCCGGAACCTGCGTACTTGCTCGGAAAATCGAGCGCCCCGGTGAACGGCTGTGGCGCTGGCGCGCAGGGCGGAGAATGGCCCGGACCGAGCCGTACCGCTGCAAAGTAGCCGGCTGGCGGCTGCAGATCCGCGGCCGGCGCGGGGCTGTCGATCAGCAGCATCGTTGCGGCAAGTGCCAGCGCTCGCCAGGAAGTCGCGCTGCGAACCAGGATGGATAGATGTGCGCGCATGCCAGGTGGTTCCTTCAGCTGGGGCTACGGCACAGCGTCGCCGACACGTCGGTGGCTGCCGCCAGGGGACTCACGACCTGTACGCGCAGGTCGATCAGCGGCTGCTCCGCGAAATCAGGCTCGCGATTGAGTTCGAACACAAAGCGGCCGTTGGTCCGCGTGAAATCATTCATACGAACCTTGAGCAGTTCATGTTTGCCGTCAAGGTACCAGGCCTCGCCAATGATCTCCTTTACGGCAGGGTCGCCGAACTGCAGGTCCACGATCAGGTTTCGGCTTTTTTCATCAATGAGGTGTTCGCCGCCATTGAACAGCACCTCGGCAAAATCGGCGCCGGGAGTCAGCTTCGCCTGGCTCGCCAGCAGCGCTGCCTTGCCCACACAGCCGTTGCCAATCAGCGGAATAAGCCGGCGCATTTGCGTGCGGTGCACCGCGGCGATTTGCGGGTGCGAGAACTCCCAGATCAGCAGCCTGGGCGGGTGCTGCTGAAAGGCGTCGGAGGGCAGGTACTGCATCAATGCGCCGTCATAGCTGCCGCCGGCAATCGAAGTGTTGAGGACGTCGGCCTGCAGGGCGGTTTGCAGGAACCCCATGAAGTGGTAGGCGGAGCTGGCTGAGTAGCTGGTGCCCGCCAGGGTAATCTCCGGCACTGGCTCGTCACCGAATGGATAGTTCTCAGAAGGCGCTGTGCTGTAGCCACTGACCACTTCGGACGGATAACTTCCGCCGCAGATCTGCGCCGCCACGATCGAGAGCACACCGGGGTGGCGCTGCTGTCCCACGGCCCTGGTCACGAACGAGCCCCGGCGCAGACTGGCGTAAAGCGGACTGCCCTTGAGTGTGATAGCGATCAGTTCGGCTGTCCGCCGCGCGCCATCCGGGGTCCAATGACCATCGCGGTGAAAGTAGTACTCCGTGTCATCGGTCTGCGCAGCCAGTTGGTCGTATGCGGGAACGAGGAAGCCAATGTCGCGGAAGCGCTGCAGGGCCTGTTGGTAGCTGGCGAGCGCGGCCGCAAAATCATAGTTGGCGCGCTCCCGGGGCAACAGGTGCCGCGCGGCCAACAGGCCGCGCGGCGGAAGATCGATGAGCAGCACCTGGGTGCCGCGGGCCCGCAGGTCCACGACCATCCGCGCCAGGTCGGCATAGGTCGCCTCATCCACGGTGAACTTCGTGGCGAGGTCTACCTCGGTGCGGAACAGCCAGTCGTCCTTCCCCTGGATCAGTAGCCGGTGGTCGCGCATGAAGCGCGTGATATACACCTCCGGGTTCGCCGCCCGGGGGCACAGCGTGCAGCACGTATCGGCCACATACACCGGCGCGGAAACCGCGGCGGTATCCGCCGCAGCCGGCAGCACGATCGGCAACAGCAACGCCAGCCATGCCGCTGCAAACGCTGCCCACCGCGCAGCGCACCGCACGCCGGGATTGCGCATCAGTCCTTGTTCCACACCAGCACCGGCGCAATCGCGGATCCCGCCACAAACAGGCTGAACGACTTGCCGCGCTCCAGCACGACGGGAGGAACATCAGCGAGTTTGTCGCCGCCACGGAACAGGGCGAGATTCAGCGTCAACGGGTTGACGGGGCGTTGCACCGACGTGTTTGGGGCGACGGCGTCGAATACTGACGTCACGCCATCCGCGGTTTTCAGCGCGAGCGTCACGCCCGGCATGAGATTGAAGAACGCGAGCATGGACTTGAGTCCGGTCAGCGGCTGGTGGAATTCCAGCAGCCGCAGGCCCTCCACGCTGGCGCAAACCGTGTAATAGTGGTCGCCCTCCAGGACGAAAGACTGGCGATGCGCGCCGGCCTGCACGGTGTGCGTGCCCGGCGGCAGAAAGATGTAGCTGGTCGCGGTATAGGGCAGCAGCGCCTGCTGCGCCACATCGCCCACTTGTACGCTGACTCCTGAACTGGCGGTGTCATTGAAGACGTGCACGAAGGCCGAGCCGGGGGGGGCCTGCTTGGCGTACAGCTGCGCCTTTGCCGGCAGAGCGCCGCCCAGCGCCGCCGTCGCGAGTACGCTTACCAGGCCCTTCAGAAATCTATTGCAAGCCATGCCGGTTCCCTCGTGCGTAATGAGATGCAGCTCAGCGCCGCGCCAGTGGGTCGTTGGCCGGCTGCTGCTCGAGCACCGCCGTGCGGCGGCCGTTCAGCAGGATATCCAGCACTTCGATCTGAAATGCGTACAACGCGCCGCCGAGCTTGTAGCCCAGCGCGCGCTGCGGCGTACGCAGGTCGAGATTCTGCATTTCGACCCGCGTCGGCGCCTCGAGATTGATCGGTCCCGAGCCATTCGCACTGAGCTGGCCGCCGACCACCGTCATGGACAGTGATTGCCGGTACGGGTCCAGCGTCAGATTGCGGCCAGTCGTGGACAGATCGCTCGCCACGGCAAAGATGCCGGCGAGCCCGTTGGCGATTGCGGAACTGTCCTGAATGCGGATGCCGGTGCTGTTGCGTAGCCGGATGCCATGGTGCTGGTTGCCGACGCTGAGGTTGCTCCACAGCAGGTTATGCGGACTCTCGGAAATCACGATGCCATCGGATCCATTTCTGTAGGTCAGGTTGCGGGCGAGCACATTGTTGCTGCACTGCCGGTCCAGCACGATCCCCGACAGGTTGTTGTTGTGGCTGCGATTGCCGATGATCCAGCTATCGTCGACGTCGCGCGAAATGATGATGCCGTGCTTGCGCCTGGTGCCGAATACCTCGTTGTCGGCGATGATGAGCCCGCGCGAGCGGTCGTGCGGGTCGATGCCATACTTGACGTTGTTACGGAATGTGTTGCCGCGCAACACCACGTCGTCCGCCTCCCAGGAGTAGAAGCCGTACCACAGGTCCTCGATGTCGGAGTTCAACACCCAGCCGGTGGGCCGCGGCCAGACGGCTCGCTCGATGGCCATGGTGCTGTACTGCGTCAGCGACAGGCCAAAGGCTTTGGTGCTGGCATATCCAAGATGAGCGATGCGGCTCCGGTCGATGTAAGTCTCGGAGCCGCCCCAGCCGACAATGAAAGGCCGGAACTCGTGCTCGTCGTGAAACCGGGCGGGGGCCTTGCGCTGCTCGCTCCAGCCGGTCACCTCGCTGTCGAGAATAAACAGCATGCCCTCGTTGGCAATCAGCGCGCCGCGTTCCTGCGAGAGCCGCAGTTGCCTGACCCCTGGGCCCACCTGCAGCGTGGCGCCATGCCGTACCAGGATGGGCAACCGGGCGACGTAGATTCCGGGAGCGACCTGCTCAATCGCATCCTTCGGCAGCGACTTGGCCAGCAGCGGCAAGTCGACGTAACCATCTGCGACGATGATCGCGCGCAGGCCGCCCAGCTGGCGGCGCGCCAGCTCGCGCAACCCCTGGCCCACGGCGGTGGTCAGCGATTTGAAACCGGACTCATCAAGTAGTGGGGCGATCACCACTGAACCTGCCGTGCTGCGATCAATCCTGGCTCGCAGCGCCGCGGAACTGTACCGGGCCAGCATGGGAGCGCGCGGCGCGGTGAATGGCTCACTCGGGCTGTCCTGCGCGTAGACCCGGTAGTCGTGCATGAGTTTCGCCGGTGACGGCGCCAGCCTGCCGAGGTCTCCTGGAACCTCATCCGCGCCGTCATCGCCTTCCTCAGCGGCCGCGGCCAACGCAACCTGGCTCAGCGCGACTGTGCTCAGCGCGAGCAGCAAGGCCCTCGCGATCAATCCAGCCACAGCGTCACCTCGGCATACAGGCGGTAGTCATCCCTGGCCGCGGGTCCATAGGCCGTGCCGGGATGGAACAGCGACGCGCGCAGGGAAACCAGCGACTTGCGTTGCTGCGCGGTGAAGCCGTCGCCACGCTCCAGCAGGCCTGGCCGGCGTGCGGCGCGCTGCAGATAGTGGGTGTACACGAAGTCCAGGCCGCTGCCGATATCCTTGCTGTCGTTGACCGGCGCCGCGACCACATTTTGGGTCACGATGGTCGCTTCGCCAGAATCGCGGCGGAATCTCTGGTAGATCAGGCTGGCGGCGTTGTCGATAAAATCCAGCGACACCAGGCCGGTGGTCACGCGCAGATTCCCCAGCTCGGCTCGCAGCGTCTCGCTGTAACGCTCGATCAGCATGCTGGTGCCGGTAAAATACGAGGCGTTGCTCTGCATGCCGTTCTGCTGATACTGGCGCGAATGCGTGCCGTTGCCGCCGCCCTGGCTGTAGACGTAGCCGCCGCCAAACTGCAGCGGCAGGCGCGGCAGCGGGCGCCAGCGCAAGCCAGCGCTGGCCTGCCAGGCGGCGATTTCCTGATAGAGGTGGTCCGTGATGATGCCGCTGGAACTGCGCACGGCGAGTTGCTGGTGACCCGTCAGATAGGTTGCGGTGCCCTCATAGGTGAACCGCTTCATATCGGTATTGATCGTGGAGAATCCGTTGTCGGCAAATAGCCCGACCCAGGTCAGCCGCGCATCCTGTAGCTTGGCGTCAGGCGCAATGGTTGCGCCGATTGGCGGCAGCGTCGAGCGATCGCTGGCCAGGGCCACGCGTACTCCCAGACGGTTGTCCGGGCGCCAGTCCGCCATCAAAGTTCCAAACAGGTAGGTGCGATCGCGCTGCGCGGGCGGGATCGGCGCGCTGTCGGTGCGATAGGTCGACAACTGATGGGCAAGCCCGACATCCGCGCTCAGCAGCGTTGTGTCGAAGATCCAGCGCAGCGCGTCCGCATCCTGATCCCACCATTCGTTGTCTGTCTGGCGGATGTGCTGGCGGCCAATGCGGAACGCCTCGCCAGGATAGGTGGTAAGACCATTGAATTGCAGCCAGAACTCGCTTAACCCGGCGAAGGTGTTCGCGGCTCCGGCGGAATCCGGTGCGCTTGTGTCAAGCGGGATGACGCGTCCAGTCGGCAGAAACAGCCGCGCCCGCAGGTAGCCCGTCCACGCCTGACCGAACTCGATCAGCACGCGCGGTGCCAGGTTGACAATCAGATTGGACTGGGCGCTGCCTCCGGCCAAGCCGAGATCCTGCTTGCCGTCCTGCTCGAAAGCGACCGTGCCGCGCACCGCATAGTCGACGTTCTGAGCAGCCGCCGGGGCTGATAGCCCGGCGGCAAGCAGCAGCAGCACGGCGCGGCGCGTTGTCATCAGCGCTAACCCGCCTTCTTGACCCAGGTGAGCGGCGATACCGGTGGCCGCATGAGCGGATAGACTTCCCGCTCACTTTGATAGCGCGCTTCCGCCTGCGTGTGTTCGGTTTCGGTGAGTTCCGCATTCAGATGGTCGAGCAGGCGGTAACCGCTCAGCACGCCACCGCGCAGCGAATGAATGACGACCGGGATACCGCCGTCCTCCGAGAGCCGTGCGAACACATAGGCGTTGATCCGGTCAATTCTGGCGCCCGGAGAATCGTAGAACAGCCGCGCCAGATGCGTGTTGGCCTCAATGACATGATGGCGTGATGCGTATAGAAGATTATCGAGCGCACGCTGCGGATCCGGCCGACCCAGATAGCCCTGCTGGTACAGGCGACCCAGCCGATAATGGCCGGGGGCGGAGGTGTCGCGATTGCCGAGCGCCAATCGCAGGCTGGCTTCGCCCAGCGATGGGGCGCGCGGCACGCGCTGATTGAAGTAATAGAGTTCGCCAAGCAGCAACGATGCGCGCGCGCCGCTGACCGCTGCCCCTTTTTTGAGGACCTTTTCGAGGTCAACATCAGGCAGCAGGTAGGGAAAGTTGACCGCGACTCCGGCGGCTTCAAGCTGCATGGCGCCCGGTTCGCCCAGCATCCACCGAAGCAGGCGGTTTGCCAGTTCCGGCTCCGCAAGATTTGCCGCTGGTGTGCTTTGCGCGACGTCAGCTGGCAGCGCAGGCGGTGCGGCGTACTGCGGCAGCAGGTCCGGCGCGCCGAGGAGATCGGCGCTATCGTCCGCCGCCTCGGTCCGCATGGCGGACTCCGCTTCGGCCGCTGCCGTCAGGTCTTCGCCCTCGATTGCGGGGTCGGCTTCCAGTGGCTGACTTACCAGGGCGACGGCAAGTTGGCCGGCGATGGAAGGCAGCACGATCGGGTCGAACGCCAGCTCATCGAAGTTGGCGGCCGGCGTCTCGTGGTGCATCGACTTGATCGCGTCGGTGACCAGACGATCGAGGGCCATATGATTGCCGGAATATCGGTAGTACGTCGCGAGATCGACGTAACAGGCAGGCGCGATGTTGAGATTGGCGCGGCACAACTCCAGCAGCCGCCGTGCGCGCCCTGGGTCGGCGATCGAGGCGCGATACCAGTTGATCGCCGCGTTGCGCAGCTCCGGGAATGGCGAGCGCGCGGCGAGTTCGGCGGCCGCCGGCGATTTGCCAGCGGCGTCGAATTGGGGAAACTGTCCGTAGAAATCGAGCAGCGCGGCGCTGGCGGCCGGTCCGCCCGCTGAGGACTGCGCCGCGACCAACAGGTTTTTGGCCTCCTGCAAGGAGGCGCGATCGGCCCGGCGCATGTACGCACGGGCGAGCGGAATGGCGGCGTCTGGACGGCGCGGCAGAACCACTCGATACCAGCTGATGGCAGCCTGTTGCGCATCCGCCGTTTCCTGTTCCGAGTAGACCGCTGCCACATACAGTTGTGCATCGACGTACCCGCGCCGTGCCAATGGCAGCAAGTCGCGCTCCGCTTCCGTGAGGCGACCGGCCAGACGAGCCTGGTTGCCGCGTGTAAGGTCTGGCAGGCCCTGCTCGCCCTTGATAAGCAGTCCCTGCTCGGCTTTCTGCAGGGCGGGTATGCCGCGGTGCCAATGCACACTGCCCCAGCCGGTCAGCGGCGCGAGCAGCAGCAGTGCGGTGAGTACCGGGGGCCGCATTGCCGGATCAGTGCCACCAGCCGGACAGTGGATCGACACGGACATCGACCGGTTCATCGATGGTCGACAAGCTCAATTCGACACTCGGCTTGATGACGGCGATGACATCGGTGATCGCTGCATTGGTATTGAGCCCGTTCAGATCGTTGAGGCCGTTCGAGTCAATGGTCTGAGCCGGAAGCACGCGCAGCTCGGCTATCGTGCCTTGGATATCCTGGTCGGAACCGCTCAGCCTGAAATGAACCTTGCGTCCGAGTGGCAGATTGCGGAGTTCATCGTAGTGAAAGCGCGCCAGCACGTAGGGTGTGGCGTTCTGCGGCACCAGCTCGGCGACCGACTGGTTACGCAGTACATATTGAGCGTCCGTAACGAACAGCTTCTGCACCACGCAGTCACAGGGACTGGCAATCGATCCTTTCAGCTGCTGGCCCATGAGCCCGGACAGCTCCGCCGGCGTCATTTTGAATGACCCGGGTATCCCGGCCACGATGTCGAGCAGCCCGGTCTGGAATGAGCCGAGCGGCTGACCCTTTTTGACCTTGCCGCTCTGCTGCAGCAGGCTGAAGAACGTTCCATCACGCGGCATGGTGATGGTGTAGGTGCGCGCGGCAACCTTGGCGGCGGCCGCATGTGTGACCACCACAATGTCATAGAGACGGATCAGCGTGTAGACGAACGCTGCGGCGCCGATGACCACGGCCACGCCCGTGCCGACAAGCGCGCGGATGCGCGAGTGCATGCTCAGCGAACCACTGCGCCGTACAGTCCGGGCAGCGACGAAGTTGTTGCGCGCCACCGTTGCGAGGACGTCGCCTGCGCTCACCAATTCGCCGGCGAGGTAGGACGTTATGATCTGGCGCAGCGTAGCGATCGCCTCGGCGCTAAGGTCCTGGAACCGGCAGCTGACGCGGCTCTGTGCCGACGCGGGCCCGCTGACCTCGAAGTCAACAGGTAGCGAAAGCCCCACCGTATTCGCGGTCAGCAGCAATGTGCCATGGATCAGGCGCCCGACGGTGAAGCGCGCGGTGCCGGCATCGAAACTGAAGCCGCCGGCTGAAATATCGTGCAGCCGGTAGCTGTGCTCGGTGCCGTTGAACGCAAACTGGATGCTGGCGGGCAGCTTTACGCGCACATGCTGGCGCTGCGCTTCCGATTCATGCACGACATTGATGTTGGGTACTGCGGCCATGGCGATGCGCGGGCTCCGTGGGGTGGTGTCAGTCA
>PMNQ01000264.1 GCA_003162555.1 Gammaproteobacteria bacterium | reverse complement strand
ACATAGGTCAGCGACAGGCTGGTGATCATGAAAACTGCGGCCAGCACTGCGGTGGCCCGCGAGAGCGCCGTGCCAGCGCCGCGGGCGCCAAACACCGTGCCTGAAGCGCCAGCGCCAAAGCCTGCGCCCGCCTCGGCGCCCTTGCCCCGTTGCAGCAGCACCAGCGCAATCAGGCCATTGGCGAAGCCAGTCAGCAGTGTTGCCAGGGACCAGATCAGTACACCGCCTGTCAATACGCGGCGCGCGCCGAAGCGATCCGCGAGCCAGCCGGCCGGTATCATCGCCAGCACGTAGGTAATGAAGAAGGCCGACGACAGGTACCCGAATTGCTCGGATGAGAGGTGCATCTCGTCCGAGATCAATTTCCCGACGGTGGCGAGATTGCCGCGGTCGATATAATTGATGCACAGCGCCGCGGCCAGCAGCAGCACTACCCAGCGGCGCGGGGTGGGCGCCGCGAGCGGCGAGTCGTTCAGCAAGAGCGGGTCCGCGATTTGCCGGGCATGGGCTTCTAAGGAGCGGCCAACACGTCCAGCAGCGGCGCGGCGGCACGCGGCTCTGCCTTCCGGTAGTCCTCGCCGAGCAGTGCCGCAATGGTAGCGGCGAGCTGCGATTGCGTTACGGATGCCACGTTTTGCCGCTCGCCGAGTGGCGGCGTGTCCGGGCCGATGATGGCGATCCAGATATTCTCGGATCCTGATTCCTCGACGCCGTGTTCCTTCCACTCAACCAGCCCGTGGCCGCGGCCGTGGTCGGCCGTAAGAATGAACGTGGTCTTGTCCTTGTATTCAGGAATCGATTGCATCCGGTTCCATAGCGCGGCGACCGCAGCATCGAAATGGTGCGCGGTGTCGACCACCAGATCGTAACGGCCCTGATGCGCCCAGCTGTCCGTGTCGCCGTAGCCCACGAACATCACGCGCGGGCGATGGGTCTTGAGGTGATCCAGCACGCTGACCGTCAGGAAGGAATCGGGTGGGTCTTTGTCTTCCAGGAGCGTCGTGGTCTTGTACAGTTCCTCGAGCAGCTGGCCGCGCGGACTGTGGTCGGTCGCGTCCACCAGATTCACGCCGGCGCGAATCGGCAGATGACTGCGCGACTCATTGAAAATATCGTGGAAGGTGTTCCAGGTGCCGAAAATCTCGACCTTGCCGGCAAAGCCGGGCTGGTGTGACAACCACTCGAACACGGTCTGATTCGGGTTCGGGCCGAATTCGTTGCTGTTGATGCGCGGGTCGGGCATTCCCGAGGACATTTCATTGTAGCCGGGGTACGAGAACGCCAGGCCGTTGGCGACCTGCGCCTGGCTGCCAAGCTGCGCGTTGCCGAGCAGCTGCCCCTTCGTCGCTATCGTGTTCCAGATGAACGGGAACAGCAGCATGCGCCGCACTTTCGGGTCAGGATCCCAATACCTGGCTCGCAGTTCTTTTTCGGAGGTCCAGTTGCCGCCGTTCTTCTCATTGAGCAGGTCTTCTTCCACTCCGGTAAACATCTCTTCCGGGCGCAGGCCATCGCTGATGATCAGCACGACGTTGCGGGTCTTGCCGGCCAGCGCCGTGGACGCAAGCGTCATGCCCAGCAAAGTCGTCAACAACAAATGTGTCGTCTTATTCATGCTTCACTCCAGTGCGGTCAGCAGCGTTCAGAATTTCTGACTGAAATTCAGGCCGATGCTGCGTGGCCTGATTGGCCACACGTAGGTATTCGTGCATATGGTCGGCGAACAGGCCGAATACCGGCTCTCCTCGCCACGTTTGTCAAAGGCGTTGTCGATATACAGTTCGGCCGACCAGTGGCCATGCTCCACACCGCCGGTAAAGTCGAAACTCGAATAAGCCGGCTGCTTGCCGAGCACCTGCACGTTGGCGACCTCGAGTGCCGGGACCACATCGCTCTGTGATACCAGTGCGCCCTGCACGTGAGCATCGAGGCCGGCGAGCGGAAACTGGTAGCGTGCGATCAGGTTGCCCTTGAACAGTGGAGAAACTGGCAGCCGTGTGCCGGCCGGGGCAAGGATATTGTCCGGCGAGCCACATTCAGCATCCGGACTGGCGTGATTGCAGGCGTTGGTCTTGAGTTCCGTGTGCAGGAAGGTCGCCGACGCCGACAGCGTCAGATTATTGCTCGCCGCCCATTCGAGCGAGGATTCGAGCCCGCGGATCTCGGCGCGGCCCGCGTTGAGCACCTCGGTGATGCCGTTCTGCCCGGAGATCGCAAACTGCGCGTCTTTCCATTTCTCGAGGAACACCGCGCCGTTGAAGCGCACCCGCCGGTCGAGCCAGCTCGTCTTCCAGCCCAGCTCGACGTTGGTCAGATAGTCGGGCGTATACGGAGGCCGGCTGCGCACGCGATTCACGCCGCCCGGCCTGAAGCCGGTGGACAGCGTCGCGTAGATCATGCGCTGGTCATTGAACTTGTAGGTCAGGTTGAGTTTGTGCGTTTCGCCATGATCGCTGACGACGCTGTTGATGTTGATGCACGGGCGCACGTGATTGTTCGGGTCGGGAGTGCCGCTGCACAGGTCTTCGCCGCTGGCGCCCAGAAAGTAGCCGGCAAAGACTTCCTGGCCGCTGTCGGCATCCTGGCCGATATCGTAGCTGAAGTTCGTGAGCCCGTTGTAGCCGAAGAATCCGTACACGGAATTCGTGTACTTGAAGTAGCGCAGGCCGGCGGTAGCCGTGAGTTTCCGGGTCAGATCGAAGGAAAGCTCGGTAAACGCGGCCTGGTCCTTGTCCAGCCGGTCCTGTGAGTTGAGGTAGATGACACCGGGTTGCCCGGTGATCGAGTCGACAGCAGCCAGATTCTTGACGCGGTATTCGTCGCGCGGGTGCCCGACCTGGCGTTGCAGGAACAGCCCTGCCACAAAGCGGAAGCGCCGGTCCTTGGGCGAGGTCAGGCGCAGTTCATGCGATTCCTTGCTGAACAGATTGTGCGTGACCGTCGATTGCGCCGGACTGATCAGGTTGCCCTGGTTGTCGCGGAAGCTGTCGCCGTAGTAAGACTCACAATAGGAGGCATAGCTCGGGTCTGGGTGCTGCGCGTCTGGCTGCGGACCGGGGCAGGCCGTGCCTGCGTAGGTGTGGTGATAATACGAGTCGTAGAAATACGAGTATTCCGAATAGTCACTGACGCTGTCGAAGGTGCGGTGCAGATAAGCGCCGGAATAAAGCAGGTCAAAATTTGCAATCTTGCCTTGCACGGTCAATGCGGTCTGCCACCAGCGATCCTCGCTGCTTTCGGCGGTGTAGCGGGCCACATTCAGATCGCCAAGCGCCGGATTGAAACTGAACTGCCCATCGGCCTTGGTTTGCTGGGCCATCGCCGTGGGCATCACGGTCCAGCCGTTGTCCAGATCCAGCTTCAGCGCCGCGCGTCCGCCGTGGGTGTCGACATCGTTGTAATGCGGCTTGACCAGGCTGGCATTGGTGCGCGTGATGCCTGAGGTGGCAAAGGTCTCGGGCGGTCCCAGAACGTTGTTGATGTAGCCCGCGTCGTGCTCCGTATAGCCGACCAGGCGCAGGGCCATGCGATCAGACAACGGCACATTGACGAAGCCCTCGATCGTGCCGCCCATCTGACCGTGGATGGATTCGGATGAGAGCGTGTAGCCCGCCGCAAACCTCTTGGGATCAGGCTTGTTGGTGATGAGCCGCACGGTTCCGGCCATGGAACTCGACCCGAACAACGTGCCCTGCGGTCCCGATAACTGTTCGACGCGCGCCATGTCGTAGATATGCACGTCGAGATTGTTGGCAATCGTGGTGACCGGTTGCTCGTCGAGGTAGAGACCGACGAGTGGCTGGGAGCCGACCTGCAGGCCATCGCCGCCATTGGTCACACCGCGCACGTAGAGCTGTGACTGCCCAGGCCCGTAGCTCTGGCTCGAGAGGCTGGGCAGGTACTTCAGGTAGTCATCAAAATGCGAGACCTGCAGTTCCTCGAGTTTCTTCGTGTCGAGCGCCTGGATGCTGACCGGGACGCTCTGCAGGTTTTCCTCGCGCTTCTGCGCGGTGACGATGATCTCCTCTAGCTGCGGCCCGGTGCTGGCCGGTTCCGGCGGCGTCTGGGCGGTCGCTGCGCCCGCCAGGATTGCGGAGACTGCCGATGCCAGCGACCAGGGTCGCAACCCAGGTGCCGCTACACGGCGGGCGCCTGCGCGCGCCAGGCTCGTCTGGATCGACTTCCGCAAGATCACCCCCGTGCTGTGCGTGCGATTCCCAGTTCGGGTACGCGCAATTACGATACCACACACGGGTCTGGCGGGCGATCCGGGGCGCGGCCCGCAAGACTTGCGCGGTACCTACAGGGAGCGCGAAATGACTTCCTTCATGATCTCGTTCGTGCCCCCGTAGATGCGTTGCACGCGGCTGTCGGCGAACATACGGCACACAAGATATTCGTTCATGTAGCCGTAGCCGCCATGCAGTTGCACGCATTCATCCAGCACTTTCTGCTGCATGTCGGAGATCCACCACTTGGCCATCGAGGCGGTCACGGTGTCGAGCTGGCCGGCGGCAACCCGCACGATGCAATCGTCAATGAAGGTGCGCGCGATGCGCACAATGGTCGCGACCTCGGCCAGCCGGAACTTCGTGTTCTGGAATTCATACACGCTCTGCCCGAAGGCCTTGCGCTCCTTGGTGTAACTCAAGGTCGCAGCGAGCGCGCCTTCCATCGCAGCGACGCCGCACACACCGATAAGGATGCGTTCGTACGGCAGATCGCTCATCAGCTGGTACATGCCCTTGCCTTCCTCGCCTCCCAGCAGGTTCGCAACCGGCACGCGGGCGCCGTCGAAGAACAGCTCGGCGGTGTCCTGGGCGTGCAGACCCATCTTGTCCAGCACGCGTCCAACCCGGAATCCTTCCAGACTGGCGGTCTCGACCATGAGCAGGGAAACGCTTTTTGACCCTGGCGCCATATCGGTCTTCACGACCAGCGCGATCAGGCCAGCCAGGTAGCCATTGCTGATGAAAATCTTCGAGCCGCTGACCACGTAGTGATCGCCGTCACGCACCGCGCGCGTGCGGATACCCTTCATGTCGGATCCGGCGCCCGGCTCGGTAATGCCAATCGCGCCGATGAGTTCACCGCGCGCCATGCGGGGCAGCAGCCGCCGCTTCTGTTCCTCGGTGCCGTGATTGAGCAGGTAGTGGGCGGCGATGCTGTGCACACCCTGGCCGAAGCCGCTCAAGCCTCGGCGATTGAGCTCCTCGTAGATGACCGCTTCATGACGAAAATCTCCGCCGGCGCCGCCGTAGTCGGTGGGAATGTCCGTGCACAGCAGACCCAGCTCGCCGGCGCGCCGCCAGATGTCCTTGCCTACATTGTGCTGTGCACGCCATTGCGCATCGAGCGGCAGCATTTCCGCCTCGGCGAATTTCGACACCTCGTCGCGAAGCGCCTGCAGTTCATCGTCCATCCAGGCCGGGCGCAATTCGTTCATGTTTGCATTCCTTGAGGCTTGCAGTCGGCGTTCAGCGGTCGGTCAGCGGTCGGTNNTCGGTCAGCGGTCGGTCAGCGGTGAAAAATTGCCGTACTGGCGGCCGAAATACAGCAATGGCTCGCCCTCGCTGGTGCGGGCCGCCTCCACCAGTCCCACGACGATGGCGTGATCGCCGCTCATGAAGACGTCATTGGTCACGCATTCAATCTGCGCAAGCGCCGCTGGAATCAGCGGCACGCGCACTTCGCGGCCGGTATCGAAGGGCATCTGCGTGCCGCAAGCGCGGCGTGGCTTGGCAAAATGCCGCGCGACATCGGACTGCGCCACATTGAGCAGGCTGACGCCGAAGGAACGGCAGGTCACCATCGGTGCGTAGCTGGCCGTGTGCCGCTGGATTGCGTACATGACCAACGGCGGCTCGAATGACAGCGTGACGAACGACGAGATCGTCAGGCCCACGATCGCATCGCTCTCCGCCTCGTAGGTGGCCACGACGGAAACCGCGCCAGCGGAGGCGCGGCCCAGTTGCCGGTAGAGGTCACTGGATATCGGCATGCTGAATGTCCATTGGTCGCTGCAATTGCTTCTGCCAAGCAGCAGTTTACTTGGATTGCGCCGCGACGAAGTCGACCAGTTCCGTGCCCTCGCCCACCTGCTCACCCGCCGCCACCTTGAAGCCCCTCAGCGTGCCGCGGCCCGGGGCCAGGATCGTGTGTTCGATCTTCATGGCCTCGATCACCAGCAGCGCCGCTCCCTTTGCGACTTCCATGCCGGGCGTGCCGATCAGTTCGATCACACGGCCTGGCATTGGCGCACGGAGCCCGGCAGGTCCTGCTGCAGCCGCGCCCGTGAATGCCAGTGGATCGACATGGATCAGCACATCGCGGCGGCCGCCCATGAACATGTGAAGCTGCTCACCGTTGCTGACCGCAGTGACTGTGCTACGCCGGCCATCGAGTGTGAGCGTCAATTCCGCTCCGGCATTCGGCGGGTCTGGCGGACTTGCGCTGGCGCACACGAGCTGGCCGTCGACGCGCAAGTCCCAGCCGCCGTCGCGATACCGGACTCCAACCGTTTTTGATACCTCGCCGGCGCGCAGCACCACGTCGCGCTCGGCTCGTCCGCCGAGCAGCCAACCATCAACGGCGGACCACGGAGAATGATCCGGCGCGGCGTGAGCGCGCAGCAGCGTCGCGATCGCCGCGGCAAGCCAGACGTCGCGCGGTGCCTCCGTTGGCGCCGGAAACAGGAACTCGTTCTGGCGCTCGATCAGCGCCGTGTCGAGATCGGCGGCGGTGAACGCGGGCGACTCGGCCAGCCGCTGCAGGAATGCGATGTTATTGGCGACACCGACAATGCGGTATGCATCGAGCGCGTCGCGCAGGCGCGCCAGTGCCAGGTCGCGGTTCTGGTCCCATACGATCAATTTGGCGATCATCGAATCATAGTACGGCGTGATCTCATCCCCCGGCCCAACGCCGGTGTCAACGCGCACGTGCTGCGAAGGCTCCTGACTGACGAGGTATTGCAGGCGCCCGATCGAGGGCAGGAAGTCGCGCGCGGGATCCTCGGCATAGATGCGGGCCTCGATGGAGTGCCCGGCAATGCCAATCTGCCGCTGCTCCAGCGGCAGCGGTTCACCGGCGGCGATGCGCAGCTGCCATTCGACCAGATCCAGGCCGGTGATCATCTCGGTGACCGGATGTTCCACCTGCAGGCGTGTGTTCATCTCCATGAAGTAGAACTGGCCGTCCGGGGTGACGATGAATTCCACGGTGCCGGCCCCGACGTAGCCGACAGCGCTCGCCACCGCCACGGCCGCGGCG
>PMNQ01000165.1:5387-15366 GCA_003162555.1 Gammaproteobacteria bacterium | reverse complement strand
ACACGCGATTGGCGCCGGTGCCGATGCCGGCGCACGGATCGGTCGACTGCACAGTAGTCGGCGTATAGGTCGTGAAGATCACCTGGTCATTGAAGGTGCGCGAGGGCGTCAACGACTTCTCGCCGGCAGTCCAGTTCAGGTCGAGCTGCCAACCGAGGATGTCGGGCGCCAGCGTCGGATTGGGCGTTGCCGTGATGTCGATGAGCTCGACTGCACTCGCAGCCGGGCTCAGCGCGTCGCGCGTAATCGCCAGCCCGTTGAACGCGGTCTGCGTCATCGGCGTAAAGCCCTGGTAGTCACGGATTTCGTAGAAACGGTCATTCACGGTGCTGTCGAGCGGATGGCCGCGGTAGCCCGAGCCCAGCGCGATGCTTAGGAAGGGCTTGATCTTCGGCTTCTGCTCGGCGGCAACGTCGGGGGCGCTGTAGAAGCGGCGCATGTCGATCGCGGGATGCGGCGCCGAATCTTCCTTGGTGCCGAGCGAAGCGAGCACGCCGCCGGCCACCAGGTTCGCGGCCGTATTGCCGTTCGTGATGTCGAAGCGCCAGAGCTGCGCGGCCATGTCGCCGACGTACATGCGGTCGGCGTAGCCGTCGCCGTCGAGGTCGAGCACGGCCACCGAACTCGGAATCGCATGGGTCATGCGCGCATGGACGAAATTGCCAGTGGTCTTGCCAGCGATCCACAGCAGCTTGCCGGTGAGTGCGTCGACCATGTACAGGTGGTTGCCGACGTTGTCGGTCGTGTAGTAGGTCTTGTTGTCTTCCTGGGCGTCGTAGCCGCCGCCCATGACCAGCACCAGGCGCTGGGAATTCTGCGTCGCGCCGGCGACGTTGACGCGCGTGATCACCGGCGTGGACCAGGCCTGGCCGATTCCCGTCAGCGTCGAGGCGTCGATCTTCCAAAGCAGCTTCGGATTTTTCTTGTCGGTCACTTCGAGCGCGTAATAGGCTGCGGTATCGGCATTGCGGCCGGTGCCGAAGAACAGGATCACGCGATCGTTGCCGCTGATCGTGCCGTCGCCATTGATGTCGTATTTCAGCACCGCGATCGGTCCGTCGAGCCCGTAGTGCTTGATGCTCGTGGCGTTGTCGGCGTACAGGTCCTTCAGGTGCGGCAGCATTTCCTTCGGAATGTACGACCACAATTCCTGGCCGCTGGTGGCCGTATCCGAGCCATCGGGATTGACGCTGGCGTCGATGGCGTGGAAGTAGCCGTCATTGGTCGTCACGTAGATGACCGTGTCATTGGTGCCGTCGGCTTTCTTGCCATAGATCATCGCGATCGGCTGCGTGTGGATCGGATCGCCCATCTCGTGGCGCGAGTCGGTCGTGCCCGCCGGCGGCACGTCATCCTGCACGTCCAGGCCCTTTGACCAGTCGATCACATCATCGACCGCCGGATCGCCGGGTACGAGGTTGAGATCGGCTGCCGTCACGTTGCTGTCGTTGAATGTCACCAGCGGAGCGGGATAGGTTGTGCCCGTATACGTGAGCACATTGCGGACGCCGGCGTCCGGCAACCTGCTGGCTGCGCCGCCCAGGGTCACGTCGGCGCCGTCGGGCGCGCTGCTCCAGTAGCTGCGCGCGGTATCGAGGAAGAAGCCAGTGACGGGATCGACCGCGGGCAAGCCCAGCGAATCCACGACCTGGTTGCCGACGACCTTGTACTTCTTGACGTTGCCCGGCCAGTGGTAGTCCAGGTTTGGGCTGAATACCGACACGTACAGGTCGTTCAAGGTCTGCGTGCGATTGAAGGCGTTGACGGCCACGGCGGGTGCCGAGAACGTCGTGTTGGTCTTGATGACCTGCGCGAGGATGGTGTTGAACGCGTCGGTGAGATCGGTCAGGTCGTTTGCGGTGTAGGCCGTACCACCGCCCGCCGTGGCGGCGTTGTTGAGGTATGTGAAGGCCGCGGTCGGCGCACCACCACTGGCAAAGTCAGAACCGAAGCCGATGAAGTAGCTGGTGACGTTCTGCACCTGTTTGATGTCCGGGCGCAAGTCGGTGTTGTACAGGTAGCCGGCGAGGCCCGCAAGGCACTTGCCGCCGTTGGCGCCGGGGAACGTCGTCGCGTCGCATTTCACGCCGAGCGCCTTGATCGCCCCGTCGGAATTGCTGTTTTCGTTCGGCAGACCGTCGGTCAGGTAGACGATGAAGTTCTTGCGGCAGGAATAATCTGCCGGGCTGTCATAGTTCGTGCCGCTCGCATCCCGTGAACTGGCCACGCTGGGCGCGGAGAAAGAAGTATCGGCGCCGCAAGTGCCATTGACCGCGTTCCAGTTCGTGCAGGTTGTCGAGACCGAACTGTTGCCGTAGTTGACCTTCTGGCCCGAGAAATACAGGTACGACTCGAAGTAGGTCTCCGACAACGGCGTGATGCCATCCGGCGCCCAGCTGTTGACCAGGTTGATGCGGTCCTGGCGGTTCGTGCCGGTGTCGATCGGCGCGATCGGCGCCAGCACCATGCCGCCATGGCCCTTGAAGTCATAGCGCATCAGGCCGACGTTCACGCCGGTCATGCTGTTCATCAGCGAAGCCGCTGCCGTGTGCATGATGGACATCTTCGACTTCGTCGTCGTCTGGCCCGAATTGTTGAGGTAGTTGAGGTAGTTGGCGGTGTAGATCGTGTACGTGCCGCCGCTGGCCGAGGAAAAGTAGTTCTTGCTACCCAGCTGGCTCCACACGCCCGTGGTGCAGCCGGTGCAAGTGGTGGTGTCGGAGTTGACGACGGTGTTGCCCGGGGGCGTTGTCGTCGTGGTTTGTAGCGAGAAAGTATCAGTGGACGCGTAGACCTTCGTGTGGTCCACGCCGTCACCATCCACGCCCTGATCGGCCTTGCACTCGACGAATCCGGTTGTGTTCGTGGCCGCCAGCGTTGCCTGCCACCCGTAGGTCGTCGTCGAGACGGTGACCGTCGGATTGCCGGCCGTGCCTTTGCCGGTGCTCTTGCTGTTGTTGGTCGGACCCCACTGCGTGAACGAATCGGTCGCATAGCCGGTGCTGAGGATCGAGCTCGTCATGTTCGCGCACTTGAACTGCGTGACGGCAAGCTTCTGCGTCGAACCGCATTTCGGTATGTTCTTGGCGCTGTAATAGTAGTAATTCTTGTCGAACGAGGATCCGCACTTGTCCGCGGCGTAGGTCTGCGACGGGTCGTAGTCGAGCTGCGACGTGACCAGGTCGTTCATGCTCCCCGATGTGTCGAGGATGAACATGATGTTCGCGGGAATGCTGGCCGTGTTGTGGTTGAAGAAGATTTCGGTGTCGTCGGCCATCGCCGCCGTGCCTGCGGCCAGCGCCAGCAGGGCTCCAGAAATCACCGCGAAAAATCGCGACTTGAGGGAACGCATGGTGTGATCCTTCAGCGCCTGGCGCTGCTATTTCCCGAGTACGGCAATGCGGCTGACGATCTGGTCGCTCAGCCGGTAAGTGATGGTCAGCGAGCGGCCGACATTGCGCTGCGCGAACGCAGCCATGTCTCGCAGGCTGACCGCTTGTCCGCCAAGAATGCAAAGCGTGTGCGCATCGAGCTGCAGCGTGTCATGTTGGCAGCCCGCGCAGCCGCGCACACTGACGCGGCCGTCCAGGCCGGACGGAAACGACACCGCGTCGGTCGTGGTCTCGACGGAAGCCTCGAGCACCACGTTAGGCGGCATCTGCGCGCGCACCGGGCTCACGATGGCGGCGAGCGCCAGTAGCGAAGCCGCAACGCAGGTCTTGATTGTGCTGTTCATGTTGCTGTCTCCAGAAATCCAGGTGCAGCGGTTCACTGCAGTGACGTCGTGCCCGCGTTCGGGTCGGGCTGCACGGTCGGGTCCCACGGCGAAATGACCGCCAGGCCCTGCAGATTGTTTGCGGTGGCACTGCGCAGCGCTGTGCCGATGCTCAAAATCTCGAAATGGTAAGTCGAGAAACTGTTCCATGAATTGCCCCAGATCGCCGGCAGCGGCACACCGCCAAGCTGCGGCGTTACGGTCGTGGCCCAGCTGTCGGTCGCCGTGGTCGCACCGTTGAGCGCCGGCACGCCGCCGGCCGGATTGAATGCGCCCTGCGCAATGGTCTGTTCAATGCCGGCTTCCGCAGCCTGGAAAGCGTTGGAGCGGTACTGCTCGTTGCCGGCCATGATGAATTCGAGGCTGGCCGAGTTCATGCCGGATACGGCCAGCAGCGTCAGCACCAGCAGCAGAATCAGGCCAATGACCAGCGCCGCGCCCTGCTGCCGCTGCAAGCCCAAAGTGGATGTGTGGCGCATGACTTCAGGTCCCCAGCGCGTTGCGCAACTGGATAGTGCGCGAGATCAGCAGGCGCCGCACGCGCTGCGGACCGGTGAACGATGTATCGGCACTCAGCGACGGCTGGTAAGCCATGCCGGCTCCGGCCGCGGAATTCAGGTCGCCGGTGATGCCAGTCGCCTGCAACCGATCGCCGTAAGTGTAGATGCGGTTATCGATGAAGCCGTTCTCCGGCGTGTCGGAACGCACCAGCAGCCACACGCGCACCGCGACGATCTGCGCTCCCGCTGGCACGCCATCCGGATTCACGTAGCGGGTGGCGATGCCGGTATTGCCGAGCGGATCGATGCCGAACTGCACCTGCATGTCCTCGACGCCGGCAATGATTTCCTGGTCGCGGAACTGTATGGCGCCGCCAGCCGTGGTCACGGTCTTGCGCCGCAGCGAAGGCAGGCCGGCCTGCTGCTGCGAATTGCGGTCGACGTAGTAGGTATCGACAATGAGGTTTTCCAGTTTCGCCGTGGCCGCCGCGTCGGCCAGGCCGACTGCCGCACCCGCACAGGCGCTGCCGTCGCTGATCATCCGGCCGGCAATGCGCGAGGTGCACAGCTGCAGTTGTCCGGCGGTCGCCGTGGCGTCGAACACCGAGGCGCGCCGTACCGTGAGCGTGTCGGCGGTGGTCACGGGCGTCGTAGCCCATGCCGTGCCGGTATTCAGATCGAGCAGCGCTTCGCACCCTGCCGTCTTGAAGCTGGTGCTGATGATGTAAGCGTTGTTGTCGCCCTGCAGGTTGGTGCTGAGGTCAGTGGCGAAGTTGCGGCCGCAGATGTTGGCGGCGGCGGTCGACGCGACCGCGGCTGCGGCAGCGGTCTGCGAGGCCTGACCGCTGATGACGGCGCCGCCCTTGAGCAGACCCCAGTAGTTGGACATGCGCACGTCCGGCTCGATCACCGACATCGCGTAGCGCGCGGTTTCCTGCAGGCGCGCCACGCCCTCGTTGATACCGTAGGCTTTGCGGCTGTTGACGTAGACCTGGGTGGCGCCAAAGATCAGCACCGCGCCGATGGTCATGGCCACCAGCAGCTCGATCAGGCTCAGGCCGCGTTGTTTGTGGGGCGCGTTCATATCTGCAACGTCAGCACGTAGTTCAGGGCCGTGCCGCCGCTCTCCGTCCAGTTGATCGTGATCGTGTAGGTAAAGGGTACGGCTCCAGCGGGGACGACAACCGTGCCGTTGCCGCCCGGCAGTATCGCGGCGATCTGCTGCTGCCATACGAACAGGTCGTTGGCGGCCATCTGCACTGGCGTGCAGTCCACCGAGGCGGCGCCGTAGCAGTTGTTGTTCGCGGCGGCGGCGCCATAGGCCACATTGGCGCCGCGGTTGGCGCGGATGCGATCGGCGAGATCGGCGGCCAGGTTGACTGCCTGCATGCGGTAGATGGCGCCGCCGCCCGATCTGAGCGTGGTCACGTACAAGCCGGCGATGCCGAGCATGCCGACAGCCAGCACGACCAGCGCAACCATCGCTTCGACCAGCGTGAAGCCGCGCGCGCGGCGCGGCATGGCGATGTGGCCGGCCCTGATCATGGGCAGCTTCCGCCAACCAGCGGCATCGCCGTGTTGTGTGTGTCGGCATAGGTCGCGGAAGCGCGCGCGCGGCCGGTCGGTGAGACAAACAAGGCGCGTGCCGTCGAGCTGCTGCCAGAAGTCACCACGCCGCGCGAGTCGCACATCAGAATGGTCGCGACCGGCCTGCGGGCGCCGGCCGGGTTGGCAAAGCCGCTCGGGCTGAAGCTGACGATGCGGTCGTTCGCATCCGTCTTGACGGTCATGGTCGTATCAAGCAATCCATGCACTTCGATGATCGGCTCGGCGGCATCATGCTGCCAGTTGCCATTGGTGTCCTGGAACACGAACCAGGCCTTGAACGTGGCGTAGTCACAGACCATGGCTCCGGGGGCGGCCGTGGGATTGGATGTGCCGCAGACAACGACGTTGCCGTTCTGGCGCTTGATGGCCTCGGTGCGCGCCACCTGCAGCGAGTGCAGGATATCGTTGACGCCACCCGACAACCGGTTGTTGAGGATGAAGCTGCGGATACCTGGCGTAGCTGTGGCAACGAGGATGGCCGCCACGGTCAGCGTGACCATCAGCTCGATCAGCGAGAAGCCGGAATGCCGGTGCCTGTTCATGGGGCCCATCCTAGGCGCCCGGCTGGCAGCGTAAAGCAGCACCCGATTAACGGGCGTAGGCGGCGGATGAACGGCGTGACCGCGCGGACCCATTTACCTTAAGGTCGCCCGCATGAGCGCCGCACGCCCCGCCCGCCCTGCCCGCCGCCTTTACCGCTCCTCTGTAAGCGCCATGGCGCTTGCCTTGGCCCTGCTGGCAGCCCAGGCAGCTACGGCCGCTCCCACGACAATAAAGTTGGCCACCTGGAATATGGAATGGTTCCTGACGCCCGCCACCTTCAATACGCTCAAAGGCGGTTGCACCCGCGACGAAAGCACGCACCGCTGGAACCCGCGCAGCATTCCCTGCGATGTGGCCGCGACGCTCGAGCGCAGCGCCACCGACGTAGCCGGCATGGTGCACGTGGCCGAGCGGCTCGACGCCGATGTCATCGCCATCGAGGAAGTGGATGGAGCCGGCGCGGCGGCGCAGGTATTCCGCAACTACCGCTTCTGCTTCACCGGCGGACACGAAGTGCAGAACACCGGCTTCGCGATCCGGCGCGGTCTGCCCTACCGCTGCGGCCCGGATCTGATGGAGCTGTCACTGGGCGATCAATTGCGGCGCGGCGCGACGCTGGTGCTGTACCCCGGCACGCCG
Organism: Gammaproteobacteria bacterium; assembly: GCA_003162555.1. GTDB lineage: Bacteria > Pseudomonadota > Gammaproteobacteria > Steroidobacterales > Steroidobacteraceae > FEN-1191. The sequence goes on along the minus strand of PMNQ01000165.1, from coordinate 8,301 downwards.
CGCGAGCTGATCCTGCTGGCGGTGCACCTGAAATCCGGCTGCGCGCGCGGCTCGCTCGATTCCAGCGCGCGCGCCTGCGAGCGGCTGGCCCGCCAGGCGCCGTTCTTGCGCGACTGGATCGCGGCGCAGCAGCGCGCCGGGCATCGCTACGCAGTGCTCGGCGACTTCAATCGCGAGTTACAGTCCGAGCGGGGCGAAGGCCTGTGGGCGCGGCTCGGCGCCGGCGGCCCGGAGACGCCACTGTTCAATACGGCCGATGGCGAACGCTTCCGCAATTGCTTTGCCGGACAGACGCACACCGGCTACATCGACTACATCCTGCTCGGCACGGCGCTTGTGCCGGCGCTGCAGCGCGGATCATTCGAGCGGCTGACTTATACCCCCGCCGATGCCTGGCGCCTGAAGCTCTCGGATCACTGCCCGGTTGCGGTACGGCTGCGCCTTGATTAAGTAAGCTTCGGGTTGGATTTCGGGCGGATCGGTGCATAATTGAATCCCGCCGGGGTTTGCTTTATCAGGGGTAGTGGCAAACGCGGCTCAGGGACAACTAGAATTTCATGGAACGACGCTTGCACACCCGTCATCGCGCCCGCACCACGGTGTATATCATGATGCCCGCTGGCAAGCGGCGGCTGTGTCGCGCCATCAATTTGAGCGCCAANNGCTTCGCTCGGCCTCAAGAAAGGACAACAAGTCGAACTCGCCTTCGCAATCGACCTGGGCGCTGTCACCAAGGTGCATCGACGCACCGCGGTGGTCGCGCATATATCCGGTGGCGGCACGGGGCTCATGATGGACGCGTACGCCGCCCGCTAGCGCCTGTTGTGAGACACTAAGCCTGCATGCTGCAGGTCAGCGGTCTCCGCAAATCCTATTCCGGNNTGCTCGGCCCCAACGGCGCCGGCAAGACCACCACGCTCCGCTGCTGCCTCGGCCTGACCCGGAGCGAGGCCGGCACGATCACGCTGGCGGGGCTCCCGGTGCCGGCGGCGGCGCGCGAGGCACGCGCCCGCACCGGCGTGTGCCCGCAGTTCGACAACCTCGACCCGGATTTCACGGTGGCCGAGAACCTCGTGGTCTACGGTCGCTACTTCGGCATCCCCCGGCATGTCATGCAGGAGCGGGTGCCGCGGCTGCTGGAATTCGCGGGACTCGAGGACAAGGCGGGCGCCAGGCTCGACACGCTTTCCGGCGGCATGAAGCGGCGCCTGACACTCGCCCGCGCGCTGGTCAACGATCCGCAGATCATTTTTCTCGATGAGCCGACCACCGGNNTGCGATCGCGTCGCGATCATGGATCGTGGCGCGATGATCGCGGAGGATGCGCCACGAGCGCTGATCGGCGCGCGCATCGAACCGCACGTGGTCGAGATCTACGGCGACGGCGTGCGCGAATTCGCGCGCGACATCGCCCCGCGCCACGCGCAGCGGGTCGAGCTGACCGGCGAGACCGCCTTCTGCTACTGCCGCGAGGCCGCACCGCTCCTGGAAGCGCTGCAGGGCTACAGCTCGCTGCGGGCACTGTCGCGCGCGGCCAATCTCGAAGATGTGTTTATCAAGCTCACCGGGCGTGATATCCGTGACTGAGCCGCTGATCGAACGCTTCAACTTGCGCTTCCTGCATGTGGTCGGCCGCAACTTCCTGGTGTGGCGCAAGCTCATGTACGCCTCGATGCTCGGCAACATGGCCGACCCGATGATTTACCTGGTGGGCCTGGGCTTTGGCCTGGGCGCCTTCATGCCGACGATCGGCGGCATGCGCTACATCAGCTTCCTCGCCGGCGGCATGCTCTGCTACAGCGCCATGAACAGCGCCACCTTCGAAGCACTTTACTCGGCGTTCTCGCGGCTCAAGGTGCAGCGCACCTGGGAAGGCATCATGCACGCGCCGATGACCGCGGCCGATGTCGTTATCGGCGAATGGATCTGGGCGGCGCTCAAGGCCACGCTCTCGGGCACCGCCATGCTGATAGCGATGTACCTGCTCGGGCTGGTGCACGGCTTCCGGCCGCTGACGGTGCTGCCGGTGGTGCTGCTGATCGGGCTGGCCTTCTCCGGCCTCGGTCTGATCATGACTGCGCTGGCGAAGTCCTATGAGTTCTTCATCTTTTATTTCACGCTGGTGATCACGCCGATGATGTTTTTGTCAGGCGTGTTTTACCCGCGCTCCGCACTCCCGCCCGTAATCCAGGTTGTCGGCGCGGTGCTGCCGCTGACGCATGGCGCCGATCTGGCGCGCGGTCTCACGCTGGGCATGCCGATGGCGCACCCGTGGCTCGATCTGCTGGTGCTCGCGCTTTACGCGACCTGCGGTGTTGCGCTCTCGGTGCGATTGATCAATCGACGGCTGTTGAAATAAGCCGCCCCGGCGCCGTCCGGATCAAGCAGTTTCGCCAGGCGCACGGCACCTTCCGCCACTCCACGCCGATCCACGGCCTCGTAGCCCGGGCGCGATCCGTGCGTGAACACGACCAGCACGCCGAACACTGTTGCGCCACGACGGAGCGGCACGCTGATGAATCGGAACGCGTCTTCCTTCGGATGCAGGCGGGCTTTGTTGACGCACAGCGTATCGCCGACGCTTTCGGCGCGCCACGCGAGCTCGCCGGTCGCGATGCGGCGGAGCGTCGCGATCTTGTGCAACCGCGAACTCGCCGCCGAATGGCAATGGAAGAAATCATGGCGCGGCACGCATACGACCGCCGCGTCGCAGCGAACACGGGCTGCCAACTTCGCCAGCGCCCGCTCGACCGGATCGGCAATGGCTCGAGCACCAGCTANNCGCAGCATTGAGCGCGCAGCGCAAAGCGTAGGACGAGCCGCCTTCGTCGGCGCTCGCCAGCAGATCGGCGACCAACAGGTGCATATCATCGGGAACCGCGCTGCCCGACACCCACTGCGCGAGACCCTGGCG
>PMNQ01000165.1:0-5368 GCA_003162555.1 Gammaproteobacteria bacterium | reverse complement strand
TCGGTGCGCGGCACAACGGTCTTGATGAGCCGCCCGAAAGTTGAAAGCGTGACTGGCAAAGCCAGCTCCTGCCCGAAGGCCATGCGTACCTTTACGCACCATGCCCCGGGAAGCGCTCTGGCAACTGCCGATGCGGTCACATCACTGCGGTTTCAACGCNNCGCGCCCCTCGGCGCGCGCGCGGCCCCACGGCGGCTCGAGCTCGAGCAATTCGAGTTTCAGCGTCTGCAGTTTTACTGTCGGGTGCGGCACTGAATATGGAGCGCTGCGTGCCGCGGCCTGGCTCGCCGCCGCCATGCGCTGGAATGCGTTTTGATCACGTTTGGCATCTGACATGGGATGCTCCTGCAACACCATATTAGAGCCACGTGGAATTCATTCGGCAGGCTGCTCGTCGGCTCGTTGCCGCCGTTTGTCGGCATGCGCGCCGCTCATCCGCCGCAACGCGCCGCTCATCGTCTGGTGCCGCAGGAGAGTCTCGAANNGCAGGACTCGAACCTGCGACCCCCTGATTACAAATCAGGTGCTCTACCAACTGAGCTACTGCGGCGAGGCACTGAATCCAATGGTCTTGCGAAAATCTGGCAGATGGTCTACCAGCCGCATTCTGGGCACCCGGTTGATAGGCTGCAAGCGAGGCCCGTTGCTACACTACCTGAGCAACATCAACGGGGGACCCTGATGCGAATCATTCTGTCGAGCGCGGCGTTCGCTGCAAACCAGGGTGGCACGGGACCAATTCCAGCGGAGAAACCTGCGGCCGCTCCTGCGTCACCGCCACCTGTTGATCACTGAGCGCGCGATCCGGACACCGGCGGCGCCGCTGCTTGCGACCCTGAGCCCGCGCCCGCTGCGCACGCGCCCCAGGCGGGAGGCGTGGGTAGGTTGAGTCCCTGCACCAGCGCGTTCACGGATGGAGGCGGCGTGTCGGTCGCCAGATCGACGTCGAACCAGATTTCCCTGGCCGGATGCGTGCGTGCTTCGATCACAGGTTCGAGGCCGGCGGCGCGCACCGCGGCGGCGCGCAGATTGGCGCCGGCCTGCGCGCTGAACAAACCGACCGAGACCTGCCCACTATTCACCAGCGGCGCGGCGTCGCGCACACCGGCGCGCGCCAGACGCCTGAGCGCCTGCTCGCGTGCGTTGGCATCGCGCAGGTTGTCGATGTAGACCCAGTAGCCGTCGGTCAGGTCGGATTGGACGGTGCGTTGGCGCGGCGTGTAGTTGCGCGCCCGCAGCGCGGTGCCCACGACCGAGGCGACGACCTCATCCGCCAGCGGCCCGATGCTGGCGCAGCGCGCTGCGCCTGGGGCAGGTGTGGCACCGGCTGCTGCCGATCCGCCCGCCGCAGGTGCAGGCGCACCCGACACTGTCACGAGCCGGAGCGGCGCGACGCCCGCGATCGGGCCACGTCCCGCGGCGGGCTTGTCGATCCAGTATGACCAGCCGAAGAACAGCAGGTTTGCCAGGGCCAGTGTGAGTAACAGCGCGCGCACGATGGCAAGTCTAACGGGATTCGAGCCGGGCGAGCAGTGCCAGTCCGTGCAGCACCAGGCCGTCGACGCGGCGGTATGCCACGGACAGGCGCTGCGCCACCTGCGCTGCGCCACCACCGGACAACAGCAGCAGCGGCCGACCCTTAAGCTCGCGCCGGGCCTCGCGCAGCGCGCGCTCGATCAACGCCGCGCAGGCCATGGCGCTGCCGGCGAGCAGGCCTGCGCGCGTGCTGCGCCCGAACAGCGCGCCCGGGCGGCGCGCGCTGCGTAGGTTGCCACCTGCGCGCACGCGGATGCCGGCCGTGTCGTTCAGGAGCGAGTCCACCATCAGCGTCGGGCCGGGCACCAGCAGTCCGCCCCGGTGCCGACCCTGCGCGTCCAGCAGGTCGAGCGTCAGCGCCGTGCCCACATCGACGACGCACAGCGCCCGGCCGGGATGCAACGCACGCGCGCCGAGCATCGCGACCCAACGGTCGGCGCCGAGCCGCCAGGTCTCGAGGTATCCGTTGCGCACGCCGGCCGCGCGGCGCGTGCTGCGCACGAACTGGGGCCTGGGTTTGCCGGCAGCGCGCGCCGCACGCCGCAACGCGCGCTCGAAAGCGGCGCCGGCAACGCTGCATACCAGCACGCGCTCCGCGCGCGTAGCCAGCACGGCACGCGCGGTGCGATCCATGCTGCGCGCGTTCCAGTCGAGCGCATGTGTGCGCCCAAGGCGCGCACCGCGCAGCGTGGCCCATTTGAGGCGGGTGTTGCCCGCGTCGATCAGCAGTTGATTCAAGCGTTCGCCCTCACGCTGACTTCGCCGCTATTGAAGCGGCGCAGCGCGCCGTTGCCGTGCACGCACAACGCGCCGTCCGCATCGATGCCGCGCGCGTGCCCGACGAACTGGCCGTCTGGCAGTGCCACTGTTACCACGCGGCCGGCGAGCGCATCGGCGGCGGCCCAGTCGGCGGCAAAGGGCTGCAGCCCGGCGCGCTCGAAGTCCAGCACCCCGCGCACGATCTGTGCGAGCAGCTCCGCCGCCAGCTGATTTCGGTCGCAGTGCGCAACGCCGAGCGTCGCCAGGTCCACCGGCTCGGCGCCTGTTGCGCGAACCTGGCCCGACACGCTCTCGCCGAGCGCGCAGTTGATGCCGATGCCGATCACGACGTAGGCAGGCCCCCCGCCCTCCGCACGCAACTCGATGAGAATGCCACCGAGCTTGCGCTCGCCGACCAGCAGGTCATTGGGCCATTTCAGCCGCACATCGAGCGGCGCGATGCTCGAGAGCGCGCGCAGCGCGCACACGCCCACGGCCAGGCTCAGCGCAGCGGCGCCCTTCGGAAGCGCAGCGAAACTCCAGGCGAGCGACAGGCACAGCGCGCCGCCGGGCGGTGCGAACCACTGGCGGGAACTGCGTCCGCGCCCAGCGCTCTGGTATTCGGCCGCGAGAAAATCAAACTGACCCGGCAGCAGCACGCCCGCCTCGTGCGGTGCGCCGGTTTCGCGCGGCGCAGCCGGCGCCAGCAGCGCACTATTGGTCGAGGCAAGCGACCAGGCCACTTCGCCGCGGCGGAGGCGCGCGCGCAACTCCGGCGGCAGCGCCGCGCTGATTCGTTCTGCGGCGAGCGGCGTGACGGGGCTGGCCATCCGGTAACCGAGGTTGGGCGTGGCCTCGATGCTGACGCCCAGTTCCTGCAGCGCGCCGACCGCTTTCCAGATCGCCGTGCGGGTGACGTGCTGCTCGGCGGCGAGCTGCTCGCCAGAATGCACGTCGCCGTCGGCGAGCGCGCCGAACACCCGCTGCACCAATGTCGCGCTCATGAGGGCATGTCCGGGACCTCAGCCAGCATGCAGCGCACGCTGCCGCCGCCGACGCGCTCGATCGTCGGCACCGGCACTGCCAGGATCGTATCGACACAACCGCGCAGCCGATCGATCACCGGCCCGGCCAGCGCTGCGCGTGCGGTTGCTGACATGACCAGCACCGAGGCATCGCCCAGCGCTTCGTCCCAGGTGGCGAGCTCGAGCATGTTGCCCGCGAATGCCTGCACCGCCACGCGATCGATCTCGATGAGTTCGCGCTCGCGCTCGCGCAGTTTCGCCAGCACGCGCTCGCGATCTTGCGGTGCGATCGATTCGCTGCATACCATCGCGCTGCGTGAGCCGATCCACATCATCACGTTGGTGTGGTAGTAGGGCTGAGCGCGCTCATCGAGCGCGTCGAACACCACTGCTTCAAACTCCATCGCTGAAGACCATTCCCGCACCAGTGATTCGTCGGTGCGCGGCGATCGGCAGGCGTAAGCCACGCGCGCGACGTGATCGAGCACCATGCTCCCGGTGCCCTCGAGAAAACGTCCGGCCTGTTCGTGCGCCGTCAGGTCCAGTTGCCGGCGGGGCTGGAACCCGCAGGACTTGCACACCTGCTCAACCAGCTCGGCGCGGCGTTCGAGCCGCCGATTTGGCGCCAGCATCGGATAGAGCACCACGGTGCCGTCGGCGTGAAAGCTCACCCAGTTGTTCGGAAACACGGCATCGGGTTTCGTCGGTTGCGCCGTATCGGCGCCGATGACCGCCCGGATGCCTTCGGACTGGAGCGCCTGCGCGAGCCCGGTGAACTCATCAAGCGCTACGCGTGCCGCCGAGGGGTCAGCCGCTCCGGAACGTTGCAGCGGATTGCTGGCAGCGGTCTCCTCGTTGAAGCCGAACCCCGCCGGCCGCACCATGAACACCGTGCCCGCGCATTGCCGCGCACGCTGATTCATCCGGTTGCACCGTCCGCTGGTGTGCGCTGCATTATGGAAGACTTCGGATTCCTGGCCAGTGAGGGCATGCGCATCATCCTCCCAACATCATGAAATATAAATCTTTTATCCAGGCCGTGGCGCGGCCGCTCGCTTCTGTGCGGCGCATAATTGTGCAACGCATAGGGCCTGGGTTAGCATGCGCGCGCATCTGCGCACCTCCCCCTTTATATAGGGTACCCACCGGAAACCGCCGTGATCCCGCCCCGAGTCATCCGCAAGTACGCCAACCGTCGCCTGTATGACGCGACCGCCAGCCGCCACGTCACGCTGGAGGATATCCGCCGCCTGATCGCCAGCGGCGAGCGCGTCCAGGTGGTCGACGACCGTTCCGGCGAAGACCTGACGCGGGCCGTGCTGCTGCAGATTATCGCCGAGCAGGAGCAGTTCGGCTCGCCCGTTTTGAGCGTGCAGCTGCTCGAAGGCATCATCCGTTTCTACGGCAATCCGGTGCAGGACATGCTCTCGCGCTACCTCGAGCAGAGCCTGGGCACCGTCATGCAGCAGCAGCGCTCGGTGCAGGCGCAGATGGCCAAGGCGATGGAAGCGCCGCTGGCGCCGCTCGCAGAGCTGACGCGCCAGAACATGGAAATGTGGAGCCGCATGCAGGCGCAGATGCTGGCGGCGCTCAATCCGCACGCGGGCGCGCCCAACGCACCCGGCGAGGCCGCTCCAGCCGATGAGCCGCCGCCGCCAGACGATCAATCCCCGAAATAGCAAAGGATTCGCATGGATCTCAAGGGCAAGACCGTTGCCGTTACCGGTGCCGCGCGCGGCATCGGCCGCTCGATAGCGGAAGGATTTGCGGCGGCGGGCGCCAACCTCGCGCTGATCGACGTGCCCGACGCTGACGCATCCGCGGCGCTCGCGGGCTGCAAGGCACACGGCACCGAGGCGCGCGCCTATGGCGCCAACGTGACCGACGAAGCGCAAGTCATCGCCACCTTTGATCAGATCGTGCGTGATTTCGGCCGCCTGGATGGCGTGGTCAACAACGCCGGCATCATCCGCGACGCGATGAGCTTCAAGATGGACGAAGCCACGTTCGACTCCGTGATCAACGTGCACCTGAAGGGCCACTTCGCG
>PMNQ01000069.1 GCA_003162555.1 Gammaproteobacteria bacterium | reverse complement strand
TGCGCTCGTTCAGCCAGTCGTAGTACGCACCGGCGAAGAACGGGCCGCGCGTGAAGCGGAACGCTGCGCCCTCGGGAGTCAGGTCCTTGTCCCAGAAATAGCTCACCGTCGTCGCCCATGGAATCGGCGTCTTGCCGAGCTGCACGTTAACCATCGGATTTGGCTTCCATTCGACGAAAGCCTGGTCGATGGACAGCGGCTTCTTGTCCCAGCTGGTGCCGAGCGTCTGGTTGCCGGAACGCGCATTGTCATTGCCGACGTTGGTCGTGATCAGCTGCAGCTTGGCGGTGATCTTGTCGTTGACCTTGGCCAGCACACCGAAGCGCACGCGTATGCGGTCGCGCTGGCGCGTGTGGTCCGGTGAGAGATTGTCATTGGCGGTGTCGATGAGTTCGCGGCGGTAACGGAAATCGCCGTTCCAGGTGTACTTGGAGGTCGTATCCTTGAGCTTGGCGACATCAGCGTCGGTGACCGCGGTCTCCTTGCGCTGCGCCTGGGCATTGGCCTTAAGATAGTCAACCGTGGCTTCGAGCCGCTCGAGTTGTTGTTTGAGCGTATCGATCTGCGCCTGCGCGGCAGCCAGATCGGAGGCCGAATCAGCCATCGCGGGAGCGGTCGTGGTCGCGGCAATGATCAGGGCGACGCAACCGGCAATCAGGTTCTTGTTCATGAGCGCTTCACCTTTCCTAAAGGCAGTAGAACTGGGTTGGCGTTATACGGACGCTGTATGACAGTTATGTGTCACACAGTTGTGTCACGTGAGTATTGCGATTTAGTTACAGCGCCAAGCTGTTGCTGTGAAAGGTTTTTCGCCACATAAAGCCGGGCGCGCCCGTGCAGCCGGAGACACGACTTGACGACGTCCGCGACGATTTCCCTGACGCAGGAACTGATTTCCCGAAGGTCGATAACGCCCGTCGATGGCGGTTGTCAGGAGCTGATTGCAGCCCGCCTGGAGCGACTCGGCTTCAGCGTTGAGCGGCTGCGCTTCGGCGAGGTGGATAACCTCTGGGCGCTGCGCGGCAAGGCCGCGCCCGTGTTGTGTTTTGCCGGCCACACGGACGTTGTGCCCACCGGCCCGCTCGAAGACTGGCAGGCAGACCCGTTCAAGCCGGAAATTCGCGACGGCCTCCTGTACGGGCGTGGTGCGGCCGACATGAAAAGCGGGCTCGCCGCCATGGTCACGGCCACTGAAACCTACATCGCGAATGGTGGCGGGCAGCGCGGTTCGATCGCCTTCCTGATCACCAGCGACGAGGAAGGTCCGTCCGTCGACGGCACGAAGCGAGTGGTCGAGGCGCTGCAGGCGCGCGGGCAGAAGATCGATTGGTGCGTGGTCGGCGAACCCTCGAGCGAACAGNNCTCACCGTGCATGGCGTGCAAGGACACATCGCCTACCCGCAGCGCGCTGAAAATCCGGTGCATGCGTTTGCGCCGGCGCTGGCCGAACTCGTAGCCCGCGACTGGGATCAGGGCAATGAGCACTTCCAGCCCACTTCATTCCAGGTCTCGAATCTCAACGCCGGCACTGGGGCGCCCAATGTGATTCCGGGCGAACTGAAGGCGCGCTTCAATCTGCGCTATGCGCCGGTGCAGACGGTCGAAGCACTGCAGCGCAGCGTCGAGGAAGTGCTGCAGCGCCACCGCGTACGCTACACGCTCGACTGGTTCCACTCCGGCGAACCGTTCTATACGCGCCCGGGGAAGCTGGTGGCCGAGCTCAGTGCCGCAGTCCAAAAGGTGTCGGGGCGCACGCCGCAACTCTCCACGGGCGGCGGCACCTCCGATGGGCGCTTCATCGCCGTGATGGGCGCCGAAGTGGTCGAGCTGGGCGTGCCGAACGCGAGCATCCACAAGGTCAACGAAAGCGTGCGCATCGCCGACATCGACGCGCTGCACGCGATGTACGTGCAGACGCTGAAGAACCTGCTGGGCTAGGGGCATTCCATGATCAAGTACGTCGTCACGTGTATCGCTATCGTCATGCTGATGGTGCTACTCGACCTGGTCTGGCTCGGTACCGTCGCCAAGCCGCTCTACCAGCAGGGCATCGGCCACCTGATGGCGGAGCAACCGAATTTCCTGGCGGGCGCGCTGTTCTACGCGGTATACGCCATTGGCCTGACTGTGTTCGCGGTGCTGCCCAACTCGGCATCAGCGGGATGGCGCAGAACCATTGCGGCCGGGGCGCTGTTCGGCTTTGTGGCGTACGCGACCTACGATCTGACCAATCTGGCNNCCTGGTGTGTGGCCCGCGAGCGTGCGCCAAGGTAGCAAGCTCGCGGGTTCAATGCCTCAACGGCGCCGCGCCACGAGGTTGGTCAGGAAGTTGGCATACACGCCGAGTGCGCCGAGCGCGCCCGCCGCAATCAGCACCCAGGTCGGCATCGCCAGCGTCAGGAAACTCCAGTTCACCGCATGGCATTCGCCAGAGCCGGTGAGCACCTTGCGGATCACCTCCGCCACCGGAAATTCCTGCAGCAGGAATCCCAGGCCCGCGCCGCAGGAAGGCACCTGGTCTTCGGGCAGATGCTGGATCCACACGTGGCGCGCGGCAATCGCCATGGTGACGAGGGCGGCCAGCGCCAGCAGCAGGCCGTAGACACGCGCGCCCCAAGCCTTCGGCGCGTGCAGCGCGGCAGCCAGAAAGACCACGCCCATCGCGGCCACGCCAATGCGCTGGAAAATGCACAGCGGACAGGGATCGACGCCGAGCACGCCCTGCACGTAAATGGCGTAGGCCAGCAGGCCCACGCAGCTGAGGAAACCGGCCAGGTTCAGCCAGCGCGGCGAGCCGAAACGCAACCAGCCGCCGCTCACGCGCGCGCCGCTTCGCCCTTCAGCTCCTCGGCCACGCGCTCGAGCGAGGTGTGGCGGATATCCTTGCCGTGCACCATGTAGATGATGTACTCGCAGATGTTCTTGGCATGATCACCGATGCGCTCGAGCGAACGCACCACCCACATGACATCCAGCGCACGGCGGATGGTGCGCGGATCCTCCATCATGAAGGTGATGCACTGGCGCTGGATCGATTCGTATTCCTCATCGACGATGCGGTCATTGCGCGCGGTCTCGAGCGCCAGGTTGGCATCGAGGCGCGCGCAGGCGTCGAGCATGTTGTGGACCATCAACTGCACGGTGCGGCCAAGGTGCTTGACCTCGCGATAGCGATCGGCCGGACGCTCGACAGTCGCCAGGCGCGAGGCGATGGTGCCGATGCGCTCGCACTCGTCGCCGATGCGCTCCAGGTCGGTGATGGTCTTGATNNATCGACACTTCCATGCCGTTGACCTTGTAGTCCTGGCTGGCCACGGACTGACCCAGCGCACTGTCGCCCTGCACCAGCGCGGTCAGCGCGTGGCTGAGCTGTTCCTCGACGAACCCGCCCATGGCCAGCACCTTGGCGCGCACGCGCTCAAGGTCTTCGTTGAAACGACGTGACGTGTGATGGGAGAGATCAGCAGCTTCCATGAGCCCGATTCCTGATTGCAGTTGAGCCTAACTATATCCCACTACGCAAACAAAAAATGCGCTCCGGTACACGGTCCTAATGACTGTCATGCTGGCTCCGCGCAGGTGAGTGCAGGCGCTCGGGCGGGAACTGGCAGGTGAAAGTGCTGCCGCGCCCCTCCTCGCTTTCGATCTTCAGGCTGGCGCCGTGCCGCTGCAGCACATGCTTGACGATGGCGAGGCCCAGTCCCGAGCCACCGCTGGCGCGGCTCCGGCCCGCATCGACGCGGTAAAAACGCTCGGTGAGGCGCGGGATGTGTTCGGGCGCAATGCCGATGCCGGTGTCAGTCACGGAAAATTGGCCGCCCTGCTCATCGCAGACCCAGCGCATGGTGATGACCCCGCCGGCAGGCGTGTACTTGGCCGCGTTTTCGAGGAGATTCGCAAACGCGGAATGAACCTGCGGTTCCATGCCAACCAGCTGCTCGGTGGCCAGCACCTCGATGCGTACATCCAGGTCCGATTTGCTGCGCGCCAGCAGGTCGGCCCGCAACCGCTCCATGAGCGCACCGACGTCAATGGGTTCGCCGGCCGGAGCGCCGCCCTCGGCCTCCAGGCGCGAGAGCTCGAGCAGGTCCTGCACGATGGCCGTCATGCGCAGCGCCTGGCGGCGCATTTCATGGATGGGTCCGGCCAGGGTGCGATCGAGCGCGTCGTCCTGGGACAGCGTCTCGAGATAACCCGATATCACGGTCAGCGGCGAGCGCAGTTCGTGCGAAGCGTTGGCAACGAAGTCCTTGCGCATGGCCTCGAGCTGCGCCTGCCGGGTCACATCGCGCACCAGCAGCAGCAACTGTCCGGCGCCATANNTGCGCAGGTAGTTCACGAACTCGGGGCGGCGCACCAGGTTGTCGATGCGCAGGCCGACGTCGCCGCGACTGCGCAGCTTCAACAGCTCGCCGGCGGAGCGGTTGAACCAGAGGATCTCGGCCGCGGGATTGAGCATCACCACGCCATCGGGGATCGCGGCGGTGGAATGGCGCAGCTCGCGCAGCAACTGGCGCATGCGCCGCTTGTGGTACTGCTTGCGGCGGAACAATCGCCCGATCAAGCCAATCACGTCGCCCCAGACGCCGCCGGCATCGGGCGCCAGGTCGACGCGGTCAGCGCGCAGCCATAGCAATACGCGCTGCAGCAGGTAGAGCTGACGGAGCAACAGGAGCGCCAACACCACGGCCACCGCATGGCCGACCTGGCCGAAGAACAGCCCGACGACTATCGCGCCCCCAAGCGCGAATGCGACCTGGGCCGCCAGGCCCCACCAGCCGGAGAAGCCCAGGCCCGCTTTAGTGCTCAACCTCAAGCGTCTACGCGCACCGAGAAGCGGTAGCCGGCGCCGCGTACCGTTTGAATGTATTGATCGCAGTCGAAATCTTCGAGCGCCTTGCGGAGCCGGCGGATGTGCACATCGATGGTGCGCTCTTCCACATAGACATTGCCTCCCCAGACACGATCCAGGAGCTGTTCGCGACTGTATACGCGATCGGGGTGCAACATGAAAAATTCGAGCAGGCGGTATTCCGTCGGGCCCATGACCACCGGCCGTCCGGAGGAGTTTACGCGATGCCCGGCCCGGTCCAGCACCAGCGCGCCGCGCGCCAATTCCTCGCCCTCTTCCTGGCCCGAGGCGCGGCGCAGCAGCGCATTCACGCGCGCCAACAGTTCGCGCGGCGAGAAGGGCTTGGTCAGGTAATCGTCGGCGCCGCCGTCAAGGCCGGCCACCTTGTCGGCCTCGGCAGCACGCGCCGTCAGCATGATGATCGGCAGGTCGCGCGTCTCGCGCTCGCGCTTCAGCGAGCGCGTCAGTTCCAGGCCGCTGGTGTCCGGCAGCATCCAGTCGACCAGCATGAGGTCCGGACGGCGGTCTGCCAGCGCGGAACGGGCGGCGCGGCTGTCTTCGGCCTCGCGCACCTCGAACCCGGCCCGCTTCAACCCGAAAGCAATCATCTCGCGGATGGGCCGCTCGTCTTCGACAATCAGAATGTGCTTGGTTGTCATATTGATGAACGGCCGTTCGGCGGCGTCACGTTAGCGGCGCCTCATGACAGATTTGTTACGGCACTTGTTGCGAGGGCAACCCGGGCCGCCGCCAGATCCCAGGCGGCGCTGCCCACAGTCTTGAAGAGTATGGCACTGCGGCCACGGTCGGCGCGTTCAGCGGCGCCCGCGCCAGTGGTTTCGCCAATGGCCATGGCGATGGTGCGCACCTGCGCCCAGTCGACTCCGGCGCGGATCAGATCGCCGGCCTCGTGCCGCGCATTCGCCATGTCGTCTATATAAAGTGCGCTGCCCTTGACTGTCGCGGCATCGATCTCCGCGCTGACGGGCGTGTAGGCACCGACGGCGATGAGCAACCGCCCACGGCGTGCACCCGCTCGATACACAGGCTCAGGGCTGGTCGTGCAGGTCAGCACCAGATCGACGTCGTCGGGCACTGTCTCTGCGGCTGCCGGCGCGAGCGCCAGGGTCGGGAATGCCGCCGCGTGCCGGGCACAGAATGCTGCCGCCGATGCGCTCGTGCGGCCGACGATCTGCACGCGCGCAGCCGGATACAGCGCGGCGAGCGCCTC
>PMNQ01000171.1 GCA_003162555.1 Gammaproteobacteria bacterium | reverse complement strand
ACCGAGGCTGCCCGCTAACTACCACATCGAGCGAACGCGTGAACGATAAAGTGCCAAGCTCAAACGTAAGTGCGCGCGTCGCTCATGCGGAGCGTTAGGCCACACGGAGAGTGCTGCACATGGACGCTTCGGACCCTCTTTTACCTGCTGCCGCACTCGTTGGGGTAACAGCTATTGTATGGGTCCGCCTGTACGTGGTTCGCTTTAGGGAGATGCGCACTCGTCACATAGCGCCGCAGTCTCTCGCTACTTCACGCCAAGCAGCAGAGGCACTTCAACAAACCGGCGCGGCCGACAACTTCAAGAACCTATTTGAGGTTCCTGTACTCTTTTACGTTCTATGCCTGGCCATTGCGGTTTCGGGTGCGGACTCGGTTTTTCTTGCTGTGGGCAGTTGGGTGTATGTTCTGCTTCGGGCGGCTCATAGTGCAATACACTGTACCTACAACAATATCACCCATCGCTTCTTGGTCTATGCATCGAGCACGATTCTGCTCTTTGTGCTTTGGGCAGATCTTGGGCTCAGGCTTGGGCGCGTCGGTGTGGCCTAACTACGCGTTCGAGCGGACCGGGCTGCCGTCCACGCTGGCGCGCGTCCGGCTGGCCATTCTTCGTGCGCCGTCCGCGCGCTTGAGGCGCTTGCAGCCGGCGGCTCAACGCGAGCGTTAGGCGGCATCCCCAATGCCAGGCGCTATGGCTGCTATCGTCATACCGTGGCGCTCATTGGGCCGCGTTCTGCTCTTCCTAATTTGCTGCGCTTTACTCTTGGCCATTACGGCCTCGTTGGCAATTGGACAGCGGAGTTCAGTGCAGGCTTTGACAATAGGCTCTATTTCGAGTCTTGGATGCGTCGCACTAACAGTGCTGTTTGTACGCTGGGACAGCTTGAAACTTCGCGATGTCGGTGCCATGCCAAACCGCAACAGCCTGGTACTCCTTGCCGTTGGCTTAGCTTGCGGGCTTTTCCTGGTCGCGTTGCATTCCTTCTTGGTTGGCGTTGCTGGGCATACTCATTGGGTACGAACGGTAGGGCCAACGGCCTATCAGGCGGGTCTTATTTGTATCGGTTACCTGTTCCTTTCGGTAAGGGAGGAACTGGCATTTCACGGCTACCCGCTCCGACGGCTGCAGGTACTACTTGGAGTCTGGGGTGCGCAGGCAACAATAGCGGTTGTCTTCGCTCTTGAACACATGGCCGGTGGGTGGTCGCTCGCACAGGCCTTGTGGGGAGCGGGTATGGGATCCCTCCTATTCGGTATGGCGTCCATTGCCACTCGCGGACTCGCGATCCCCATCGGTATTCACGCCGCATGGAATTTCGGTGATTGGATGCGCGGCAATAGGCCGGAAGCGGGAGTATGGCGTCCCGAGATCGACAGCGGGTACGAGGCCACGGCTTCGTGGACCGGAATCTGGGCCTACGTAGTGATCATGGCTGTGGCTACAACGTGTTTCTGGATCTGGCATCGAACGCGGGAGGACGCACATACGTGCGACCCGTAACTCATGCATTGAGAGGCAGTCTTACGGCAAGGCCTAAGACTGCAACTCGCATTACGTATGATGCCGCCTAACTACGCGTTCGAGCAGACGGTGAGAGATCAAGCGCCAACTTCGGGTGTTTTGCGCGCCGCCGCTCAACGCGAGCGTTAGGCGACCTTGAATGCCTAAGTCCAATTTGACCCCTGAGGAGCGAGAGCGCTGGCGCAAATTACACGCACAGTTGAAGGAGGGCGAATTCTCGGCCGCTCTAGAAGGGCTTCGATCGCTCGCCCAGGATCGCCCAGATTTGGGTATGTTGGCTGCCGTGTACGCAAACGCATTAAAGGCAAGTGGCAACCTTGCCGAGGCGGAAATCTACTTTCGGCGCGGGGTAGACGTCTGCCCCAGGACTGAATTGGCCTCCTTGGGTCTATTTCATTGCTTGTGGGAGCTTAACAAACGCACTGAAGCTGTAGTAGAGATGCAACGCTTCATGTCAATCGGTACGTCGGCTGACTATTCTGAAATTGCGCAGGAAGTGGAGATCCAAAAGATCGCTAAGGCAATTGCATGAGGTCGCCTAACTACGCGTTCGAGCGGNNCCGCTCAACGCGAGCGTTAGGTGGCCTGTTGGCGTCGCGCGATAATTGCCGCCAACTCTCGACTTGAGGTCCCCAGTGCCAGAAGCGACTTCACCAGCAAGTCCAACGAAACGGTCGGGTCGCCAGCTTCCATCTTGGCCACTCGGGACTGACTTGACCGAAGGGTCTGGGCCAGCTGTGTTTGCGTCACGCCGCGGGAATTGCGCCGCACCTTCAACCCATCGGCGAGCCTCAGTCGAATATCGATATAGGCCTCTTCGCTCGGGCTCAGGCCCAGAAAGTCCTTGGCACTGCCGACCTTCCAGCCCTTCGCGACCAGCTTCTTTCTCTTACTTTCCCGCACGGTCATACTCCTTTAGTCGTTGTCGGCATGTTGCAATAACAGACTTTGGCGTTTGCGCGGTCTTCTTGGCAAAAACCTCAAGGATCACAATCGCGTCGGCATCAATGCGGTATATCAAGCGCCAATTGTTCGTCTGGTCGTTTACCCGCAACTCATGGCATCGGGCGCCAATGCCTGGCATTGACCGGGCATGGGGCAAAGCCAGCGTCTCGCCCCGTTGCAGGCGGCGTAACAAGAACCCAGTTTCAAGCCGGGCGACTTGTGAAAACGGAGGCGTCTTAACAGCCCCGTGTAACCAGGCCAGCGGTTTATCTCTCGGGCTCACTGAAACAGTATATGTCAGAACCGACATAGCCGCAAGCGGCCACCTAACTACCGCATCGAGCGCACGCGTGAACGATAAAGTGCCAAGCTCTGGCGTGGGCGCGCGCGGCGCTCATGCGGAGCGTTAGCGGTCACGAAACGACCGTGGTTGCGTTGAGGTCCTAGCGCTGGTACGTTGATTCTCATGGCACGCGCAGTTTCCATAATTCAACAGGAAATCCGGGCACTTAGCGCATCGGACAAGGCTCAGCTGTTGCGTGTGCTACTTGAAGAGCTCGACGGTCCGACCGACCCAGGTGTTGATGCCGCATGGGCCGCTGAGGTTCAACGCCGCAGCCGCGAGATCGACGAAGGCGTCGCGCAATGTCTACCCGCCGAGGAAGTTTTTAGAAAAATCGACGCCCGCCTCAAGAAATGAAGGCCGAGTTTCATCCGGCCGCGGCAGAGGAGCTCTCTGCTGCGGCACTGATGTACGAAGGCTTGGCCGCGGGTCTTGGCATTGATCTAAACGCCGAGGTCAAACGCCTGACAACTCTGCTATGCGCAACACCCCGAATTGGCGAACCCCTCGATGAGCGGCACCGACGATTCCCGCTGCAGCGATTCCCGTTCGGCTTGATCTATCGCACCGATGGCGAACTCCTGCGAATTGTTGCGGTTGCTCATCGGCGGCGCCTGCCGGGCTACTGGCGTGAACGAAAGTGACCGCTAACTACCGCATCGAGCGGACGCGTGATACATCAAGTGCCAAGTAGACGCGTGGGCGCGCCGCTCATGCGGAGCGTTAGACGACCATGACAGGCACCGGCGTATCTTTCGGGTGGCGCGTGAAGGGCATTGCATTGCTGATTGTCTTGGCGCTGCCACGTATTGGTTTGGCCACTACACTGATCTGCCAAAGGGAAACGCACAGCTCATCGGAGCTCTCGGTTCAAGTTCCAACATCCAGCCACGATGCCTTTGTGCAGCTCATTGAAAGTGGCGAGATTGTTCCTGTGAAAACGCACCTTACGTACAGCGGGGGCATCGAATCGGACCGTGTCAAGACCTGGGGGCTCCATAACAGCAAGTACACAATTGGGGTGTACGTGGACTTCTTGAAGAAGAGCCAGGAATTTGTGTTTTGGGTTCAGACATGCGGCACGATTGAGAGTTGGCGCCCATATTGGTGTGCGCTCACTGAGCGTGCGGGCAAGTTTCCTGGTGCAGTACTTAAAGAGAGACCTCTAAGTGCTGATTGACTGGGCATGGTCGTCTAACTACGCGTTCGAGCGGACCGGGGACGTGTGGTCGCAGGCGCGCGTCCGGCAATCTCAACCATTGGGGCCGTCCGCTCAACGCGAGCGTTAGGCGACCCTAGACAGCTGGTATCGCAAATGACTCCACGTGATGAAACGTTTGTGAAGCGCTGGGCACTCGCCCGCGCCCGCGGCATGTGGCACTACGTACTTGTATCGGGCGTGATCGCCTGGGGCGTGCCGATGTTCTTCGTCATGACCTACGTTGTCAGCAAACCTCCGAATCTGACTCCCGGTCTGCTGACTGGACTGGCCGCGTTGTGGGCAACTGGAGGCTTGGCCTTTGGCGTAAGCGTGTGGCTCATCTCTGAGAAGCGTTACAAGCGATTGGCGCCACCTGACAATAGACAGGTTACTAATACCGCTGCGCGACCAGCAGCCTCACAATCGGTTCTGGTCTATCTCAGCGGTACTAAATTGCCCTCCGAGGTATATGAGAAATTTGATCTCGCTACCTTGGAAGACCAACTCAGCGCCGCGATTGCTGCGAGGGCGTTGGGTGAGTTTGATGGTAACGAGGTGGGCCCGGGCGAAACGAAGCTCTACATGTATGGGCCTGACGCGGAGCAACTCTTTGCTGGCATCGAACCCATCCTTCGTGGTTATCCATTGTGCAAAGGTGCAAAGATTGTAATTCGCAAGGGCGGCCCAGGTGCTGGGCAAAGAGAGATTGTGCTATGACGTCGCCTAACTACGCGTTCGAGCGGACGGTGATGAGGCTAGGCAACCATCGGCGATTGCGCGCCGCCGCTCAGCTCAGGCGTTAGACGCCCGTAGGCCAGATCAGCGGTACAATCAGGCCATGAGTCCCACCGTTCTGCGCATCGGGCCGTTCCGGTTTTACTTTTTCTCGCGCGAAGAGCCCAGAATGCACGTCCACGTGGAGTGCGCCAACGGGGAGGCGAAGTTTTGGCTTGAGCCAACGGTTGCGTTGGCGCAGAATTATGGCCTTACTGAACAGCAGCTTAAGGTTGCCCAGGGTTACGTCGAGACCAATGCAGATGTCATCCGCGCCGCTTGGAAAACACACTTCGGCGGTTGAAGTGTCCAACGTCTCTCGCAATGGCTTTTGGCTGTTGCTGGGTGACGAGGAGCTGTTTGTGCCGTTCGCGGAATTCCCGTGGTTTCGTGACGCCACCATTGAGCAAATCTGTGATGTGAAATGGCCGTCGCCACGGCACCTATATTGGTCAAAGCTCGATGTCGACTTGGCAGTCGAGTCCATCCGTGAGCCTCAAAAGTTTCCGCTCGTGTCTCGAGCGGGCGTCTAACTACGCGTTCGAGCGGAGCGGCTCACTCTCAACGCAGGCGCGCGTCCGGCCATCGCAATCTTTTACGCCGTCCGCGCGCTTGAAGCGCTTGCGGCCGGCCGCTCAACGCGAGTGATAGCCAGTATTCCATGCAGCGCGGCGGTTGATTTGACGCGCGCATTAAATGTAGCTACACTTAATCCATGCGCATCACCTGCGATCCAGCCAAGCGCTTGCACACGCTGGAATCGCGGGGCCTGGACATGCGCAGGGCCAAAGAGGTATTTGCTGGCCTGCACCTGACTCGACCCGATGACCGTTTTGACTATGGCGAACCGCGGTTTATTACGGCCGGCTGGCTCGATAGCAAATTGGTCGTGTTGGTGTGGACACCCAGGGGTTCGGCCAGACGCATTATCAGCATGAGGCATTGTCATGAACGTGAAGCGCAAAGGCTCCGTCCGCATCTCACCGAGCCTTGATGAGGCCCCGGAGATCACCGAGCGCTGGGTGGCGGAGGCTGATCTACGGCGCGGCAACAAACTCGTTCGCAGAGGCCGACCCAAGCTACTCAATGCGAGGCGGCTCCTGTCGCTTCGGCTACCTCCCGATGTCATCGCGGGGTGGAAGGCCAGTGGTCCGGGTTGGCAGACCCGCATGGCGCAAGTGTTGGAGAAATCGACTCCGAAGGGCCGAAGGAATGCTGGCTAACTACCGCATCGAGCGCACGCATGAACGATAAAGTGCCAAGCGGACGCATCAGCGCGCGCGGCGCTCATGCGGAGCGTTAGAGGGCATATGCCTGGTGCAGTCTTACGCGTTGACGGTTCCAAGAGCGCAATTCAGCGTTTCCTAACGGCGACGCGGATCAAACCTCATCGCGTGTACCTAAAGGGCGAACCAATGTCCCCTCGGTCCGCGGTCTCGGCGCGCCATAGCTATTTCCTTGTCATGGCGTCTAACGCACAGGGCGACGATTTCGAACGACAAACGCGTGACGTTGGGCGGTTCCTCAAGCGTCATATGAAGGACCTAAGAGCCTTGGCAAGTCATCGACTTCACGCGGTGATTGATTTTGGCGTTCTGGACACCCGGACGGCAGCCAATCCGCTACTCTCGTGGCGGTTCCCGATCACGCTCTGCGATCTGATGACCAAGGCTGGCGTCGAAGCTGAGCTGTCGATATATAAGCGATAGAAATATGCCCTCTAACTACACGTTCGAGCGGACCGGCTTGCTCTCGTCGCGGGCGCGCGTCCGGGCGCTCAACGCGAGCGTTAGCAGACTTGACATCGTAACCTGTGTCGTTACACTACCCGTGTGATCACCAGTTTCCGTCATCGTGGTCTTGAGCGGTTCTTTCTTTCAGGTTCCAAGGCTGGTATGCGGCCTGAGCATGCCGAACGGCTCCGCTTGGTACTGGGCCGCCTGGCTGCGGCGGTAGCCGCCCAAGACATGGATCTACCGGGTTTGAGGCTTCATCCGTTAAAAGGCCGACTCAAAGGCCGATGGTCCGTGACGATAAGCGGCAATTGGCGAGTCACTTTTGCCTTTTCAGGTAAAGACGCCATTCAGGTTGATTACGAGGACTACCACTAGTATGGCCACGCAAATGCACAATCCGCCGCACCCTGGTGAAATCTTGCGGTCTCTCTGCTTGGAGCCGTTGGGGCTCTCGGTGACCGACGCGGCGAAGGGCCTTGGGGTCAGTCGTAAAACCTTGTCGTCTGTACTCAATGGTCGGGCTGGGGTTAGCCCCGAAATGGCGGTGCGGCTATCCATCGCCTTTAACACTTCGGCGGAAAGTTGGCTCAATCAGCAGGTTCAATACGACCTGTGGCAGGCCGAGAAGCGCCGGAAGTCTTTGCGAGTGTCCAAACTCGCTGCGTAATCAGGTCTGCTAACTACCGCATCGAGCGCGCGCGTGAACGATAAAGTGCAAGCTAGACGCATGAGCGCGTGCGGCGCTCATGCGGGGCGTTAGGCGGGTGACACGCGTCATGCGCTCGATTCCCATCGCAAGCATTGAGCTCGACGGTTCGGACCGGCTACTGGTCCGCCCGCTGCGAGGCTCTGATGAAGGCTTCGAGTACATTTACCGCTCCGCGACCGGGGTACGTTGGCGCGCCGAGGACGGTACCTTCTATCCTGAAGAGGTGGGTGACCTCTCGAGCGCCTCGTGGTTTGCTGAAATCGTAGCCGCGGCACGCGCCGAGCTTGGCGTTGACCTTAGGCTCTCGCCAGATACTACTTGGGTCACTGTCCCGGATAGGATCAGGCATGAGATCGAATCACTGGTGTCGCATGAACCCGTCTAACTACGCGTTGGAGCGGCCCGGCTCACCATCCTCGCGAGCGCGCGTCCGGCCATTGCAACCTTTTACGCCGGCCACGTGCTTGATAGTGCGTCAGCCGGCCGCTCGACGCGAGCGTTAGGCTGCACAAGGCATGGCGGTCTACGAAGCGACCACTGATATTCGCGCGCCCGCGGAGCGGGTGTGGGCTGTGCTCTCGGCTGTGGAAGCATGGCCGCAATGGATGCCGACCGTGAGTGGCGTTGAACCATTGCGCGAGACCTCTCTCCAGGTTGGGCGCCGCTATCGAGTGACCCAACCGAAGTTGCGACCTACGGTCTGGGCGGTGAGCGTAGTCGAAACAGATCGCCGTTTTGAGTGGCGTGCCAAGTCGCCCGGAATGGAACTGGTGGCGGACCATGTCATAGAGAGCACAGGCCAGGGAGCTACACGCGTCAGGCTGCGCTTTGAATTCAAAGGGTTGGTGGGCGCGTTTCTTGGAGTTGTATTCGGTGCCCTCACGCGCAACTATCTGAGTCAGGAGGCGCAGGCTCTAAAGGACCGCGTCGAGGTAGCGAAGTGAAGGTGCAGCCAAACTACGCGTTCGAGCAGCCCGGGGAACCGTCCGCGCGCTTGAAGCGCTTACGGCCGGCCGACCAACGCGAGCGTTAGACTGACTTCAATGAGTTCACGTCGCGTTGTCGAGATCGTGGTCGGGTTAGCTCTGGTGGGCTACTTTGTGTATGCCATCAGCGCCGGTCAGGTACTTGGCAGAACACGCTCTTATAGCCGGCGGCAGGATCCGTGGAGATTTTGGGTGATCGTCCTGGTTGGGCTGGGTTGTGGCGTGGCCTTTTTGCTAGGCGCCGTCTCATGGCGAGCCTAGTCGCACATCTATGTGACTCCGGACCGCTAGGCCGACGACTTCGGCGGCATCAGCGCGGAGAGGCCTACTCATCGAGTTGTTGGCGCGCCATTCAGGTCAGTCTAGGCGCTGCCTAGCTTTCAGAGTCGTCCTCATCGCGGCAGGGCACAGAGTTGTGGTGGTGTGACGTTTCGGCTCATGATCCGCACATGGTCGGTCTAACTACCGCATCGAGCGCACGCGTGAAAGATAGAGTACCAAGCTCAAGCGTGGGTGGCCGCGGCGCTCATGCGGAGCGTTGGCCGTCATGAAGCGCACACGCACTGTCCTATTCGCGGTGCTGGCCTTGAGCTCTCTCGTTGGGTGCGACCCGGTCATGGTGCGAGATTTTCGAGTCGTGCCCGTAGAGGTGGGAGATCTGCCATTGGCCGCTAAGGTCGAGACCACTCTGGCGAAATTCGACATGCTTACCATGAGTGTCGATTCCGCTAATGGATTCGGCTTCAGGCGTCAGTGGGGCAACTTGGGTACGGGTCGACCTGGCGAGATCTCGGTTACCTTTGCACTCGATCCTGCCGGTGACGCTTGGCTTGTTAAGCTGCGCGAGTGGCCTGTCGCTCACCAAACTCACTTTGGCGCAGATGTCGAAAGAACACTCACAGGCGAGCTAGCCCATTCTGGGTACACGATGTCGAGATCGAAATGACGGCTAACTACGCGTTGGAGCGGCCTGGCTCACTATCATCGCGGGCGTGCGTCCGGCAAGCAGAGCATTGTGGGCCGTCCGCGCGCTTGAAGCGCTTGCGGCCGGCCGCTCAACGCGAGCGTTAGGCGGCACCATCAAGACCGTTGGTCGCACCGCTGGGCGCGCATCTCAGGCCTTACCCGGGCTCTTGATCTTGTACGCCTCGGCAACCCTCCTGCACTTCGTACACAACGCCGAGTTTCTTACCCAATATCCGAATCTGCCGGCTTCGTTGTCGCGCACCGATGTATATGTCGCGTGGTTGTGCCTCACCGCGCTCGGTGTCCTCGGCTACGTGTTATACGTTCGCGATCGTCGAGGAATCGGCCTCAGTGTCTTGGCCCTGTACGCGAGTCTCGGTTTCGGCGGATTCCTTCACTACACTCGGGCGTCAATGGCCCACCACTCTGCGATGATGAATGTGACAATATGGTCTGAAGCCGCTGCCGCGACATTGCTCTTGATCAATGTAGTGGCGTTGGGGTGCAGCAGGGCCAGGTCAGTGCCGCCTGACTACCGCAACGAGCGCACGCGTGATACATCAAGTACCCAGTAGACGCATGAGCGCCCGCGGCGCTCATGCGGAGCGTTAGGCCCGAGCAGGAGTGGGATGGTTACAACCACTATTATGGGCGTCACGGAGCCGAGTCGCTCCCTGAGAGCATTACTGAAGCGACTTGGGAGCGGTTCTTTGCTCCGTTGGAACCCGGGCACGGTGTTGTGGCGGAGATCGATCAGGGTATCGTAGGCATTGCCAGGAAGCCCATCAATGCTGTCTACGAGTCAGCGCGCGCCGCTGGCAGTAGCCGTGTCTACTGGCAAACCAAAGCGTCAAACGCTGCCGGCCGTGCCCTCTACGACAAGCTCGCCGAGCACGCTGGCTTCATCGTCTATGCACATGAAGTCTAATCCCGGCCGCTCAACGCCAGCATTAGGCGAAGGGAGAATCATGCAAACGGTCTACGAAGCGGCGGGCGGCGACGAAGGGCTGTTAAGGTTGGCCAGCGCGTGGCATGCCCGCGTGTTAGATGACGAGGTGGTTAACCATGCGTTCAGCCACGGTTTCCACGCGCAGCACTGCGAGCGCCTCGCCGCATACTGGGCGGAGGCTCAGGTCCGGTCCTTCATCAACAGTTTTGATCCGAAGCATCAGAAGCTCTTTCGATCGGTCCGGACTGCTGTGCGCAAGCGATTCCCCACCGCCAACGAGCTGGCGTACGAGTACAACCACTCCGTCGTCATCGCGTATTCGCCTTCGGATCGAGGGACTGAATCCACCGTGTCGATCGCGCTGCGCGCTGACGGTGTGTCTCTGTACCTCATGAACGGGCCGCAATTGCCCGACCCGAAAGGACTACTGCTGGGATCGGGAAAACAGGTCCGCTTCGTCCGCGTGGAATCGGCCAGGCAGTTGGCGCATCCAGACGTGGAGGCGCTGATCGCAGCTGCGATTGATCGGTCGAGTGTTCCCATGTTATCCAAGGGGAGGGGCAAACTCATACTTCGTGGGCCAGCTGCGAAGCAACAGACACGCCGTACTGCTGCATGAGATAGCACGAGGGTCATCCGCTATGTCGTTTCCGGTTGAGGGTGGGTGTGACTGCGGAGTGATCCGCTACCGCATGAACACAGCGCCGCTGATCGTGCACTGCTGTCATTGCCGCTGGTGTCAAAAGGAGAGCGGGGCTTCATTTGCTCTCAATGCGATGATCGAGAGTGATCGCGTTGCCTCTCTCAGAGCACAGCCAGAACTGACTAATACACCGTCGCAGAGCGGCCGTGGGCAATTGATCGCTCGGTGCCCATCCTGCCGCGTAGCCCTATGGAGTCATTATTCCGGGGCGGGTCCGGTCGTGGCTTTTGTAAGGGTTGGCACGCTGGACAATCCGGATCTGTTGCCGCCCGACATACACATATTCACTGAATCAAAGCAGCCTTGGATCGTGCTGCCCGATAGCGTGCCGGCGGCAACGGCGTACTACGATCGTGAGAAGTATTGGTCACGGGCCAGTCTTGAGCGACGGCAGGCTATGCTGCCGTCGATTGAAGACTATCAACGGTCACAAATGCGCACCGCACCTATGATTACTCCACGACCGAACGGATGAGGGATCAACCATGATCGCGGGCGCAAAATACGGCCACACGAATCTCATCGCAGATGACTGGAAGGCCCTATCCCGCTTCTACCAGGAGCTCTTTGGCTGCATACCGGTGCCGCCGGAGCGCGACTTTAAGGGCCCAGACCTGGAGCGTGGTACGGGCATCCACGGCGCCGAGTTGCGCGGTGAGCATCTGCGATTGCCTGGGCACGGCCCGGAGGGCCCGACGCTCGAAATCTTTAACTACAACATCCTCAAGGACAGGTCGGGAGTAGCAGTAAATCGCCCAGGGTTTGGTCACATCGCGTTTGTTGTTGACGATGTTCCAGCTGCTCGAGAAGCCGTGCTTGCTGCGGGAGGGCAGGCTGTAGGAGAAGTGGTCACGTTGACCAATGCATTGGGAAAGCAACTCACATGGGTTTACGTCACTGACCCTGAGGGCAACGTCCTGGAATTGCAGTCGAGACCGAGGTGACGATAACCAGTTGTCGGCGACCTGACTTAAGCGTTCGAACGGACCGTGAACCCGTGTGGCTGCGTTCACCTGCCCCGGCCGCTCAACGCGAGCGGCAGGCGCGACGGGTCTACACGTTACGGTATTCCAGGATGTCTCCTGGCTGACAGTCCAATGCCTTGCAAATCGCTTCCAAGGTGGAGAATCGGATCGCCTTGGCTTTCCCGTTTTTCAAAATGGAAAGATTTGCCATCGTGATGCCAACCCTGTCCGAGAGTTCGGTGACGCTCATTTTCCGCCTGGCGAGCATTACGTCGATGTTGACAACCATGGTCACGAGCGCAACCTCACACCGTCAAGTCATTCTCTGAGTTCATGTCCACGGCTTTCTGCAAGGCTCGCTGCCGCACTTCGTTGCATGAATCGCCCTCAGCTGATTGGCTGACAGGACGCATAATGCCGAATGGATTTATCGATTGTCAATAAGAATATATTGTTCTGCAGATCAACAGGGTTCGTTATTCGACCGTAAGGCTCGCCTACCCCGTCGAGACCTACTGGAGGTCACCACATGCTCTCGCGTCTCCTGCCGTCAGTCGCCGACTTCGAATACCGGGGTGCACGTGCAGCGCTTTGGATCCTGGGTATCGTCCTCGTGCTCAAATTTGTCACTGGGTGCGCAGCGGTCTTTAATGGGTATCAAGCGGCGTCGGCCGCTGATGGTTTCCCGTTGACAGCGTACTCGCTGGCTGGAGCGCAAGCGGTCGTCGCTCTTTTCGGCGCCTTGGGCGTCACACAGGTACTTGTAAGCGCCTTGGGAGCTCTTGTGCTCGTTCGCTATCGCGCGCTTGTGCCGCTGGTGCTGCTGTTTTTTGTGCTGGAGTTTCTTGCGCGCAGGGGTGTTGCATACTTTCATCCCGTTGAGCGAGCAGCAGGCAATGTGGGCTTTTGGCTCAACTGGGGAATTTTCTTCATCCTATGCGTTGCCCTGGCGCTCTCTTTGCAAAAACGGGCCGCACCATGAACTTGCAGAGCGATCCAGTCGTCCGCCGTGCGTAGCACATCCTTGTGGCCGCTCGCGCTCATGCTGACATTGGTCGCTTTGGCTGCGTTGCTCTATTTAGTCCGGTTTGTCGGCCCGTATCTGTCGTTCGATCCCGCCTACTACGAATACCTTTGGCCCTGGCGATACGCGCTGTGGATGCATCTGGCCGGGGGACTTAGCGCTCTTCTGATCGGCCCCATTCAGCTTTGGCTCGGTCTGACGCGCCGCCGACCTGCAATACATCGGCGGCTGGGCAAAGCCTATCTCCTGGCGGTTGGCATAAGCCTTACCGGTGCCTCCTACCTCATTGTGCAGGAGATTGGTACGGAGTGGGTCTTTGCCGGCGGTCTACTGGGTCTGGCCTGCGCCTGGACGATCACGACCGGCTGTGGGTACCTGGCAATCCGGCGTGGCCACATTGACCAGCACCGGAAGTGGATGATTCGAAGTTATGTTGTGGCCTCTGCCTTTGTCTTCTTCCGGGTGTTTGTGGACCTGCTTCACGGAGCTGGACTCCATCGTGCGGTGGGCACGGAAACTCCCGAGGAACTCAAGGTTGCCGCGTGGCTCTGCTGGGCGGTGCCTTTATTGTTGGCCGAACCTCTATTGCAGTGGCGAAAACTACGGCGTGCACCTAATGTCGCGTGACTACCAGTTGCGGTCATCCATGAGGCGAGGAACACCACCGTGCCCGAAGTAACCGCAGCCACGTTCGTTCTGGCGGTAACCGATCTTGAGAGGTCGCGTGCTTTCTACTGCGAGAAGCTTGGCTTCGTTGAAGATCTGCGGGTGGAAGGTTGGTCATTTCTTCGCCGTGGCGCTTGCCGGCTGCGCCTCGGGGACTGCCCCGATGCCAGGCCGATGTCGGAGCACCAGGACCATTCGTGGTTCGCATACCTTCACGTCACGGATGCGAAGGGGCTATTTGACGAGTTGAAGGGCCGCGGCGTTCAGATCTGGCACCCGCTGCGGGACACGCCGTGGAAGATGAGAGAATTTGCGATCGTCACTCCCGACGGGCACCGCATCGTGTTCGGAGAGTCCCTCGAGAAGTCGGTCTGAAAGCTTCGAGTTGCGGCTACCCAAAGCTGGTTGCTGGAAATCATGGTCACAGTCATCGCGCGAGTTGTCGTTTCGGTCGTGGCAGCTCTGGGGTTGTTGCATGTCTATTGGGCGTTGGGCGGGCGAACCGGAAAATCTGCTGCGGTTCCCGAGATCAACGGTCAGCGAGCCTTTGTGCCATCCAGAACTCAAACCTTGGCAGTGGCCGCAGCACTGCTGTTCGCCGCCACGGTGGTGGCCATTGCCGGAGGAATATTCAGGGCCGGTGAATTTGACGGCATCTTTCGAATACTGGCATTCGGGCTAAGCGTCACCTTCTTCGCCAGAGCCGTCGGTGATTTTCACCTGGTGGGCTTCTTCAAGCGAATCCGCGGAACCCGATTTTCCCGCCTCGACACGCTCGCCTTTGCGCCGATGTGTTTGGTGCTCGGCCTGGCGGTCTTTTATATTGCCTACAATGATGTCTGACGCGTCTCCACGTTTGGGGAGGTATGAATGTCGATAGAAGAAGAATACAAAGCGATCGTCAGAGCAAACCCAGACGCGTTCAATGGGGGTGATCTTGCCGCCCAGGCGCGGCAGCTGGGAATACCGCTCTCCTGACTGCCGTCATGCGCAGGATTCTGCCAGTCATCTTCGTTGCGTTGGCCTTATGGGCGTGGCAGCGCATGGATTCGCCGCACCCAGAGGCAACGACCAGTGCCTCTGAACTCGCGCCGCTATTTGCCGCCGCCGCTGACCGCAATGCCACATCGTTCAAGTGCGATGGTCGAGTGTATTGCTCCCAGATGACCTCCTGCGCGGAGGCGACCTACTTCCTTCAGAACTGCCCAGACGTGAAGATGGACGGCAATCACGATGGCGTGCCCTGTGAAAAACAATGGTGTGGTACCCGATGAAGATTCAGGGCGGTTGTCTTTGCGGTGCGATGCGTTACGAAGTGGATGGTCCACTTACCGACGTGAACAACTGTCATTGCTCAATGTGCCGGCGATTCCACGGAGCAGCATTTTCCACTTACGCGAAGGTTCGCCCCGAGCACTTTCGCTGGCTGTCAGGCGGCGATCTTCTGAACATTTATGAAACGTCCCCTGGTATTGGCTGGGCTTCTTGCCGAATCTGCGGTTCCAGTCTCGGCGTTCCCGCGCGCGGACTGTTGCGTGAAATAACATTGGGATCACTTGATACCGACCCGGGCGTGCGGCCCGCTGAACACATCTTTGCAGGCTCCAAAGCCGCCTGGTTCGAGATCACGGACACACTCCCACAGCACGACGCATGGCCGCCTGGCAAGACACGATGAGTACTGGTTCCGCATGAGCACCGTCTCGATTCGAGATGCGGTTCAGGGCGACCATGGAGTTATCCTCGCGCTCAACCTGGCTGATGTGGCGCACACGAGCCCATTGGATGCGGAGCGACTAATCTTCCTCGACGGAATGTCGTGCTATCACCGCGTTGCGTGCATAGACGGTGAGGTATCCGGGTTCCTTCTGGCGATGAGAAGCGGCGCTGCCTACGAGAACGACAATTTTGCATGGTTCAATCGAAGGTATCCCAGTTTCGTGTACGTGGACCGTGTCGTGATCTCAAGCGCTGCGCGAGGTCGCGGCTTGGGTTCTCTTTTATATAGAGATCTCTTCGCCTGGGCACGGCAACACGACATCCTGCTTGTGACGTGCGAATACAATATTGTCCCCGCTAACGAGCCATCACGATTATTTCATGAAAGGTTCGGCTTCAAGGAGCAGGCGACTCAGTGGGTGGCAAACCGCAGCAAGCAGGTTTCGCTGCAAACGGCGGAGATCCCATGTGCTACCTGATCGTTGCAAGCACGATTGTGCTGCTATCGGTAGTCGCCGGCGCTCAACTAACACGGTAGACGACACCCAGGAGGCAACGATGGCCAGGATCACCGGGATTGGCGGCGTCTTCCTCAAGAGCAAGGGCGATGGCCCTGCATTGGCTGCGTGGTACCAGCAGCACCTGGGCATGCCGCTGGAAGACTTTGGCGGCGCTGTGCTCAGATGGCCGGATGACAAGGCCGAGGACCGGGGTCTCACGGTCTGGCATCTCGCTTCGAAGGACAGCAAGTGGTTCAGTCCGAGCGAATCAACTTTCATGATCAATTACCGCGTTGATAACCTCGTGGAAATGCTCGCGCAACTGCGCGCCGCGGGTGTGGAAGTCGTCAACGGACCGGAGTCGCACGAGAACGGCAAATTCGCGTGGATCATGGATCCAGAGGGAAACAAGGTCGAGCTGTGGGAACCGATGATGTGGAACGACAAGAACAAGGGTGCCTAGATGGCGCCCAGTCACGGGAGCTTGCTCGCGGCGGCTTGACAGGCATGCATGTTGCGGGCAGATTCGCGAGTATTTCCTGAGGACACACCATGCAGACGTACTCCAGCAAGCACGTGGTTCTGGCGCTGGGCGCAATCACGCTGGGCGCAAATGGCGCAGTGATGGCGACCGAATCGCCGCTCTCCCAGAATCCGGTGGCACTGGCGGTTGAGCACGGCGAATGCGCCGATGCCGTCAAGCTGGTCAAGCGCGACATCGACTTGAACGTCGGTCAGAGCGTGTTCATTGCCGGACGGATGCTCGACGAAGGTCTGTGCGTAGAACGGAACTCCGCGATGGCGACCAAATTCTTTGCGCACGCCGCGGATATGGGCGGGCAGGCCGCGCAACTGGATTACGCTGCCAAGGTCGGACTCGGCGAGGGCACCGCCCAGGACTATGCCAATGCTGGCAGCCAATGCCGGACCGCCGGAATCGACCCGGAGAAGCATGTGTCCGACTATTCGCTGGGCTTCGTGTGCACGATGCGCGGACTGACCAGCCGGTTGTTGCGTGAATCGTTGCCCGCCGATGCCTTTCAGATACCAGCCGGCGCTCATGCAAGACTTGAATTCAATCCGGCAAACGGCCAGCTGTTCGTGCGGGCCGCAACGCGCGTAACCATGACCGAGCCGACTGTTTCATCGCGCATAGGGATGCCGCTGGTGAATATCCAGCAGGTGGTGGAGAAGGCGTGGCACAAAGCGCTGGCGAAGGCCCCAAAGCCCGATGCGACACGCCTGGAAGATCATCTTGTCGAGGTTATTCTCGACCTGGACATGACAATGGAGCAGTCGACAAACGCCGCGCAGCGGCGATCTCCGGATGATATCCAGCCGCTGCAGACCTGGGATGTGCTCCACTCTTCAATGCCCACCCAGCAATAGCGGGAATCTGCGCAACGGGTAGCCGATGAAGCGCATCTGGACAATCATTGGCGTTGCCGATGTTGCGCGCAGCTTCAAATGGTATCAACGGCTGTTCGGTCAGGCGGAAACGTCTCCTGCGCATGACTACTTCGGACAAATCCTGGATGCGGATGGCACGGTATTGCTGTGTCTTCATCAGTGGGGCGCGCACGATCATCCGACTTTGAGAAGCCCCGACAACGCAGAGCCCGGCAATGGACTGTTGCTGTTCTTCCGCGTTGATGATTTTGATGACGCTCTGCGTCGCGCCCGCGCCCTGGCGACAAGACTCGCCGAGGAGCCTCATATGAATCCGAGCACCGGAACGAGTGAGTTCGCGCTGCGTGATCCTGATGGCTACTACGTCATGGTCAGTGCGCTGTCGTAGCCACCATGCTTGCATCCACGCAAAGTTGGTTTTTCTGGGCGCTGCTGTCAGCCTGCTTCGCCGCGCTCACCGCGATCCTGGCCAAGGTCGGCATTCAAGGCGTCGATTCGGATTTCGCAACGCTGATCAGGGCGATGTTCATCGTCGTTGTGCTGGCGGCGTTCGTTTGCTGGGCGGGCAAGTGGAGTGATCCGCGGGCGCTGTCCGGGAAGACCATCACGTTCCTCGGATTGTCGGCGCTGGCTACCGGCGCCTCCTGGGTGTGCTATTTCCGGGCGCTGCAGATAGGCGATGCTTCCAAGGTGGCGCCGGTGGATAAATTCAGCCTGGTGCTCGTCGCTGTTTTCGCGTTTGTATTCCTGGGCGAACGGCCGAGCGGACGGGATTGGCTCGGCATCGGGCTGGTCACTGCGGGCGTGTTGCTGCTGGCGCTCAAGCGCCAGTTGCCTTAAGGACATCGGCAATCCGTATGTTGATCAACGGCAAGTGCCACTGCGGAAATATGGCCTTCTCCCTGACTTGGGAGCCCGATCCGGAAAACATTCCGGCCCGTGTCTGCTCCTGTTCATTTTGTGTCAAACACGGCGGTGTGTGGACTTCCAGTCCGGGCGGTGCGCTCGTAGTGCGGGTCAACGATGCGGCGCTGGTGTCCAGATATGCGTTTGGCACCCGGACAGCGGAGTTTCACGTGTGCGCGCGGTGCGGCGCGGTGCCGGTCGTGACATCGCTCATCGATGGGCATCTGTATGCGGTGGTGAACGTCAATACGTTTGAAGCAGTTGACGGCTCGCTGCTGCGGCGCGTTCCAGCCAGCTTCGAGGGAGAGGGCGATGGGCCTCGTCTTGAACGACGCAAGCGCAACTGGATAGCGCAGGTTGAATATATTTCCCAGTGAGACTCTGGTCCATCCATCCGCGTTACCTCGACTCACAGGGCCTGGTTGCCTTGTGGCGGGAAGCGTTGTTGGCGCGCGCAGTGCTAAGGGGAATGACAAAGGGCTATCGGCATCATCCGCAGCTCGAGCGGTTCAGGGCGCATCCGACGCCGCGCGCGGCAATCTCGACCTATCTTGCTGCGGTCCATCTGGAAGCCAGCGCGCGCGGCTACTCTTTCGACGCCACAAAGATCGGCAGCGGGCGCACGGATATCCTCATCCCTGTGTCCGATGGCCAGATCGAGTTCGAATGGGATCGCCTGCTGCGGAAGCTGTCGATGCGGAGCCCCAGGCTTTATCGGCAGTGGCGAACGATTCGCCGGCCCCAGTGCCACCCACTCATGCGGCGGCGCGCGGGAGGGGTTGAGCCCTGGGAGCGCGGCATTGCCGCAGCCAGGTAGGAATGGGACAATCCTGCGGATCCTGAGCAACCCGGGCGCACACCGGGATTCTGTAGATACATAGCGGGAGAGCAAATAATGTCGACTGGTACCGTCCGCCTGCACCGTGTGTTGCGCGCGGCCCCGGAGCGTGTGTATCGGGCCTTTCTCGAAGCCGACGCCGTAGCCAAATGGCTGCCACCGTACGGTTTTACCTGCAAGGTTGATCACCTGGAGGCCAGGGTCGGTGGCACGTTCAGGATGTCGTTTGGCAATTTCTCGTCGGGCCAGAGCCATTCATTCGGCGGCGAATATCTCGAGTTGGTGCCAGGCGCCACCATTCGCTACACGGACCGGTTCGACAACCCCAACATGCCCGGAGAAATACAGGTGACGGTATCGCTGCAGCGTGTCTCTTGCGGGACCGAAGTGAATATCGTTCAGGCCGGATTGCCTGCCGTCATTCCGCTCGAGATGTGCTACCTGGGATGGCAGGAGTCCCTGGCGCAATTGGCGAAACTCGTGGAACCCGAGATTCCCGGATAATTTGCGGACGGCGGGCAACTGCTACACAGCAGGAAGGCAAGAGCGGACATGGCAAAAGCAAAAACCATCAATGCCGGCCAACGGCAAGCGTTGCTCAAGACTTTGAAAACCCGTTTTGAAAAGCACAAAGTCCGCCATGAGGGCCTGGACTGGATGAGTGTGCAGTCCAGGCTGGAGGCCAACGCCGACAAGCTGTGGTCACTGCACGAAATGGAACGGACAGGCGGTGAGCCCGATGTCGTCGCTGTGGACAAGAAGACGGGCGCATACACCTTTTTCGATTGCGCGGCGGAAAGCCCCGAGGGCCGCAGGAGTCTTTGCTACGACCGCGAAGGACTCGAAAGCCGCAAGTCGTTTCCGCCCAAGAACAGCGCCGTGGATATGGCGACCGCGATGGGCATCGAGCTGCTGACGGAGGAACAGTATCGGGAGTTGCAGGGACTCGGAGCCTTCGATACAAAGACCTCGAGCTGGCTGAAAGCGCCGGCCGAAATCAGAAAACTCGGGGGCGCCATTTTTGCCGATCGCCGATTCGGCCGTGTGTTCGTGTATCACAACAGCGCACCCTCTTATTACAGCGGCCGCGCGTTTCGTGGCTGGCTGAAAGTCTAGACCTGGCGAATCAGAACTGGAGCGACATATGAACTTCGATAGAACTTACCTCCTGTGGTCATTGTGCTACGCGGTGCTGGGGATGACGCTGGGCATCTACATGGCCGCGTCACACAACCATGCAGAATTCGTCACGCACGCGCATATCCTGCTGGTCGGCTTTGCGGTCTCCTTCATTTACGGAACAATCCATAAGTTGTGGCTGGTCGCGCCCAGCCGGGGCGTTGCCAAACTGCAATTCGTGCTGCACCAGGCCTCGGCCATTACCATGACTGGCGGTCTGTTTCTGCTGTTCGCCAATATGGTGCCGGCGCCCACGCTGGAACCCTTCCTGGCCGTCGCTTCGATCGGTGTGCTGGTTGGCATGCTGCTGATGATCTATATGGTGATCAAGTACCAGGGCGCTCGAACTGCGTAGGGTGCACGGGGCGTATAGCTCGTGATCGAGGCCGCAGCCACGCGCGTCGCAAGCTGCGCATGTGGCCAGCTCAAGCTGGAAGTTCAGGGTGAACCGCTCGGTGTAGGCGTGTGCCATTGTTTCGCCTGCCAGCGCCGGACCGGGAGCGTCTTTGCGACGCTCGCGAGCTTCAGGACGCCGTATGCGATGAGCGGTGACGCCACCGAGTACCTGCGCACAGGCGAGCAGGGTTCCCGGTTCCGGTGCAGGTTTTGTCCGGTGTGCGGCAGCAATGTGTTTCACACCGAGGAGGGCGAGAGCGGAAGAGTCAGCGTGGCCGTGGGCGCTTTCGCTGATCCAGGCTTCTCTGCGCCGCGAGTGTCAGTGTACGATTGCCGGAGACACCCTTGGGTTCAGTTGCCTGCAGGCATTCAGGCATTCGATAAGGACCCGACGTGAGCAGCGCTTCCGGAGATCCATGTACGCGCCATCGCATTTCGACGAGTCCCGCACTGCCGTACTGAGCGACTTCGTCGAGCAACATCCGCTGGCGGTTCTGGTTGCAGCCACGGCCAATGGAATACAGGCCAATCATCTGCCCTTGATGCTGGAGCCGGGGGACGGGGGCCACGGCAAGCTCAAGGGTCACGTGGCCAAGGCCAACTCGATGTGGAAGGACGTGCCATCCGGTTCCGAGGTGCTGGCCATCTTTCAGGGGCCGAGCCAGTACATTTCTCCGAACTGGTATCCATCCAAGCCGGAGCATGGCCGCGTCGTGCCCACCTGGAATTACGCTGTCGTGCACGCGCGCGGGACCGTCACATGGAATCATGACAAGAGTTGGTTGCGCGCTCTGGTTGAATCGCTGACTGACCGCCACGAACGCGGTCACGCCTCCCCGTGGCATGTGAGCGATGCACCGGAGGAATTCATCCAGCAGATGCTGGCGGCGATCGTTGGCTTTGAAATTTCGATCACCAGCATGACCGGCAAATGGAAACTCAGCCAGAACCGCGCTCCGGCGGAGCGAGCCGGCGTCGTCGCGGCGCTGTTGACACAGCCGGACGCGGGATCGCAGGAAATGGCCGTGCTCGTCGAGCAGGCGGGCAAGAGGAATGGCGGCTAAGACCACTGGCTATTCGGGCACGCCGCTGGCGAGGAAGCTCGGCATCAAGGAATCGGGCCGAGTGCTGGTGAAGGATGCGCCCGCGGGTTACAAACAATTGCTCGCACCGCTCCCAGCCGGTGTGAGCTTTGCGACACGCGCGGACCGACAAGTCGATGTCGCCCACATTTTCGTCAAGCGCCAGGAAAAACTCGTCGACTCACTGCAGGAGTTGCGCGGGCAGCTCAGGCCGGACGCCGCACTGTGGGTGTCATGGCCGAAGAAAGCCGCGGGTGTTGCCACGACCGTTTCGGAGGACAGCATCCGCGCGGCGGCGCTGCCGCTCGGATTCGTCGACGTCAAGGTTTGTGCCGTCAGCGAAGTGTGGTCCGGGTTGAAGCTCGTCGTGCGCAAGGGCCTGCGTTGATGACGGCTGCACGCAAGCTTGAACCCATGCGCAGTGCGATCGCCGTGTTCTCAAGTGCGCGGGCGACATCTACGCATACAGGAGAGCAGCAATGAAATGCTACGTCATTACTACGGGCACGGTGTTCGCGTTGATCGTCGCAGCGCATATCTGGCGCGCGTTTGTCGAGGGGTCCGGACTCTTCAAGGAACCCGCGTTCATTATTCTGACGCTGGCGGCGGCCGGCATGTCGCTGTGGGCATGGCGCGTGTACCGGCGTTTGCCGAAAGGATGACCACGACGGCGGCCTCCGATCTCAAGCAACTGCTGCGCAAACTCAATCCGCGGCTGAATGCGGGTGTGTACGTGTTTGTGACGCTGGCGGATGGGCAGCACCTGGACGCGTCCGGCGTCGTGGCAACCGTGCGCGAGCCGGAAGGCACTTCCGTGGTCGTTGCGGCTGGCGCTGCGGCCGCCGCAGGCTTCCCGCCGTCGCCGCCGTTTGTGTGGATCACGCTGTCCGTGCATTCCGAGCTGCAATCCGTCGGCCTGACCGCCGAGTTTTCACGCGCGCTGTGCAAAGCGGGCATCGGCTGCAACGTGGTGGCTGGGACACAGCATGATCATATCTTCGTGCCCGCCGGACAGGCTGAAGCAGCGATGTCCGAACTGCGCGCGCTGCAGAGCGGCGAGCGCGAATGCTGATCATGCCCGATGACCTGCGCGGCGCGCAGATTCACAATCTCCTGCAGGAACACCTGCGGAGCATGACCCGGTACTCGCCCGCGGAAAGCATACATGCGCTCGATCTTGAGGCGCTGCGCCGGCCCGAAGTGACGTTCTGGTCCGCGTGGCAGGACGAGGTGCTGCTCGGTTGCGGCGCGCTGCAGGAACTCGATCGGCAGCACGGTGAAATCAAATCAATGCGCACCGCTACTGCGCATCTGCGCAAGGGTGTAGCGCAAGCCATGCTGGAACACATCATCGCGGAGGCACGCCGCCGCCGCTACACGCGCCTCAGCCTGGAGACGGGCTCGCACGCAGCCTTTGCACCGGCGCACGCACTGTATGCGGGCCAGGGGTTCAGCTTCTGCGAGCCGTTCGCGTCCTACGTGCCGGATCCGTACAGCGTATTCATGACACGCGTGCTATGAGCGCCGCCCGTGGCCCGGTTTTGATTTCGCCCGCGGCGGACCCGGATGCGACTCCAGCCGGCTGATGGCGAGCGGTCGACCGCGCACCTTCACTTGTGCAAGCCGCGCCAGCACCTCGGGTGGCATACCCGTCGGGAGACGCACCAGCGTATGATCTTCGCGCACCTTGATGCCGTTGATTTCCGAGCCGTCGAGACCAGCCTCGTTGGCGATGGCGCCGACGATGTTGCCGGCCAGCACGCCGTGGAGTCTGCCCACTTCCAGGCGATAGCTGTCCTGCGGGGCAAATCGACCGGAGCGCGGCCGGCGCGATTCGCGCGCCCCGTGAGGTTCGTGAGAGTCGCGTGATCCGTGAGAGTCGCGCGAACCCTGAGATTCATGCGGCGCTGCGGGCCTGGCGAGCTCGCCTAACAGGAGCGGTGTCTTGCCTTGTGCGAGTGCCGCGAGTGCGGCGGCGACGTCGCCCAGCTCCGCACCGGCGTCGCGCACCAGTTCGTCGACGATGGCGCGATAGACGTCCGCGACACCCTGTTCCATGAGTTCGGTGACGCGGCGCTTGAACTTCGCGACCCGCGTGGCGTTGACGTCCGCGATGGTCGGCAGGTCCATCTGCTCGATCGGCTGGCGGGTCGCGCGTTCGATCAGCTGCAGCATGTTGCGCTCGCGCGGCGCGATGAACAGGATCGCCTCGCCGCTCCGCCCCGCACGTCCGGTGCGGCCGATTCGGTGGATGTAGGACTCGGTGTCGTAGGGCACGTCAAAATTGACCACATGACTGATGCGCTCGACATCGAGTCCGCGCGCCGCGACATCGGTGGCGACCAGGATGTCGATCTGGCCGTTCTTCAGTTGCGCGATCATGCGTTCGCGCTCGGCCTGCTGCATGTCGCCATTGAGGGCGGCAGCCGCGAAGCCGCGTGCCTGGAGCCGTTCGGCCAGCTCGACGGTGGCGAGCTTGGTGCGCGCGAACACCAACATGCCATCGAAAGTCAGCACCTCGAGAATGCGCGTCAGCGCATCGAGCTTGTGCAGGCCGCTCACCAGCCAGTAGCGCTGGCGGGTGTTCGCCGCAGTGCTGGTGCGGCCGCGGATCGTGATCTCGCGCGGCGTGCGCAGGTGCGCTTGCGCGATGCGTTTGATTGCCGGCGCCATCGTGGCCGAGAACAGCGCGACCTGGCGTTCGGCCGGGACCTTGGCGAGGATCGCGTCCATCGCATCAACGAAGCCCATCGCCAGCATCTCGTCTGCCTCATCGAGCACCACGAAGCGCACGCCCTCGAAGTTAAGCGTGCCGCGTTCGAGGTGATCCATGACGCGGCCGGGCGTGCCGACGATCACGTGCGTGCCGCGCTTGAGCGCCTGCAGCTGCGGCGTGTAGCTCTGGCCACCGTAGATCGGCAGCACGTGGAAGCCTGGGAGTTCCGCGGCGTATTTCCTGAAGGCCTCGGCGACCTGGATGGCGAGTTCGCGCGTCGGCACCAGCACCA
The DNA here is from genome assembly GCA_003162555.1 of Gammaproteobacteria bacterium. Classification (GTDB taxonomy): domain Bacteria; phylum Pseudomonadota; class Gammaproteobacteria; order Steroidobacterales; family Steroidobacteraceae; genus FEN-1191. The sequence goes on along the minus strand of PMNQ01000171.1, from coordinate 48,875 downwards.
GCGCCTGGGGTTCGCGCTGGCGCAGGTCGAGACGCGAAAGGATCGGCAACGCAAAGGCCGCTGTCTTGCCAGTGCCGGTCTGCGCCTGGCCGAGTACGTCGGTGCCGGCGAGCAGCGCGGGTATGGTCGCGGCCTGGATCGGCGAGGGTGATTCATAGCCCACTGCAGCCAAGGCCTGCAGCACTGGGGCGCTCAGGCCCAGGTCGGCGAAACTCGTCGGGCCGCTGTTTTCCGTTGGCTTCATGAAGCCACCCTCAACTGCCGGCGGCCAGCAGATGGAAATGCACGCGCACGTGGTCGTCGAGTACGGCATCCCAGGTCGGATCGCCGATGCCGAAATCGCGCCGCGACAGATCGAAGCTGCCATCGTAGGCGTAGCCGTGGTCGGCTGGAAGTATGCTCACGTTCACCGTGATCTGCCGCGTTCGTCCCTTGATGCTAAGGTCGCCGGTCGCATTGAAATGGCGCGCATCGACGGACTTGATCAGCGTGGAGTGAAAGCTGGCCTGCGGGAAATGCGCGCTGTCGAACCAGGCGGAGCCGCGCACCTCCGTATCGGAATCGTCGTCGCCAACGTCGAGACTGCTCATGTCGACGTGCAGCGTCGCGCGCGTGTCCGCAGGCCGGGCCGGATCAAACTGGATGCTGCCGTCGAACCGCTTGAAAGGCGCGTCCACGGTGACGCTCTGTTGCCGGAAACTCGCCACCAGGCTGCTGTGTTGCGGACTGATCTGCTGTGAGCTGTTCGAGCTGTCGGCGGCGAGCGCAACCGCGGCAATGGCGCCGCACAGCACCGGCAGTGTCGACAACGCCCAGGCCGCACCCTCGCGGGCCCGACTCAGGTTGCTGAACATGCGCCTTACTCCGGACGCCAGCGCAGCATGCGGCGCAGCGTGTCGTCCCGGTCGATGAAGTGATGCTTGAGCGCGGCCAGCGCATGCAATGAGACGATTGCGGTCAGCAGCGCGCCGCCGGTGCCGTGAATATCCTTGAACACTGCGCCCAGCGCCGGATTGCGGGCCACGAGGTTCGGCAGCGGAATGAGATTGAGGTAGACGACCTGGCGGCCCGCGGCGCTGCTGAACAGCCAGCCGCTGAGCGGTTGCACCAGCAGCATCGCGTAGAGCAGCGCGTGCATGGTGCCGGCCGCGCGCTGCTGCCAGGGAGCCATCGGCAACGGTGGCGGCACCGGATGCGTGAGTCGCCACAGGCTGCGCACGAAAAACAGTGCGAGCACGGTGATGCCGCCCCATTTATGCCAGGTGACCACCTGCAGCTTGGTGGGGCTCCCGGCCATGTCGGTCATGATCCAGCCCATGGCCAGCAGGGTGATGACCAGGCCGGCCACGGACCAATGCAGCGCGACGGCGGTGCGTGTGTAGCCGGCCGGGACTGGCGCGCGGGGTTCCATCAGCTTGCGGCTTCCATACGGCTAGTATGCCTGCCCGCGGGGCGCGCCGTAACTGCTAAACTGCGCGCGCGGCGAATCCGGGGTACCCATGCATCGAAGCGTCGACGGTCACGGTCTGAGTATGTTCCTGTTCATCGCGCTGATGTTCAACAGCGCGAGCACCGAGGCGCGGCACGCGCCGCCCAAGGGCGTGGATCCGCAGATCCGCTCGAGCGCGGTGCTGGTGCTGGATGAAGCCAGCTCGACGGTGCTGCTCGCGCGTCAGGCGGATGTGGCCACGCCGATCGCGTCGATCACGAAACTGATGACCGCGCTGGTGGTGCTGGATGCGCACCAGCCGCTCGATGAAATGCTGCAGGTCACCGACGAGGATCGCGAACATGGCCGCGGCGCATTCTCGCGGCTGGCGATCGGCACACGCCTGAGCCGCGGCGATTTGCTGCACATCGCGCTGATGTCATCCGAGAACCGCGCGGCGCACGCACTGGGCAGGAACTATCCAGGTGGGCTGCCGGCCTTCGTAACGGCGATGAATGCCAGGGCGCGCACACTCGGCATGCGCAACTCGCGTTTCGTCGATCCCACCGGACTGTCGGACGGGAATGTCGCGAGTCCCGCCGACCTGTCGAAGCTGGTCATCGCGGCCTCGCGCGAGCCGACCATCCAGCAGTATTCCACCGACGAACTGCACGCGGTGCGCGTGGGCCGGCGGATGCTCGAGTTCCGCAACACGGATCTGCTGGTGCGCAACCCGGCCTGGAACATCATCGTGCAGAAGACCGGTTATATCACCGAGGCCGGCAAGTGCCTGGTCATGAAGACGCTGATTCGCGGCCGCGCCATCGTCATCGTGCTGCTCGATTCCTTCGGCAAGTACACCCGTGTCGCCGATGCGCAGCGCATCCGCAGGTGGCTCGAAGCGCGACCTGCGGATGCCGTCTTGCCGGGCACGGTCTGAGTCGAACCCTCAGCCCTCGGGGGTTTTGGGGCGCGCCATATAGTAGTAGAGCAGCTGGGCAACGCCGACGGAGGCGGGCACCAGGCCCCACAGGTAGGAGTTGCGGGCCGTGTTGTAGAGCGCCACGCAAATCGCGGCACCGAGGAACAGCAGCACCAGGCCACGACGCAAGAAGTCGCCGTGCACACGCGGGCGGGTGTCCCGGAAGAATTCAGCAGGCAGCGGCGGCACTTCCATGCCTTTCTCGATGGCGGCCATGCGTTCCTTGTGGTGCAGGGCGAAAATGTCCTGCTTCTTGCGATAGTCGAAATAAATGCTCAGCATGCCAATCCCTATGCCCATCACGATGGCGATGATGGGTATAAACACGGCGATGGTGTCGGTATTCATGGCGTCAAATCCTTGTGTATGTGTCGTCCCAGCGCCCTTGATACCCGGCCGCCAGGCGGTCGGTTTCATGGAATCGTCACTTATATAGTCCCGGGTGAAACCGGCGGCCCGGTCACCGGGTAGAAAGGCGGTTGGGAGAGGTCCTTGCAGCAAGCTGCCCTATCGGATGCCGCACAGCGCGACCAGGATATTGTCGTACTACTGCAAGGCGGAAGCCATGACGCCGCCTTTGAGCGGTTGGCGGAGCGCTATGAACTCAAGGTCTACCGTCTGTGCTGCTCGATCATGCGCGATCCCGACCAGGCTGCGGACGCTGCGCAAGAGAGCCTGCTGCGGGTCTGGAAGGCGCTGCCCGGTTACGATCAGCGGGCCTCCCTGTCGACCTGGATCTACACCATCACACGCAACCGCTGTCTCACGGCGATCGATCGGCGGCGCGAGCTGGAATCCATTAGCGACCCGGCGGTTGAACAGGCGGTCGAGGCGGNNCGGCTCGCCTGAATCGACGCCGGATCATCTGGCGCTGCTGCGCGAGCTGGTCGAGGGTTTACCTCCGCATTTCCGGCGCACCTTGACGTTGTTCTACTATGAAGATCGATCGGTCAGTGAAGTCGCGGCGATGCTGGGCCAGCCCGAAGGCACCATCAAGACGCACCTGCATCGCGCCCGCGCGCTGCTGCTCGAGCGGGTGCGCGCGATGGGGCTCGGCGACGCGCAGTTCTGGCTGGAGGAAGTGACATGAACATGCCAAAGGGCCCGATGGACGATGGGTCACTCGAGCGGGCGCTCGATGCAGCGCTGGCCCGTGCACTCACCGCGCCCGAACTGCCGGCCACATTTCGCCAGCAGTTGCGGGCCGCGGCCGCGCGCAGCGGGAGCGCCGATCGCGCGCAGCTGCGTGCGGCGGCCGAACGCGAGCATGCCGCGCGGCTTGCCGATATGCGCAGCGGCTTTGTGCGTCTGCGCCAGCGCACGCTTGGCACGCTGATCGGCGCAGCCTTTGCCGCGGGTCTGCTGCTGAATTTTGCGCTGCCGTGGATCAAGGCCCACTACGGCGAAACGGGTGTGTTTGCGCTGCCAGCCATCGGCGCCGCCATCGGTCTGGCCCTGAGTCTGCATGCCTGGTGGCAACGCAGCAGCTTGTCGCGCCTGCTGCCCTGATCAAGGCGTTGCGCGTCAAGCCCCCGCGCGCGCCTCGAGATCGTAGGTGTCGGCGCCGGTGATCTCGACCTCGATGAATTCGCCGGGCCGTGTGGCGGCCGACGCGCGGATGCGCACTACGCCGTCGATCTCCGGCGCATCGCCAGGCGTGCGCGCGATCGCGATGCCGTCGGCGACGCGGTCAATGAGCACGCGCATGCGCTTGCCGATCCGCTGCTTGAGCCGGCCGGCACTGATTGCCGCGGCGCGCTCCATGAAGCGCGCNNTGAAGCAGCCGACGCGATCGAGCTGCGCTTCATCCAGCCATTGCAGCAGCAGTTCGAAATCGGCGGCGCTCTCGCCGGGGAATCCGACGATAAAAGTGCTGCGCAGCGTCAGCTCGGGACAGTCGCGCCGCCAGCCGTGGATGCGCGCGAGCGTGTCCTCGGCGTGCGCGGGCCGGCGCATGCGTTTGAGCACCGCGGGGCTCGCATGCTGGAATGGAATGTCGAGATATGGCAGCACCTTGCCCGCCGCCATCAGCGGTATCACCGCATCGACATGCGGGTACGGATACACGTAGTGCAGGCGCACCCAGACGCCGAGTTCGCCGAGCTCGCGCGCCAGATCGATGAAACGCGTGTCGACGCTGCGGCCGCGCCATTCGACCTTACGGTAGCGCAGGTCGCTCCCGTAGGCGCTGGTGTCCTGCGAGATGACCAGCAGCTCGCGCACGCCGCTGCGCACCAGCATTTCGGCCTCGCGCAGCACCTCATCGAGCGGACGGCTGTCGAGCAGTCCGCGCAACGAGGGAATGATGCAGAAACTGCACTTGTTGTTGCAGCCCTCGGAAATTTTCAGATAGGCGTAGTGACGCGGCGTGAGGCGCACGCCCTGCGGCGGCAGCAGATCAATGTGCGGATCGTGGGGCTGCGGCAGATGCGTGTTGACCGCCGCGAGCACGGCCTCGGTGGCGTGCGGGCCGGTGATCGCCAGCACTTTCGGGTGACGGGCGCGGATGCGATCCGGATGCGTGCCCAGGCACCCGGTTACGACCACGCGGCCATTCTGGTCGAGCGCCTCGCCGATGGCCGACAGAGATTCGTCAATCGCCGACTCGATGAAACCGCAGGTGTTGACCACCACCAAGTCGGCGCCCTGGTATTCGGGTGCGATCGTGTACCCGCGCAGGCGCAGTTCCGTGATGATGCGTTCCGAATCGACCAGCGCCTTCGGGCATCCGAGGCTGACAAAACCGACGGCCGGCGCGCGGCCCCGCGGCGCGCCGCCCCGCGGGTCGCGCTTGCTTTTGCGGCCGGCAGGCGCGGTCGTGGAGGCTGGATTCATGGGAGATCGGGCCGGCAGGCGGCGCGTCCAGTACAATAGAGCCATCATCTTATCATCAGCAGAGTGGCCGCGGCGCCTGACCGGCACGCGGGTGGACGGCATGGCATTCGACGAAGCCTATTACCGGCGCTATTACCATGATCCGCGCACGGCTGTGACCTCGCGCGCGGAAATGCGTGACCGCGCGACGCTGATTGCCGCCTGTGTCCGCTACCTGGGCCTGCCCGTGGTCCGCATCCTCGATGCCGGCTGCGGAGTAGGACTCATGCGTGCACCGCTGCGGCGGCTGTTGCCGCGCGCCCAGTACACGGGCCTCGAGGCCAGCGAATACCTGTGCCGGCGCTATGGCTGGCAGCATGGCACGCTGCAGACGCTCGATGCGGCAGAGCGTTACGAACTCGTGGTCTGCTACGACGTGCTTCAATACCTGGACACGCGTGCGGCGCGCCAGGCGATCGCCAAGCTGACGGCCGTGTGCCGCGGCGCACTTTATTTCGGTGTGCTCACCAGCGGTGACTGGCGCAGCAACTGCGATCAGTCGCGCACCGATCGTGTGCCCGGATTGCGATCCGCGGCCTGGTACCGGCGCGAGCTCGCGCGCGGCTTCCGTCCGCTGGGCTGCGGCATGTGGCTGCGGCGCGGTGCGCCAGTCACGCTTTGGGATCTGGACGGGCCGGCACGATGATCAAGGCGCTGCTGCTGTTGTTCAAGTTCGCGAAGTTCGGGCCGGTGCTCAAATCGGCCGGCTTCATGCTGTTGTCGGTCGGTGTCTACGCGATGCTGTTCGGCTGGCGGTACGCGGTGGGCTTCGTGCTGTTGCTGCTGGTGCACGAGATGGGGCACTACGTGGCGGCCCGGCGGCTCGGCATGAATGTCGGACTGCCGACCTTCATTCCTTTCGTGGGCGCCTGGATCGAGCTCAAGGATCAGCCGCTGTCAGTCAAACAGGAAGCGGAGATTGCCTTTGCCGGGCCGTTCGCTGGCACCGTGGCCGCGGCGATCGTGCTGGCGCTGTCGCAGTGGCAACAGAGCGCGTTGTTGCTGGCCCTGGCCTACGTAGGGTTCTTGATCAATCTGTTCAACCTGGTGCCGGTTACGCCCTTCGACGGCGGGCGAATCGTCGCGATCCTTTCGCCGAAGATCTGGTTCGTGGGCGTGCCGCTGCTGATTGGTGCTTTCATGCTGAGCCCCAGCCCGATGTTCCTGATAATCCTGTTCATGGTGGCGCCGACGATCTACGCCTCGCTGCGCGCTGCCTGGCGCGGCGAAGTGCCAGAGCACAACCCGCGTTACTATGAGGTGCCGCTCGATGCGCGTGTGCGCTACGGCGCGTACTACCTGATACTGATTGCGTTCCTGTGCTACATGACATTCCGTACTCACCAGAACCTCGAGGCGCTGCGCAACCTGTGAACACGAGACTGGTAGCCGCGTTCCGCGGCGAAGCGCAATGCGCCCGTAAGGCGGGCGCGGTGCGGTGGCATCTGAGCGGCGTGGATCGCGACGGCGAGGGCAGGCTCGAGGTGCTGCTGTGCGGTGTCGTGGGTCCTGAACTGCCGGCGTGTCTGCCTGAGGCCGAGCTTTATGTGCACGGTGAACCCGATGCTGCGGTCTGGGAATTACGCAGCGGCACCACTGTGCTGGTGTTCGCAGCGCAGGCAGTGCAGGTGCATCGCGGCGCCGAGGCGGCCTTTGCGCGCGCCTTGCCTCGCGTCATCGCGCCGTGGAGCGTGCGCGCTGGCTGGGTGCTGCTGCTGGATGCACTGCGCGTGCCGGGCATGGCGCGGCTGCTGCGCAAGCTCCGTGGCGCCGGCAGCGTGGACGGCGCGGGTGACGTCGAATGAACAAGCGCGTTCCAGTTACGGTACTCACCGGCTTCCTCGGATCGGGCAAGACCACGCTGCTGAACCGCATCCTCTCGGAGCAGCACGGCAAGCGCATTGCGGTAATCGAAAACGAATTTGGTGAAGTGGCGGTCGATCATGAACTGGTGATCGGTGCGCAGGAAGAGATCTTCGAGACTGCCAATGGCTGCATCTGCTGCACGGTGCGCGGTGACCTGATCCGCGTGCTGAACCAGTTGCGAAAGCGGCGCGATCGCTTTGACTACGTGCTGATCGAGACCACGGGCCTGGCCGACCCGGGTCCGGTGGCGCAGACGTTTTTCGTCGATGAAGACCTGCGCGAGGAATTCCAGCTCGATGCGATCGTGGCGCTGGTTGACGCGGCGCATATTGCCGGGCAGCTCGCGAGCGTGCCGACCGCGGCGGACCAGATCGGTTTCGCCGACGTATTGTTGCTCAACAAGATCGACCTGGTCAGTGAGGCACAGCTCGCACGGACCGAGCGCGAGTTGCGCGCCATCAACGGCACGGCGCGCATCGTGCGCTCGCACATGGCTGAATTGCCGCTCGCGCAGGTGCTGGACCTGGGCGCTTTCGATCTGGATCGTGCGTTGGCCGTCGATGCGGCGTTCCTGCAGCCACAGCAGCCATTTGAATGGGCTGGCAGCTACACGCTGGCGGCGGGCCAGCACGTCGTGCATACCGGTTCCCAGCCGCACGAACATGGGCACGACCATGACCACGAACACCACCACGATCACGCGCATGACCATGATCATGCGGCGGGACTGAAGGAAGTCGGTGTTGTGGTGCTGCAGGCGAGTGAGCCCGGCATGGCGGGCATCGAGTTGTTGGTGCCAGCCGCGGCTGCCGCATTCGCGCAGGCCAGCGACCGACTGTCGTCAGGCGCGAAGCTCGAAACTGGCCGCCATCAGCGGCTGCAACTGGGCGCGCACGCCGATTTCCAACTGCAGATTCCCGCGGCCGGCAACTGGGTTTTGTTTTGCGAGCACGCGCCAGCGGAGTTCGGCTTCAGTCTGCCGCGTGCGCAGCTTACGGGCGAGGGCGAGTATGGTTCACACCATCACGAGTCCGAAATCACCTCGATCGGCATTGAGGACGCGCGGCCGCTCAACGCCGAAAAGGTCAATGAATGGCTGTCCTACCTGCTGCAGAGCCGCGGCCAGGACATCCTGCGCATGAAGGGCGTGCTCAATTTCCGCGGTGAACAGCGCCGCTATGTGTTTCACGGCGTGCACATGATCTTCGACGGGCAGCTCGAGCGCCCGTGGGGCGATGCGGCGCGCCTCAACCGGCTGGTGTTCATCGGGCGCAAGCTCGATCGTGCCGAGCTCGAGGCCGGCTTCGAATCCTGCATCGCGTGAGTGTTCCGGCGATCAGGCTCGAGCGCCGTGCGCGCGTCGAACTCGGCGATTTTCCGGTCGATGCCGCCTGGTCGGCGGACGGCCGCGCGCTGTTGGTCGCGGGCGGTGAAGGTTGGCTGCTGTGGATCGCCATCGCAGACACGGCGGCGGGCGCGCAGCGACTGGGGACTCACGCCGGAGGCGCGCTGGCCGTTGCGTGGCAGAACGGCGGGCAGCAGTTCGCCAGCTCCGGTCAGGACGGCGAAGTGCGCCTGTGGGATGCGCGCACGCGCGAAGCGCGCGTCATTCACAGCGACAGCACTTGGAGCGAGCGGCTGGCCTGGTCGGCCAACGGGCGGCTGCTGGCCGTGGCCACCGGGCGCGCGCTGCAGGTTTTCGGTAGCGACGGTGTGCTGCGCACGCCGCTGCCGGAGCAGAGCGGCGTCATCGCCGCGATCGCCTGGCGCGGCAAGAGCAGCGAACTCGCGAGCGTCGGCAATGGCGGTGCGCAACTGCATCGCCTTGAGCCCGAACTGCTCAGCCGGGAATATGCATGGCAGGGCGCCTGCCTGACCGCGAGCTGGAGCCCGGATGGCCGCGTGCTGGCTTCTGGCATGCAGGATGGCTCGGTGCATTTCTGGAACGTCGCCGCCGGCACGCAGTCGCAGATGCGCGGCTACGGCGCCAAGGTGGCGTTGACGAGCTGGAGCGCCAACAGCCGTTTGCTCGCCACCGCTGCGGACGAGCTGATCATCGTCTGGGATTTTTCCGGGCGCGGGCCCGAGGGCAGCGAGCCACTGCAGCTCGGCGCGCACACGGCGCGGCTCACGCAGCTTAGCTTTCAGCCCAAGGGTTCGCTGCTGGCAGCGGGCGGGCGCGATCACCGGCTGACACTGTGGCGAACCGCGCAGCCGCAGCAGCCCGTGGACGCGGACATGTACACGGACGAGGTGGCGCTGTTGCGCTGGTCGAACGATGGCACGCAGCTCGCAGTAGCCGATCGATCCGGCGCGCTCAATCTCTACAGCCTGCGCGCGTGACGCGGCCGCGCGCCTAGCGCGGCAGCGGCAGCTCGAGTGCGACCTGCTCGGGTGCGGGCGCCAGCGCAGGTCCGGCCACGGCGGCATAGTGGCCCAGCAGCAGATGCAGTGCGCGCGTCCAGGTGTAGCGTTGCAGCGCGCGCGCGCGCGCCGCGCGGCCGAGCGCAGCCAGATCGCGTTCGTAGAGCGCGGCAATGGCCGCCGCCATGCCGGCGGTGTCGCCGGGCGGCGCAAGCATGCCGACCGATTCGTCGACATGTTCGGGCACCGCGCCGGCGTTGGCGCCGACCACCGGAATGCCGCAGGCCAGAGCCTCGATGATCACAAGTCCAAAGGTCTCGCTGCAGCCCGCGTGCACCAGCGCATCGCAGGAGGCGATCATCACGGCAAGCTCGACGCTGTCGCGGCGGTAGGGTTGCACGCTAATGTTGGGCGCCGGCCGTGCGTACTCGCCGCCGCCGAGCATCAGCAGGTGATAACGCTCGCCGAGCTGCCGCAACGCGCCGTGCAGCACCTCAATGTTTTTCTCGGCAGAGAATCGGCCGGCGTACACCAGCAGCCGCGTGTCGTCCGCGAGGCCCAGCGTGCGGCGCAGTCCCGCGGTGCGGCGCTGCGGAGAAAAGATTTCTGTGTCGACGCCCAGCGGCTGCAACGCGGTGTTGTGCAGACCGAGCCCCGCCAGGTGTTCGCACATCAGGCGGCTTGGCGCCAGCACGAGATCCATGCGTTCATAGACGCGGCGCAGGTAGCTGTTCAGGCCGGATTCGACCCCGCGGCCGAGCCTGCGACCGGCAAGGCGCGGGAAATTCGAGTGAAAGAACGCCAGCAGCGGGATGTCGCGGCGGCGTGCGCAGCGCATTGCGCACCAGGCCGGATGAAACACGTCGCCGACCTCGATCAGATCGGGCTCGAGCGCGTCGAGCATGCGTATCCAGCGGCGCGGCGACAGCGGCAGGTGGTAATTAAACGTGCCCGGAACCTTCCAGCCATCGATCGTGCTGATGTCGCCGGGCTTGAGCTCCGTCGTCGTGCCGGGCACCAGCATCGAATGGCGGTGCAGCGTATGCGCGTGCAGCCATTGGTGCTTCGCCGTCAGATAGCGACGCACGCCGCCACTGGTTGGCGAAAAGAACAGGGTGGTGTCTACGAGGTGCATGAATGGCCTTGATGTGCGGCCATTGCACCCGGCGGTCAGGAGCCTGTCAAGCTTTGCTCAGGCCTGTGCCGCTTCGGCGTGGACAGCGGGCGCGCCCACGGTGGGCAGGCGGATGCGGATGCGCGTGAATTGGCCGCGCTTGGTCGCGACCTGGATCTGGCCGTCCAGACGCTTGACGTTGTCCCTGAGGATCCGCATGCCGAGTCCGCGGCCGGCTGCTTCCGCGGCGGTGCTCAGGCCGGCATGAAAAATGAGCGTGGTGGCGCGGCGCGGATCCTGCTCCAGCGCCGCGTCGTCCGTGATCAGCGCGCCGGCAACTGCCGCGTCGATGATCCGTGCCGTGTTGAGGCCCTGGCCGTCGTCCTGGAACACGAGTTCCGACAGGCCGCCGTTGCGCGGCTGGAATTCCACCAGCAGCGCACCCTGGGCGTTTTTGCCGGCGGCGCGCCGTTGCGCCGGACTCTCGATACCGTGCTCGATCGCGTTGCGCAGCATCTGGCTCAGCATGTCGTAGAAAGCGCCGGCGTGGATGTCCGGCACCTGATCGAGTCCGATCGCAGTGAGCTCCACCGACTTGCCCTGCGCACTGGCCTGCTGCGCGGCGAGCTGCTGCAATGCCAGCAGCAGCTGCGGCGCACCGCCTCCGGGAACGTCGGTGCGCGGCTCGGCTCCGGCAGGGCCGGACAGGCGGTTGCGCCGGCGCGGCGCGCGGCGGGCGGCCAGCGCCACACCGCTCCGTTGCGCGATCGTGGTCAGCGCCAGGAATACCTCGTCGATGCACAGCAGCGCTGGCAACAACGCATCACCGCTCGGCGCGCTGGCGGTGCGCGGTACATCGAGCGCCTGCAAAGTCTGTTCGAACAGACGCACCAGCGATGGCATCGACAGTGCCATCGCCCGTCGCAGCAATTGCGCATAGTGCGCGTGGAGCCGTTCGATCTTGGCCACGAACTGTTGCGGCTCGCGCGCGCGTTGCTGCAGCAGCGTGCGCACACGGGTGAGCGTGCGGGCGGCATAGGCCATGAAATTCCGCAATGTCGTGCGGTCAACCTGCAGCAGCTCGGCGAGCAGCGTGTGTTCCTCGCGCAGCCGTGTCAGCTCGAGCTGCGTGGACTCGGTGTTGGGCAGCTCAGGCGGCATCGGCATCACGCGTGACGGCCGACATGGCGGCCAGTTGAATGAGCTCGGTCAGCACTGCATGCATGTCCGGGCAGCGCTCTTCACGATCACGCGCCATCAGCCGGGACAAAAGCGGCTCGTAGATAGCCAGATGCGGCGGAAGCGGTGGACGCTCGCCCGACACGTGCTGCTGCATGAGATCCATGGCGCTGACTCCGGTGTAGGGCTTGTGCCCGGCCAGCATTTCAAAGAACACCACACCAAGCGCGTACTGATCGCTCCGCGCGTCGAGTTCGCGGCCCTGCACCTGCTCGGGACTCATGTAATACGGGGAGCCGCGCAGCACGCCGATCGCGGTGCTGTGCGTGTTGGCGTTCATGTGCTTGGCCAGGCCGAAGTCGATCAGCACCACGGAGCCGTCCGGGCGCAGCATGACATTCGGCGGCTTGAGATCACGATGCAGGATGCCGGCATCGTGCACCACACGCAGTGCCGCGGCGATGCGCCTGGCATAGGTGACCGCCTCGTCGCTGCTCAACGGGTGCAACAGCCGCTGCTTGAGATCACCGCAGGCGAAATACTCCATCGCGAGAAACTCGCGACCCTCGTGCACGCCGTAGTCGTAGATGTCGACGATCGCCGGGTCGCGAAGTGCGGCGATGGCGGCATACTCACGCGCAAACTGCTGCACGTCGCCAGGTTCGCCGTCGCCAGGTTCGCTGATCTTCAGCGCCACGGGACGCTGCAGCGCTGCGCTGTGCGCCAGCCACACACTGGCGCGCGCCGAGCGCCCGATCTGGCGCAACAGGGTGTAGTGGGGAATGTCCAGGCCGGGCGGCACGAGATCGCCGCGGCGCCGCGTGGCACTGGCGAGGCGGCGCGCTCGGCGGCGGCTGGCATGCAGCACCTTGCGCAGCGTGCGTCCGAGCAGCTGCGCATCGAGCAGGTCGCGCGGCAGATAAGCCGCGGCGCCCAGGCGTGAAGCGCGGATCGCGGTGAGTTCATTGCCATCGGTCGCAACCATGATCAGCGGCGGCAGCAGCCGCTGGCGACGCAGCTGGCGCAGCCATTCGATGCCTTCGCAGGATCCGCCCGCATCGCGCGCGAAACGTGCGCACAGCAGCACGACGTCGTAGTTGCGGCGGGTAATGTCGTTGCGCTGACGCTCGAACTGATCGAGGTCGAGACTCGGCGGCTCGGCGTCAGGCCAGAGTGTCTGCAGGTGGTGCCGCAGCCATTGACGTTGCTGCTCGTCGCGGCCGGCAATGAGGATACGTGGCGTCACATGCGCGATCCACGGAGCTGGGTGTAAGGCGCAATTTCTGGCACGGTTCAATCGACAGCGGTGGACGGGCGGGTGGCGCCCGGGACACACGGACTTTACGATTTCTGGCCCTGACCGCAGTTGCGTGGGACTCATTCTGTGAAGCAGACGCGCGGCTCGCCGGCCAAAGTGTGACGCGGCTCACGCGCGTGCTAGGCTCCGCTCGTGCCAGGACCCATTGTCATCGTTGGCGCCGGGCAAGCCGGCGTGCAGATCGCCGAGTCGCTCCGTCACGAGAAGTACGGCGGTCCGATCACGCTGCTGGGTGCGGAAGCCCATGGGCCGTACAACCGTCCGCCGCTGTCGAAAAAGTGGCTGCTGGAGCGCGGCAGCACGGCCTCGCTGGCGATCCGCGGACTCGAAGTGCTCGCGCGGCGCAAAATCGACCTGCACACGCACAGCACCGTCACCGCAATCGACCGCGGCGCGCGCGTGGTGCATTGCGCCGACGGCAATAAATATGAATATGGCGGGCTGGCGCTTGCGACCGGTGCGCGGCTGCGCGTGCTGCCGGTGCCCGGCGCCGGATTGCGCGGCGTACTCGGTTTGCGCACCCTGGATGACTCGCAGCAGATTGGCGCGGCGCTCGACGATTGCGTCGCCACTTCGAAACCACTGGTCGTAATCGGTGGCGGCTTCATCGGGCTCGAAGTGGCGGCGACCGCGCGCAAACGCGGCATTGCCGTGACCGTACTCGAAGGGCTGGATCGGCTGATGTCGCGCGTCGTGGCGCCGATCGTCTCGGAGGCCGCGGCGCGGCTGCATCGCTCGCATGGCGTGGAGCTGGTGTTCGGTGCGCGCGTCACGGAGCTGGTCGGGAGCGGTGGCGCGGTGCGGGCAGTACGCATGGCTGACGGCCGTGAATATCCAGCCGGCTGCGTCGTCGTCGGTATCGGCGTCGAACCGGAAGACACGCTGGCGCGCGCCGCCGGATTGGAGTGCGATCGCGGCATTGTCGTCGATGAGCATTCGCGCAGTTCCGACCCAGAGATCGTTGCGGCCGGTGACTGCTGCGCGCGGCGCCTGCCTGGCGGCACGCTGCTGCGGCTCGAGTCAGTGCAGAACGCCGTCGAACAGGGCATGTCGGCGGCGGCAACGCTGCTCGGCCATACACGCCCGGTGAAGGCGGCGCCATGGTTCTGGTCTGACCAGTACGACGCGCGGCTGCAGATGGTGGGCCTGAGCCAGGGCTACGACGAGGTGGTCACGCGCGGCGACGTGGCGCAGTTCGCGTTCTCGGCATTTTACTTTCGCGCGGGACGCCTGCTGGCCGTGGATTCACTGAACCATGCGCACTACCACATGCTGGGGCGGCGGCTGCTGGATCGTGGCCTGTCGCCGACGCCAGCGCAGGCGGCCGATGAGAATTTCAACCTGCAATCGCTGCTCGCGCCTTAAGAGCTATTTCCGGCCGCGCGCTACTGCCGGCCGAGCAGGAATTCGGAGCCACGATACTCGAGCACCACGCCATCGCGCGTGATCTGCAGCACCTGCGCGCCCTCGGGAGTGACGTCGCCCTCGTGCACCCGGTGCATGTTGATGAACGCGTAGCGGTCGGCGGGATTCGGGGCATACACGTGCAGGTCGAGGCGCAGCTCGGGCACGGTGCCGTTGAGTTCGGCGTAGCTGCGCAGCTTCGCGCCGCCCGGCTGCGAACCCGGCGCGGCCGTAACCGCGGGCGCGTTGTCCGCCGGGTTGTCGCCCGACTGGCCGGCGTCGCTCGCGTCGACATCAGACGTTAACGGCGCATTCGGCGGCGCGCCAGCGATCATCGCCGGTGTGCTGCCGGCACCGGGAGACTGCGCGAGCGCGGCACCCGCTTGAGGAGCGCCTGCTTGCGGTGCGCCAGCCTGCGGCGTGCCAGCCAGCATCCGGCCCGCGGGCGCCGCCACCGAAGCGCTCGCCGGCACAGTGGCGGGCGCCGGACCCGTGCGCAGCGCGAACCAGCCGAGTACCGCGACGCTGACAAGCAAAACCAGGCCGATCACCATCGCCCAGGCGGGCAGTCCGCGCGCAGGCGGAATGATGCGCATCTCGAGCAGCGCGGGGCCGGCCTGTCGCTGCCGCTCGGATTCCGATTTCTTCAGTGCGTCGAGAATGAATGA
The DNA here is from genome assembly GCA_003162555.1 of Gammaproteobacteria bacterium. Lineage (GTDB taxonomy): Bacteria > Pseudomonadota > Gammaproteobacteria > Steroidobacterales > Steroidobacteraceae > FEN-1191. The sequence continues at coordinate 33,677 of PMNQ01000171.1, read as the reverse complement.
CATGCTTCAGCTCGCTGCGCCGACCGGCGCCGCGGTCGTGGGTTTGTCCAGCGACTGCAGCAGTGGCGTGCCAGGCGCGGCCAGTACTGCGTCGAGCAGCAGTTGCGTTTCCACTCCGGCGACGCCATCGACGGTCAGGTGATGCGCGCGCTGGAAGTCCTCGACCAGCTGCGTCAGTTCGTCATCGAAACTGAAGTTGTGCCCGGGGTCTGCCGGGGCGCTGCTCGCCTGCAGCAACTGCGTGCGCAGGCTGCGCACCGCCGGGCCGTGCATACCGAGCCGCAGCACGTTGACCGGGAGATTGGCCGGGCGCCACAGCACGACGCAGTCGCCATACCAGTAGCGCGACAGTTCGGAGATCGCGATGTGAATGTTGCGGGCGCCGACCTGCAGCGCTGCGCCATCGGTGCCGATGCCGGCCAGCACCACCTGGCGTGGCGCGCCGGCGTCGTCGACCAGCATCAGGATGGCCGGACGTTTCAGGTCGCGCAGCTGCGCCAGCGAACTGTGCAGCGTGACGCAATTGAGTTTCTGCGCAACCGCTTGGGTGCAGGGATCCGCAGGTCCCGGCGTATAGCTGGCATTCCAGAGCGTGAACAGCGCCGTGAACGCCGCATCGGCGGTGGTCGCGGTGGGGTCTGTCGCCAGCAGCTCCGGCAGTGTCGGCGGCGGCTTGGGCGGCGCGATGGGAGCCGCCGCGGCGGCGGCACGCGCTACATTGTGGTGGCTCGCAAAGCTGAGATGCGGCAGCGGCAGGTAACGCCAGGCGAGGGCCGCGCCGGCCAGCAGCAACAGCAGCGTGCAGGCCACTGCGGCCGGCAGCAGCCAGACGGGCGCCAGCGTACGTCCGTACACCTCGCCGGCGGCGCGCCGCACCATTGCTGCGTCGACATCGTGACGATCCTCGGTGTAGGCGCCAAGCAGCGCTCGGTCGCAGATAACGTTGATGACGCGCGGCACGCCGCGGCTGCGGCGATGCACTTCGCGCAACGCCGCGGCATTGAAGATGTCGCTGGTGGCGCCCGCGACCCGCAGGCGGTGTCGCACGTAGGCGGCGGTATCGTCGCGCGCCAGCGGTTGCAGGTGGCAGCGTGCGGTGACGCGTTGTGCGAGCTGCCGCAGGTCGTTGCGGTTCAGCAGTTCGCGCAGTTCCGGCTGCCCGATCAGGATGATCTGCAGGAGCTTTTGCGAATCGGTCTCGAGATTGGTGAGCAGCCGCACCTGTTCGAGCACTTCGGCGGTGAGATTCTGCGCCTCATCGACGATCAGCACCGCGCGCCGGCCCTCGGCGTGAATGCGCAGGAGCTTGCGATTGAGCAGATCGACCAGCATCTTGCCATTGCCAATGGCGCTGGTCGGCACGTCGACGCCCAGCTCCTCGCAGATCGCCTGCAGGAACTCCAGCGGCGAGAGCTTCGGGTTGATGATCAGGGCGATGTCGGCGTTGTTCGGCGAGCGCGCCAGCAGTGAGCGGATCGTGGTCGTCTTGCCGGTGCCCACCTCGCCGGTGAGCTGGATGAAACCGCCGGCGTCGTTGATGCCGTACACCAGGTGCGCGAGCGCATCGGCGTGTTGCCGGCCCAGGTACAGGTAACGCGGATCGGGCGTGATCGCGAAGGGCTTCTCGGCAAGGCCGAAACTGGCTATATACATGTGCTGCGCGCGTGCTGTCGTTGCGTCGTGTCAGCGGACCGCGGAGGGCGCTGCGGAATGCGTGCCGAGTTCGTCGGGCTCGAACTCATCGACGTTGACGATGTCCATCACCAGCTCATCATAGTGGCGAAGCGTAGCCGCTTCCTCTGGCGTGAGTATGCCGAGCGCCAGGCCTTGCGCGATCTGGCCCGGCAGCTCGAGCGCGCTGACGCGTCCGGTGCGCACGCCCTCGATGCGCAGTTTCTTTTCGATCACCTCAGCCGCAGGCGCAAGCTCGAGCACCTGCTGCAGTGCGCCGAGCGCGCTGCCCGGGCATTGCTCGCGGTACACGCCCGCGGTCACGCGGTCGCGCACTTCGCCGGCGTTCTGCACCAGCTGGGCGACCGAACGGGCCAGCCGATCGCCCGGCGCAAAATAAGTCAGACCGCGCGGGAAGATGAACAGGCGCATCAGCCAGGCCATTGGGCGCACCGGGAAATTGCGCAGCACGCCATGCAGCTGCTCCTGCGCCTGGTAAAGCAACTCACGGCACGACCACTCGACGATTGGCAGGTCGGCGGCCGGACTTCCCTGGTCCTCGTGGTGCTTGAGTACCATCGAGGCCAGGTACATCGAGGACAGCACGTCGCCGAGGCGCGCTGAAATGCTCTCCTTCTTCTTCAGGTAGCCGCCGAGCGCCAGCATCGCCACGTCGGTGGCGAACGCGAACGAAGCGCTGAAGCGCTCGATGTGCTGGTAGTAGCGGCGCGTCGGGCCCGCGTCCGGCACATTGCGGAAGCGCGCCAGCGTGAGCGCCATGACCAGTGAACGCGCGGCGTTGGAGATCGTGAAGCCGATGTGACCGAACAGCGCGCGATCGAATTCGTCGACGCCGCGGGCACGATCGGGATTGCGCGCGGCGTTCATCTCGCGCAGCACGTAAGGATGGCAGCGGATCGCACCCTGGCCGAAGATGATCAGGCTGCGCGTCAGGATATTCGCGCCTTCGACGGTGATCGCGATCGGAACCGACTGGTAGCCGCGGCCCAGGTAATTGCGCGGCCCGAGCATGATGCCCTTGCCACCGTGCACGTCCATGGCATCGTTGGCGACGCGCCGGCCCATTTCGGTCACGTGGTGCTTGAGAATTCCGGCCGGCACCGCCGGCCGCGCGCCCGAGTCGATGGCCGCAATCGTCACGCTGCGGGCAGCGTCGGATATATAAGTAAGGCCGACCATGCGCGCGATCGCCAGCTCGACGCCTTCGAACTTGCCGACCGGCATGTTGAACTGGCGGCGAATGCGCGCGTAGGCGCCGGTCGCGAATACCGCCGCCTTCGAACCGCCCGTGGCGTTGGAGGGCAGCGAGATGCAGCGCCCGACCGACAGCTGCTCGACCAGCATGCGCCATCCCTGGCCCGCCATCTTCACGCCGCCGATGATGGCATCGAGCGGCACGAACACATCGCGCCCGCGCACCGGGCCATTCTGGAACGGGATATTGAGCGGCAGGTGCCGCTTGCCGATCTCAACGCCTGCTGTGTTGCGGCCAATCAGCGCGCAAGTGATACCGAGGTCGGTCTCGCCGCCTAGCAGGCGGTCGGGATCCAGCATGCGAAACGCCAGACCGATCACGGTCGCCACCGGCGCCAGCGTGATGTAGCGCTTCGAGAAATTGAGCCGGAGGCCGAGCACTTCCTGGCCCTGCCACAGGCCGCGGCAGACCACGCCGGTGTCCGGGATCGCAGCGGCATCGGAGCCGACGCGCGGGCCGGTGAGCGCGAAGCAGGGAATGTCATCGCCGCGTGCCAGCCGCGGCAGGTAATGATCTTTCTGCTCCTCGGTGCCGTAGTGATTCAGCAGCTCTGCGGGCCCGAGAGAATTGGGCACTGCGACCGTCGACGCGCAGGTGACGCTGCGGCTGGCGAGTTTCACCAGCACGCAGGAATGCGCGTAGGCCGAGAAACCCAGTCCCCCGTACTGCTTGCCGATGATCATCGCAAAGAAGCCGCGCGCCTTGAGGAAGGCCCACACTTCCGGCGGCAGGTCGCCGCGCCGGTGCGTGATATCGAAGTCATCCAGCATCCGGCATAACTCTTCACAGGTGCCGTCGAGGAAGGCCTGCTCTTCGGCCGACAGGCGTGGCGGCGGAATCGCGCGCAGCTTTGACCAGTCAGGCTTGCCGCTGAACAGTTCGCCGTCCCACCAGACGGTGCCGGCCTCGAGCGCCTCGCGTTCGGTGCTCGACATCTTCGGGAGCAGCCGCAGGTAGGCGCGCAGGAAGGGCCGGCTGATTATCGCCTTGCGGAGCGGCCGCAGATTCAGCAGCCACAGCAGCGCGAGCATCAGCCACAGCGTGCCCTGCCAGATGCCGCCGGGATGGCCGAAGCGCAGGTACGCCGCCAGCAGCAGCGTGAAGGTCAGCGTGTAGATCAGCAGCGGCAGGCGGCGGTAGGCGAGATACACCACCGCCAGCACGAAAACCAAGGTAATTGCAGCGCCGACCATGGCGCAATACTAGCCCTCAGGGAAGCGGCGCGCGAGCGCCACCGCCCCAGTGTTAACAGGTCCTGCTAGCCGAGCAGTTCGCGCACGCCGTCGCGTTCCTCGCGCAGCTCCGCTTCCGTGGCGCCAAGCTTGCCGCGGCTGAATGCGTCGATGGCGAGGTCCGGCACGATCTGGTAGCGGCCGTCGCGGCAAGTCACCGGATAGGAATAGATGATGCCCTCGGCGATGCCGTAGCTGCCGTCGGCAGGAATGCCCATGCTGACCCAATCGCCCTCGGCGGTGCCCTGGAACCAGGTGCGCATGTGATCGAGCGCGGCCGATGCGGCCGATGCCGCGGAGGACGAGCCGCGCGCCTTGATCACGGCCGCGCCGCGCTGCTGCACCGTGGGAATGAAGGTCTGTTCGATCCACGCCTGGTCCACCATGCTCTTCGCGCTTTTGCCGGCGACCAGCGCGTGGCTGAGGTCCGGATACTGCGTGGAGGAATGATTGCCCCAGATCGTCATGCGGCGGATGTCATTCACGTGCGTGCCGGTCTTGTCGGCGAGCTGCGAGAGCGCGCGGTTGTGATCGAGACGCGTCATCGCGGTGAAATGCCCACCCGGCAGGCTCGGCGCGTTGCTGCGTGCGATCAGTGCGTTGGTGTTGGCCGGATTGCCGACCACCAGCACCCGCACCTGCCGGTCGGCGACCGCATCCAGCGCCTTGCCCTGCGCGGAAAAAATCTGCGCATTCGCAAGCAGCAGGTCCTTGCGCTCCATGCCCGGGCCGCGCGGCCGCGCACCTACCAGCATGGCGGCGTGGCAGTCGCGAAACGCCACTTTTGCATCGTCGGTGGCGACCACCTTGTTGAGCGTCGGGAAAGCGCAATCGTTCAATTCCATGACCACGCCACCGAGACCAGGCAGTGCCGCGGTGATTTCCAGCAGGTGCAGATTGACCGGCTGGTCGGCGCCGAGCATCTGGCCGGAGGCCACGCGGAAGGCGAGTGCGTAGCCGATCTGGCCGGCGGCGCCGGTGATCGCGACATTCATGGGTTTCTTCACAGGGTTAGCCTCCAGGCGGGACAGCTTCAAGAGTGAGGACGGATTCTAGCACCCACCGAACACACCAAGTCCGGGCCCGAGCCGCAGCCGCAGCCGCAGCGCAGCCGCGCTGGGCCTGATAGCATCGCACCGAGGTCGTATCCCAATTTCTTAGGGTTGCCCATGGCTGAACCGTGTACTGCGTAGCGCGACGCCAGGCCGACCGCGTAGAACTCGCGTTGCGCGGCGAATGGCGGGCCGCGACGCTGGCCGCGATCGAGCCGGAAATCGCAGCGCTCGATCTGGGCGGCAATCGCCGGCTGCAGATTGACGCGAGCGGGGCGCAGTTCGACCTGTCTGGCGCCTGGCTGCTGCACGACTATCTTGCCCGGGCCTGCGCTGCGGGCGTCAACGCGGAATTTTCCGGCGAGCCGCCGCCGGCGCTGGCGCTGGTCACACGCACGCTGGACGCCCAGCCGGCGCTGCCGGGCATTGAAGCCACATCGCAAACCGCCTGGCTGGATCCGGCCTTTGCAGTGGAGGGTCTGGGTCGCAAGACGGTGGCAGGCTGGCGGCTGATCGAATCGCTGCTCGAGTTCGTAGGCAGGGTCAGTTACGCCGCGGGCCGCGATGCCGTGAGCCTCAAGCGCTGGCGGCCGACCTCGATCACACGGCACGTCTATGACACCGGCATCACCGCGATTCCGATCGTGGCGCTGATCGGCTTCCTGATCGCGGTGATCCTCGCGTACATGGGCGCACAGCAGTTGCGCAAGTTCGGCGCCGACATTTACGTGGTCGACCTCGTTACGGTCGGCGTGCTGCGCGAGCTGGGCGTGCTGCTCACCGCGATCATCGTCGCCGGCCGCTCCGGCAGCGCCTTCGCCGCCGAGATCGGCGCCATGCGTCTCAATGAAGAAGTGGACGCGCTGCAGGCGATCGGTGTCGATCCGATCGAGATGCTGGTGCTGCCGCGGGTGATTGGCCTGGTGATCGCACTGCCGCTGCTGACCGTGATCGCCGACGGCATCGGTCTGGTGGGCGGCGGATTGCTGTGCCACACGCTGCTGGGCATGCCGCTGGCGCAATACCTGAACCGCGCCAACGAGTCCATCGCCTCGACCACTTTCTGGGTCGGCATCATCAAGGCACCGGTGTTCGCGCTGCTGATCGCGCTGGCCGGAACCTGGTGCGGGCTGCGCGTGCGTGGCTCCTCACGCGACCTCGGGCGCCTGACCACGATGGCGGTGGTGCAGGCGATATTTTTCGTGATCCTCGCCGACGCGCTGTTCGCCGTGCTGTTCATGGAGATGGACATCTGATGACTGCGATGGTCGAAGTGCGCGGGCTGGTCAACCGATTCGGGCGGCAGACGGTGCACCGCAATCTCGACATGACTGTCGCGGAAGGCGAGGTGTTCGGCATCGTCGGCGGATCGGGCTCGGGCAAGTCGGTGTTGCTGCGCACGATCCTCGGACTGCAGAAGCCAAACGCGGGCACCGTGTTGCTGGGCGGGCGTGACATCACGCGCATGAGCGTGGGGGAGCTGCGCGCCGTCAAGGCCGGTTATGGGGTCACCTTCCAGCAAGGCGCGTTGTTCAGTTCGCTCAACGTGCTGCAGAACGTGCAGTTGCCGATGGTTGAACACCTGCAGCTCCCGCGCCGTACGCTGGATGAACTGGCGATGCTGAAGCTCCGGCTGGTGGGCCTGGGTCCCGACGCGGCCCGCAAATTCCCCTCCCAGCTCTCGGGCGGCATGGTCAAGCGCGTGGCGCTGGCGCGGGCGCTGGCACTCGACCCGAAGCTGCTGTTCCTCGACGAGCCGACCTCGGGGCTGGATCCGATAGGCGCCCAGGCCTTCGACGAACTGGTCGTGTACCTGCATCGCGAGCTGCAGCTCACGGTGGTGATGATCACGCACGACCTGGATACGCTGTTTGGCACCTGCACCCGGGTGGGGGTGCTGGTCGACGGAAAAATGATCACCGATACACTGGCCGGCATCGTCCATAATCCGCAGCCCTGGATTCATGCATACTTCCAGGGCCAGCGCGCGCGGCAGCGGGAGACTAGTCAAAGGGAGACGGGGCATGGAGCGTGAGGCCAATTACGTCGCCGTCGGAGCCTTCGTGCTGCTGGTCGTGACCATGGCCACGTTGTTCATCTACTGGTACAGCGATGGACGCGACCGGCAAAGCTACACGCGCTACGAGGTGTATTTCGACGGCAGCGTCAGCGGCCTGAGCGCTGGCGGACAGGTGCGCTACCTCGGTGTCGACGTCGGCCGCGTGGTGCGTATCAGCGTCGACCAGCGCGCGGCCGACCGCGTGCAGGTGATCGTCGACATTGACGCGAGTGCGCCCATCTCCGAGCGCACCGTCGCCGAACTCTCGCTGCAGGGCGTGACCGGGCTACTCTTCATAGACCTGCAGCAACAGCAACCGGGCGCACAAACCGAACGGCTCATGGAGCCAGTGGCGGGCGAGCACTATCCCGTGATCCGTTCTATCCATTCGAATTTCGACGTTTTCCTCAACAGCCTTCCGGAAGTGGCCAGCCGCGTCGGTGAACTCGCGACGCGCGCCAACCGCCTGCTCTCCGATGACAACATCGCCGCCTACAACCGCGTGGTCGCCAATCTCGATCGCGCCGGCGCCACGCTGCCGGAGACCATGCGCGAGGCCTCACAGCTGGTCGCCGAGCTGCGCGCGGTCACCGCCGACAGTCATGTGGTGGTGGCCAAAGTGCGCGCCGCCAGCGATTCCGCGGCACCGGATCTGGCGGCGACGATGGCGCGGATGCGTGTGACGGCCGATCACCTGGCGACGGCGAGCGAGCAGCTCGACGGCCTGCTGGCCGACAACCGCGGCGCACTGCGCGGCTTCACGCAGCAGGGGCTGCCGCAGATCGAGGCGCTGGTGCACGATGCGCGCGAGGCCGCGCGCGAATTCCAGGGCTTGTCGAAATCCTTGCGCGAAAATCCGTCGCGGCTGCTGTACCAGCCGGCGACTACCGGCGTGGAGATTCCAAAATGAGATCCTGCGCGCTGATTGCCGTCACTGCGGCTATCGCTGCCCTGACGCTGTCCGCCGGCTGCGCCGGGCTCCACAGCAACGAGGCAGTGCCGCAGATATACATGCTTGGGTCCGCCACGCCGCCGCCCGTTGCTGCGAACCCAGTGGCGCCCGGCGGCCCCGTTGCGCCCACCGTCACGGTGCAGGTGTTGCGGCCGCTGGCCGCTCCCGGCCTCGACACCGACCAGATTGCATTGATGCGCGATTCGCAGCGGCTCGATTACTACGCCGCCAGCCACTGGCCGGCGCCGCTCCCCGACCTGCTGCAGACGCTGGCTGTCGATGCGCTGCGCTCGTCGGGCCGGTTCCGCGCTGTGCAGCCCGACGCCACGGCGTTTACCGCCGATGATGTGCTGCAGATCGAGATCCGCCACTGCCAGGTGGAATATTCGCCGGATGGTTCGCCGGTCGTGCATGTGCAGTTGCTGGCGACGCTTGGGGCCAGGGCTGACCGCGCGCTGCTCACCAGTTTCACGGCCGAGAGCCGCAAGAGCGCGTCCGCGAACCGCATGCAGTCCGTGGTTGCGGCCTTCCAGGGAGCGGTAAGCGAGGCGCTGAGCCAGCTCGCCGCGCAGATCGCGCCGTAACGGCGCGCGCCCTAGCGCCGGCTGCGCACTAACGCATCGTCACCAGTTCTTCGGCTGCCGTCGGGTGGATCGCGACGGTGTCGTCGAAGTCGCGCTTGGTGGCGCCCATGCGCACCGCCACGGCAAAGCCCTGCAGCAGCTCATCGGCGCCTGGTCCGATGACGTGGATGCCGACCACGCGTTCCTCGGCGCCGGCAGTGACCAGTTTCATCAGCATCTTTGGCTTGTGTGTCGTGATCGCGTGATAGAGCGGCGTGAAGCGGCTCGAGTACGCCTTGACCGCGGGACCGTACTGGCGGCGCGCCTCCGCTTCGGTGAGTCCGAGCACGCCGATCGGTGGATGACTGAAGATGACGCTGGGGATGTATTCGTAATCCAGCCGGCGCTCGCTTTGTCCGCCGAACAGGCGATCGGATAGCCGTCGGCCCGCGGCGATCGCCACCGGCGTGAGCTGCGCGCGGCCGGTCACATCGCCGATCGCGTAGAGCCCGGAAACATTGGTCTCCTGCAACGCATCGGTGCGCAAGAAACCGTCCGCGTCGCGCATCACGCGCAGTTGCTCGAGGCCGAGATCGCCGCCGGCGGCGCTGCGGCCGATGGCCCACACCACGCAATCGAAGGGGCCCAACCGTCGCCCATCCGCCAGAGCAAGCCGCAGCTGATTGGCCGCGTCGCGTTCGAGCGCCTGCGGTACGGCTTTGGTAACGATCTCCACGCCTTCGTCGCGCATCGTCTCGCGCAGATGATCGCCGAGAAAGGGTTCAAAATGCCGCAACAGCCCGTCACCGCGCGCGACCAGTGTGGTATGCGAGCCGAGCGCCGAGAAAATGCCCGCCAGTTCGACCGCGATGTAGCCGGTGCCGACGATGGCGACGCCGGCCGGCCTGGCGGGCAGCTCGAAGAAGCCGTCGGAGGTGATGCCGTGCGCGGCGCCGGGAATGTCCGGCACCAGTGGATGTCCGCCGGTCGCGATGACGATGTGCGGCGCGCGATATTCGCGCCCGCCCGCGATCACGCCCTGCGCCGCGCTCAGGCGGGCGCGCTCGCGCAGCAGTGTTACGCCGCGCTTGTCGAGGTTGGCGGCGTAGATGCCGTTGAGGCGCGCCACGTAAGCGTCGCGTTTCTGCTTGAGCTGTGGCCAGTCATGGCCCTGCAGCGTCAGATCGAAGCCATAGTCACGCGCGTCGTGCGCCGCGTGCGCGAGCTGCGCCGCGTGCCACATCACCTTCTTGGGCACGCAGCCCACGTTGACGCAGGTGCCGCCGAGGCGGTGCGATTCGATGAGCAGCGCGCGCGCGCCATGCTCGGCGGCCCGCTGCGCACAGGCCAGCCCGCCGCTGCCACCACCGACGACGATCAGGTCGTAATCCATTGCCATGTTCCGCTGTGCTTCCCCGCTGCCGGAAATTCAGGCAGTCTAACCGTATGAATTCCACACCCAATCCGCTGCTGGCCTTGGCCAAGCTGCCGGACTTCGCGCAGATACGCCCGGAACACATCGAACCGGCGATCCACGAACTGCTCAGCCGCTGCCGCGCGCGGCTCGCTGAAATCTCCGCGCTCGAACAGCCAACATTTGCCAGCGTCGTGGTGCCGCTCGAAGAGTTGCGTCATCGCCTCGCGCGCGCCTGGTCGCCGGTCAGCCATCTTAATGGCGTGATGAACACCGAGGCGCTGCGCGTGGCCTACAACGCCTGCCTGCCGCTGCTGACGGAGTATTACACCGACCTGTCGCAGAGCGAACCGCTGTACCACGCGTACCAGTATATCCGCGAGCACGAAGGGGCGAAGCTCGATGAGGTGCAGCGCGCGGTGCTGGAGCGGGCCTTACGCGATTTCCGGCTGGCCGGCGTAGGGCTTGACCCGCCGCGCAAAGCGCGTTTCAAGGCCATCATGAGCGAGCTGGCGCAGCTGCAGGCGAAGTTCGAGGAGCAGGTGCTGGATGCCACCAACGACTGGTCGCATACCGTCACCGACGCGGCGCAGCTGGCCGGCCTCAACGCCGCGATTGTCGAACAGGCGGCGCGGCGCGCGCAGCAGCAGGGTATTTCCGGCTGGGTGCTCGGGCTCGATCAGCCCACCTACGTGGCCGTGGTCACCGATGCCGCCTCGCCCGTGTTGCGGCGGCTGTACTACGAAGCCTGGGGCACGCGCGCCTCCGAATGCGGTCCGTCCGCGGGCCGTTTTGACAACACGCCGGTGATCGAGAGCATCCTGCGGTTGCGGCACGAGGCGGCGCGGCTGCTCGATTTTCCGTCCTATGCCGAATACGCGCTTGCCGACCGCATGGCGCACACCGTCGGCGAAGTCACCTCATTCCTGCGGCAACTCGCCATGGCGGCCCGCGCCAGCGCCACGGCCGAACTGGCCGAACTCGAGGCCTTTGCCGGCCGGCCGCTCGACGCCTGGGACATCGGCTATTACTCCGAGCGCCTGCAGGAAAGCCGCTTCCAGGTTTCGCAGGAAGAACTGCGCGAATACCTGCCGTTGCCGCGCGTGCTCGCCAGCCTGTTCGAAGTCGCCGAGCGGCTGTACGGCGTGCGCCTGGCTGAGCGGAACGATGCACCGGTGTGGCACCCGGATGTGCGCTATTTCGAGGTGCAGTCCGCGGCCGGCGCGCCGCTGGCGAGCTTCTATCTCGACGCCTATGCGCGCGCCGGCAAGCGCAGCGGGGCCTGGATGGACGACTGCGTCGGCCGCATGCAGATGCGCGGCGAGCTGACGCTCCCGGTCGCGTACCTGGTGTGCAATTCGCTGCCGCCGCAGAACGGCCGGCCCGCACTCCTGACGCACGATGACGTGGTGACGGTTTTCCACGAGTTCGGCCACGGGCTGCACCATATGCTGACGCGCATCGGGTATCCGAGCATCGCCGGCATCAACGGCGTGGCCTGGGACGCGGTCGAGCTGCCGAGCCAGTTCATGGAGAACTACGCCTGGCTGCACGAAGTGCTGGCGCGCACCGGCGCGCATGCCGCGAGCGGGGAGGCGATTCCCGAGGCAAAACTGCGCCAGCTCATCGCCACGCGCAGTTTCCAGGCCGGGCTCCATACGCTGCGGCAGGTGGAATTCGCGCTGTTCGACATGCGCATCCACGCCGAATACGATCCCGCGCGCGGTTCGCGCCTGTACGAGTTGCTGGCCGAAGTGCGCGCTGAGGTCGCGGTCACGCGCATTCCGGAGTGGAACCGCTACCCGCACGGCTTCTCGCATATTTTCGCCGGCGGTTACGCCGCGGGTTACTACAGCTACAAGTGGGCCGAGGTGCTGGCCGCCGACGCTTTCGGCGCCTTCCGCGGCCACGGTGCCTTCGATCGTGCGACCGCCGCGCGTTTTCTCGACAGCATCCTGGCGCGTGGCGGCAGCCGCGATGCGCTGGAGTCGTTCGTTGAATTCCGTGGCCGCAAGCCCGAGATCGAAGCGCTCCTCGAACTGCACGGCATCGCCCGGCCCAAGGCGGCCTGAGCACGGCCGCATCGATGTTCGAGGTGTGAACAGGCCCTAGTTGACCTTCACGCGAAACCGCACCACGAAGCTGGGGTTGCCGCCCGCCGTGGCGCCTGCCATGGTGCCGGTGGGCGCGATGCGCAGGCCCGTCACCGCCGCGTCGAACCCTGCTGCATCGGGCACCGGCGTGTAGGTGAATGGCACGCCGCCGCCCGCGGTGTTCGAATAGGTGGCGCCTGTGGCGGCGTTGAATGTCAGCCCGCTGCTGGTCGTGCCGTCGATGAATTCCACCACCGGGTTGCTGCACACCGTGGCCACGCACAGAGTCGTGTTGGCGGGCACCGGATCGCTGATTGCGATCGAGCTCGCGTCCGCGCTGCCAGTGCCGGTGTTGGTCACGGAGACGGTGTAGCGCACTACCGAGCCCGGAATGCGTTTGGGATTGGTGGTGCCATCCACCGGATCGGAAATCACGTCGGAGAGTTTCGTCACGCCGAGCGTGGGCCGCTTCGCCGTGTTGCTGAACGCGCAGGAAATGCTGTCACCGTACGCCAGCGTGCCGAAGTTGTAGCTGTAGACCGTGGCCGCGGAGGGCAGCACTGTCGCGGAGCCGGCATTCGCGTTGGTGCAGGTCAGGCTCGGTGCGTAAGCCGTCAGCGCGCTGAAACTGCCGGTCGCCATGACTTCGGACACCGTCACGGGATAGCCTTCCGCCACCGTGACCTGCGCCGCGGTGAACGGTCCTGTTCCCGTGCCGGTGCTGGTGCTGGTGACGAGCTGCGTACCGTTGGCGGTCGCCGTCACGCCATACTTGAACTGATCAGCGGTGGCGAGTCGTGGCACTGCGAGCGTCTTGTTCACGGCGAGCCACGCATAGCGCACGGCGAACATCACGCCCTCCAGGCCGTTGCCTTTCATATTCGCAGAGACCGTGGTTGGACTGCTGCCGCTGCCGAACAAGTAGGCGCCGACTGAGCCGGTCTGCCCGCCGCCGGCCTCGTTGACAGTGGCTGTCCCGGTGCCGGACAGGGTCGGATAGTTGGTGCCCGTTGTCGGCGGCACGTTGCTGAGCAACGACCAGGCCCCGCCGTTGGTCGTGAACGACAGCGTTTCGGTGTGGTCGGTGGACTCGGCGTCCACGGCGACGATACCCCAACCCGCGGTCGCAGTGACGCCGCCGGGCGGCGTGACGTTGATGCTGCTTAGCGTGACCGCAACAGTCGCTGAACTGCTGCCCGTGTAAAGCACAGGCGAGCCGGCAATGCCGAGGAACGAACTGTTGCCGACCGCCGCGCCGCTCCACGACGGCGACGCCACCGCGACCAGTGCGGGGTTGGCGGTGGTTGTCGCGTGCAGGTTCAGGGTGAGCGTCGAGCCGTCGTTCAGCGTGAAGGAGAAGTTCTGGCCCGCGGCGCTGCTCGCGGTCGCATCGTTGTAGCCGGTGAAATCCAGCCAGCAGAAGCTGGCCCAGTCGGCCGGGCCGGCGCCGGGCGAGGCGGCGGCAAAGCAACTGTTGGCGTGTGCGGCGTGAACGCCAAGTGCCCACAGCAACAGGGCGGGCAACAGACGGCGTAATGGCGAGGATAAGGCGGAACCCAAGCTGCAGAACTTCCGGAAAACGGTGGTGGCAACGCGCAGCATATAGCGCCCGCGGCTGTGAAAGGCCAAACGGCTCACACTTTGTCGTGCACCAGTTCACAGGTGCGCAAAAAGGAGACCGGTTCTACACCTCCGGCGCAAACTTTAGTGCGACGCGCAAGTAGTGCGAAATCGCTCACAATCGATTTCCAGCGCCTCTTCAAGAATGGGCGCCATGAAGACCGCAGGCATCCCTTTTCGTCATTCCGGAGCGCTGGCGCTGCTCGGCGTCGGCGCACTCTGTGCCCAGGCCGCACTCGCCGAAGGTGGCGCCCAAAGCTGCGTGCAGCTGCACAACGACGTGCAGATGGAACAGAAATATCTTGACGCGCAAGGCCACGAGGCCGTGCGCGTCGTGGCGCCCGCCAAGGTGATTCCCGGCACGGTAATGGTCTACACCATCATCGCGCACAACAGCTGCAAGGCAGTCTCCGATCACCTGGCCATCACCAACCCGGTGCCCGAGCACATGCACTACCTCGGCGGCACGCCCGCGCCCGAGGGCTCGCAGATGCAGTATTCCGTCGACGCTGTCCACTTCGGCAAGCTCGAGAGCCTCGCGACCCAGGACGCCGACGGCAGCAGCCGTCCCGCCCGCAGCGAGGACGTCCGTTCAATTCGCTGGACCTTCGTTCAAGGTCTCGCCGCTGGCCAGTCGGTCAGCGTGCAGTTTCGCGCCACGGTTCAATAGAGGAATTCAAGGTTTATGAACTCATTCGCAAATTCTCTTCGGCGCGTAGCCCTGCTCGCGGTGGCTTTCGCGCCGCTGTTCGCGTTCCAGAATGCCCAGGCCGCTGGCACGGTGGCCAACACCACCATTTCCAACACCGCGACCGTCAACTACACGGTCGGTGGCGTGGCGCAGACTGCCATCAACAGTAACACCAGCACGTTCCTCGTCGACCGCAAGGTCAACCTGAACGTCACGGCGGGCACGGGCACGACGACCACGCCCGGCGTCACCAACCAGCCGCTGGTGTACACCGTCACGAACACCGGCAACGACACCGACAACTTCACGCTGACGGCCGCCAACCTGGCCGGCGACAACTTCGACACCACCAACGTGCGCATCTACCGCGACAACGGCGATGGTGTCTTCAACATCGCGAGCGATACGCTGGTATCGGCTGCGGTGGCCTTTACGCCTGACCAGGCCATCAAGTTCTTCATCGTCTCGGATATTCCGGTGACGCCGACCAACGGCCAGACCGCGCAGCTCTCGCTGACGGCGACCACGAGCCGCACCGCCAGCGCCGGCGCCGACACCGCGGGCGTCGACACGGTGTTCGCCGACACGGGCAGAAACGGTACGGAAACCGCCAACAACACCTACACGATCGCAACAGCTGCGCTGGCTGTGGTGAAGTCCTCCACGATCGTCAGCGATCCCTTGAACGGCACGACCAACCCGCACGCAATTCCGGGCGCAATCATCCAGTACACGATCACCGTGACCAACAGCAGCACGACCTCGGCTGCCTCGGCGGTAGTGCTGACGGACAGCATTCCGGCCAACACGACCTACGTGGCGAACAGCATGACGCTGAATGCGGCGGCGCTGACCGACGCCAGCGATGCGGACGCCGGCACCACCACGGGTGCACCGGTCACCGCGATCACCGTCAATGCCGGCACCGTCGCGGCCTCGGGCGGAACCGCGACCGCTACTTTCAGAGTCACGATCAATTAAGTGAGTGGCAAGCAGCCAACGACACCAGTTAATTTGACGATAAGCGAGGGCGCGAAANNCCTTCTTGTCTGTGGGGCGGCGCTTTTCTTTGGGCTGCTGGGCTCGTATTCGGCACAGGCACAGACGGCGCCGGGCACGCGCATCGACAACACCGCGCAGGCGAACTACCAGTACGGCGGGAATCCGAGCCCGCTGGTGCAGTATTCCAATACGGTGAGCACGACGGTGCTGCCTGCGCCATCGTCTTCAACCGTCGCGATCCTGCGCTATAGCGATCCGGGCGCGGCGACGCTCACGTCGACGGCAGGCCCGACGCAGTGCTTCAATGGCACCGCGTACGCGCCGCTGCCCGCACCGCAACTCGCGAACGGCANNCACCGCAACTCGCGAACGGCACCGCGTACGCACCGCAACTCGCGAACGGCACCACGGCGAACCCGCTGCAACCGCTGCCGCTCACCCAGACCGACGCCGTGCACGATGGCGACGCCGTGTTCCTCGAAGTGCACGACCCCGATCGCAATCTCGACGCGACCAAGCTCGACATCGTGGACGTCACCGTCACCAGCACGCTCGGCGATGCGGAGCAGGTGCGGCTCACGGAGACCGGCGTCAACACCGGCGTGTTCGTGGGCTACATCCAGACCGCGCAGGCCACCAGCGCCGTGCGCGGCAACTGCATCCTGGAGGCCGCGCGAGACTCGAAACTCACACTAAGCTACACCGACCCGGCCGACAGCACGGATACGGGAGTCGCGAGCGCGCTCGTCGATCCGTACGGCCTGGTGTTCGATTCAACGACGGGCCTGCCGGTCAACGGCGTGCGCGTGCGGCTGGTGGATGCGGCCACGGGCGCGTTGGCCGCCGTGTACGGTGACGATGGCACGAGCACCTATCCCGCCGAGGTCACCACGGGCGCGCCCGTCACCGACGGCGGCGGCACCGTCTACAACTTCCCGGCAGGCGTGTTCCGCTTTCCGATCGTGAAGCCAGGGTTGTATTGCTTCGTGGTGACGACGCCGTCTGGTTACAGTTTCGCCTCGACGCGCACCATTGCTGCACTGAACCAGCTCGCCGGCGCGCCGTTCCGCCTGAGCGCCGCGTCGTTCGGCGCCGATTTCACCGCCAGTGCACCCTCAGCTTCCGCCATCGACCTGCCGGTAGATCCGGCCGGCACGGCCCTGTTCCTGAGCAAGAGCACGCTCACGACCCTCGCTGCGCCGGGCGATTTCGTGCAGTTCATCGTCAAGGCCCAGAACGCCAGCACCAGCGCGCCGATCGCGAATGTCGTGATCACCGACCTGTTGCCGCGCGGCCTGCGCTACCAGAGCGGTTCCGCGCGGCTCGACGGCGCGCGGCTCGCCGACCCCGTCATCGCCAGCGACGGCCGCACGCTGTCGTTCAACGTCGGCACGGTGGCCGCGTCCGCCAGCGTTACGCTGACCTACGTGGTCGAGGTGACCGTCGACGCGCGCGAAGCCAAATTGACCAACAGCGCGCACGCCGGCAACAGTTCGGGCGCGTCGTCGAATACTGCGCAGGCCACCCTCAGCGTGCACAACGACTTCTTCAGCGACACGTCGTTCATCGTCGGCCGCATCACGGTTGGGACCTGCGACCAGGACAGCACGCAGGGCGCGGGCGTGGAGGGCGTCAAGATCTACCTCGAAGACGGCCGCTATGCGGTCACGGACAAGGAAGGCAAGTACCACTTCGAGGCCGTGCCACCCGGCTCGCACGTGGTGCAGATGGACACGCTCAGCATTCCGGAGACGCTCGAGCCGCAACTGTGCAGCGCGCGCATGCATCAGGCCGGCCGCAGCTATTCGCAGTTCATCGAGCTGCCCAAGGGCGCACTCGGGCGTGCGGACTTCATGCTGAAGAAACGCCTGCCGCCTGTGGGCCAGGTGCACTTCGGCATGCAGTCCGTCCTGACCGGCGCGGCCGAGCAGCAGCACACGCTGCTGCTGCAGGTCGACGCGCTCGCGATCAGCAATGCGCGGCTGATGCTGAACCTGCCGCCGGAGCTGGAGTTCGTGGCGGGCAGCGCGCAGCTCGATGGCCACAGCGTTGCCGATCCACAGAATCTGGACGGCACACTGATGTTCCGCCTGGATGGGCTCGCTGCCGGCAGCAATCGCACGCTGCTGCTGCGCACGCGGCTGAAGGATGAAGTCGGCGGCAGCTTTGACACCAAGGCGGTGCTGCTGTTCGACACGCCGTCGCAGGCCAACCAGCGCAGCGAGGTCGTGGAAAATCGCGCGGCGCGCGGCTCGCTGACCTGGGAAAAATCCAGCTACCGCTTTACGCCGCACTTCGATGTACTGGGCACCACGCTCAGTAGCGCCGACAGGCAGCAGCTCGAAAAACTCGTCGCCCAGTGGCGAGGCGTGAAGTCGCTGCACATCCGCGCCGTCGGACACACGGACAAGACTCCTATCCGCAAGATCCGTCGGCGGGAATTCGCGGATAACTACGCGCTGTCGCAGGCGCGCGCCGAGGCGGTCGTGCAGTTCCTGCGCGGCGGGCTCGAGCTGAACGCCGACCAGGTCGAGGCGCAGGGCAAGGGTCCCGACGAGCCGATCGCGAAGGGTAACGATGCGGC
This sequence comes from Gammaproteobacteria bacterium, assembly GCA_003162555.1. Taxonomy (GTDB): domain Bacteria; phylum Pseudomonadota; class Gammaproteobacteria; order Steroidobacterales; family Steroidobacteraceae; genus FEN-1191. The sequence goes on along the minus strand of PMNQ01000171.1, from coordinate 15,468 downwards.
GAGCCTGGCGAAGAACCGCCGCGTCGACATCGACATTGATGGCGTGCGCGTCAGCCATGAGCAGGAACCGATGTCGCTGGTGCAGGCGCGCGCCGAGGCGCCCGTGCTCGCAACGCTTGGCGTGGTGGCCTCGCACGACGCCGTAACGACGGCGCACGTGAATCGCGCGCCCGTGCAATCCGATCTTAACGTGGAGAACCTGCAGCCCGGCATCGTGATGCTCGCGCCTGCGAGCGACGACTTGCCGGCGATCTCGAGCATCAAGGTGGCGATCCAGCACGGCCCGGATCAGCACGTCGAACTGCAGCTGAACGGCGCGCCCGTTAGCGCGCTCAACTTCGACGGCCGCGCCGTGAAGAGCGATCAGAGCGTCGCGCTGTCGCGCTGGCGCGGCATTGCGATCCAGGACGGCGACAACACGCTGGTGGCGAGCGTGCGCGATGCCAACGGCGCGCAGGTCCAGCGCATCGAACGCAAGGTGCATTTCGCCGGGGGCGCGGTGCGCGGGGAGCTGGTGCAGGCGGAATCGCAGCTGGCCGCCGATGGCCGCAGCAGGCCGGTGGTGGCGTTTCGGTTGTTCGACGCCGACGGCAAGCCCGCGCGCCCGGGCACCAGCGGCGGCTACAGCGTCGATGCGCCGTATCGCTCATGGTTCGAAGTGCAGAGCCTGCGGGACAAGACGCTGCAGGGGCCGGGTGCGGCCAAGCCGCTGTTCACGGTGGACGACGACGGCATTGCACGCGTCGAGCTCGAGCCCACCAGCCAGAGCGGCATGGCGGTGCTGCACCTCGTGTTCAACGAGCGCCAGTCGCAGGACATCCGCGCCTGGCTCGAACCCGAGGCGCGCGACTGGATCCTGGTCGGTCTCGCCGAAGGCACCGCCGCGTACAAGAGCATCTCGGAACATGCCGAAGCCGCGGCGGCCGACGATGAGCAGCCGGGCTACGACAGCGATGGCCGCGTTGCATTCTTCGCCAAGGGCCGCATCCGCGGCGACTATCTGCTGACCATGGCGTATGACTCGGCGGGCGTCACCGCAGGCAGCCGCAAGAACCTGCTGGGCAGCATCGACCCGCACCAGTACTACACGCTGTACGGCGACGGCAGCGACCAGCACTTCGAATCGCCGAGCTCGAAGAAGCTGTTCCTCAAGCTCGAGCGCCGCCAGTTCATGGCCCTGTTCGGCGATTTCACCACGGGTCTGACCGTCACCGAGCTCGCGCGCTACAGCCGCACACTGACGGGCGTGAAGTCCGAGTACGCGGGCCAGCGCTTCGGCTACAACGCGTTCGCGGCCGACACCGACCAGGGCTACGTGCAGGACGAACTGCAGGGCGACGGCACCTCGGGCCTCTACCATCTGACGCAGCAGAACATCCTCGCCAACAGCGATCAGCTGCGCATCGAAGTGCGCGACCGCTTCCGCACCGAGGTCGTGGTGAAGGCCACGACGCTCTCGCGCTACCTCGACTACGACATCGATTACCTGAACGGCACGATTTTCTTCAAGCAGCCGGTACCGAGCCGTGATCCGGATTTCAATCCGCAGTTCATCATCGTTGACTACGAAGTCGAGACCAACATGAAGAGCAGCGTGACGGCCGGCGGCCGCGGCTACGCGCGCTTCGGCCACGCCGAAGTCGGCGCGAGCTTCATCAACCAGGGTTCGGCCACCGGCGACACGCGCCTCGGCGCCGTCGACGCCAAGCTGCAGATCGACGACAGCACCACGCTGCGTGCGGAGGCCGCGCGCTCGCAGAATGACGCTGGCATCACGCCCGACACCGCCAGCGCCTGGCTGACCGAGATCAAGCACGTCAGCAAACGCATCGACGCCACGGCCTACTATCGCGTGCAGGAGAACGGCTTCGGCGTCGGACAGCAGTTGAGCACCGAGAACGGCTCGCGCAAGGCCGGCGCCGATGCGCGCATCGCGATCAACGACAGCTGGTTCGTCAAGGCAGAGGCGCTTGACCAGCAGATCGAGGCGAGCGACGCCGAACGTGTGCTCGGCAGCGCCGAGCTGACCCATCGCACGCAGCTCGTGACCGAGTCGGTCGGCCTCAGGCATGTGTCGGACACGAACGTGGCCGTAGGCGATGTGTCGACGGACCAGGTGTTCGCGAGCGGCAGTGTGAAGCTGCTCGATCAACGCCTGACGCTGCACGCCGGCCAGGATCTCGCGCTGGACGGAACCAGCGCGGTTGCCGATTTCCCGCAGCGCACGTCGCTGGGCGCGGACTACCAGTGGAGCGTCGACACGACACTGTTCACGTCGTTCGAGCACGCCGACGGCGCGGGTTTCAACGCCAACATGGCCCAGCTCGGCGTGCGCACCAAGCCGTGGGAGCGCGCGCAGGTCAGCTCCAGCATGAACCAGCAGTTCACCGAGAACGGCACGCGCACCTTCCAGAATCTGGGCCTCACGCAGGGCTGGCAGATCAACGACCGGCTCGGCATGGATTTCGGCGTCGACGAGAGCCGCACGCTCGCGGGCGCCGGCAGCTACACGTTCAATCCCAACACGCCGTTCGCCTCGGGCACGCCCGCCGGCGGCGCCAGCACGCTGTGGCAGACGGGCGACTACACGGCGTTGTCGGTGGCGAGCCTGTATCGCACCAAGCTGTGGAGCCTCACGGGCCGCGCCGAGTACCGCAACAGTGACACCGCCAATCGCTGGTCGCTCACCAGCGGCTTCTATCGCGAGGCCATCCAAGGCCGCGCGTTTGCGGCGCTGTTCCAGTATCTGGACAATCAGTCACCGACGGCGGGCGGCAACATCAGCGGTGCGTTGCAGCTGTCGTACGCCTGGCGCCCGGTGCAGAGCCGCTGGATCGTGCTGGACCGGCTCGATTTCAAGAGCCAGCGCGTCAGCGGCACATCGCTCCCGCTGCAGAGCTCGCGCATCGTCGACAACGCACACCTGAACTGGCTCGCGGGCACCAGCACACAGCTGGGTGTGCAGATCGGCCTGCGCTATGTGGTGACGAGTTTCGATGGCGATCGCTACGCCGGCTCGTCGGGACTGCTGGGGCTCGACCTGCGCCACGACCTGAGCCCGCACTTCGATGTCGGTGTGCACGGGTCGCAGATGCAGTCGTTCCGCTCTGGCGTGGGCGACAAGTCGCTGGGCGCGGACGTGGGCGTCACGTTCATGAAGAATGCGTGGCTCTCGCTCGGCTACAACTTCGTGGGCGTCACCGACTCCGACTTCGACGACAGCCACTATCTGGCGCAGGGGCCGTACCTGCGCATCCGCGTTAAGTTCGACCAGGATACATTCAAGGATCTTAATCTGGCAGCGTTGCATGCGGCGGCAGGCGGAGGGCCCGTTCAAGCCAAGTGATATACTGCGGCCGCATCTTTTGATGTGAATGGGCTTTTGTGCGCATCGCGACCTGGAACGTCAACTCGCTGCGTGTGCGGCTGCCGCAGCTGCTCGAATGGCTAGCGGGCGCCGATGTCGACGTGGTCGCACTGCAGGAAACCAAACTCACGGATGACGCGTTTCCTGCCGAGGAACTGCGCGCAGCCGGTTATCACAGCGTTTTCAGCGGACAGAAAACCTACAACGGCGTTGCACTGCTGTCGCGGGCCGAAGCCGGCGCCATCGTGCGCGACCTGCCTGGATACGATGACCCACAGCGGCGCGTGCTGGCGGCTAGCTTCGGCGGCGTGCGCGTCATCGACCTGTACGTGCCGAACGGGCAGAGCGTTGGCTCGGACAAATTCCTCTACAAGCTCGGTTGGCTGCGAGCCGTGCGTGACTGGTTGCGAGCTGAGCTGGCCGCGCACCCGCAGCTGCTGGTGCTCGGCGATTTCAACATCGCACCGGAAGATCGCGACGTGCACGATCCGGCGGCCTGGGTCGGTTCCGTGCATGTGAGCCCTGAGGAACGCGAAGCGCTGCGCGACACGCTGGCCCTCGGCCTGGTCGATGTGTTCCGGAAATTCGAGCAGCCGCCGCGCTCCTTCAGCTGGTGGGACTATCGCGCCGGTGGGTTCCGCCGCAATCACGGCCTGCGCATTGACCTGCTGCTGGCATCAACGGCGCTGGCGGACCGCTGCAGCGCCTGTACCATCGATGTCGAGCCGCGCCGCAGCGAACGTGCCTCGGATCACACACCGGTCATCGCCACGTTTGACATATAGACACGGCCCTTTAGGTACTGTGCGGCAGGTCGCTGGAACCCCGCGGCGCGCTGGCCTAAACTGCTCCTTCACATGGCACAAGCGCCAAATGAGCAGGATTCCGCGCCGGGCGCGAGCACCGGTTCGATCAACATCCGCCGCAGCGATTTCGACATCACCAACACGGTGCGCGTCAGTTCGCCACTGGCGGTGCTGCAGGCCGTCGAACAGCTGTTTGCGTCCGCCTGGCCCGGTGTTTCGAGCGAGCCGTTGCGGCACGCGTTCACGCAGTTCGACGACATGTTCTCCGGCCGCGCGCCCGGCTACGCTGGCGTCGACACGCTTTACCATGACCGGCAGCACACGCTCGATGTGACGCTCACCATGGCGCGCATCTGCGCCGGGTACGAGCGGCAGGTCGAACCGTTGTGGAAGCTCGGCGCCGAGCGCGCCATCGCCGGCGTGATCATGGCGCTGTTCCATGACGTCGGTTACCTGCGGCGCACCACCGACATTGCGCAGCGGAACGGCGCGGAGTTCACGCGCACGCACGTGTCGCGCGGCATCGAATTCCTGCGCGGCTATCTGCCGCAGATCGGCCTCGGCAACTGGGCCGGGCCGGCCAGCCAGATCCTGCATTTCACCGGCTATGAGAAACCCTTTGCCGAGTTGGTGCTGGAGGACGCGCGCGATGTGCGGCTCGGCCACCTGCTGGGCACCTCCGACATGATCACGCAGATGGCGGATCGCTGTTATCTGGAAAAATGCCGTGACCGGCTGTATCCGGAATTCGTGCTGGCCGGCATGGCGCTGCCGTACACGAATGCCAGCGCCGAACAGGTGCGCTATGCCTCCGGCCTCGACCTGTTGCGGCAGACGCCGCAGTTCGCCAACGAGACGCGCCGCCAGCGGCTGGATGGCGAATTCAACCGCGCTTACCGGTATCTGGACATCCTGTTCGACGGCCGTAACCCGTACATGGAATCGATCGAGCGCAACCTGAAATTCCTCGAGCAGGTGCTGCGCAGCGAGAGCTGGCGCATGTTGCGCCGCAATCCGCCCTTGTACGCCGCCAGCCCGGATACGCTCGCCGAAGTGCGCGGGCAGATGCTCGGCTATTTCAAGCGGGCCTGGTTGCGCGACTGAGCGCGGCGGCCGGCGCCGGCGCGACCGCCGCCACGTAACGTCCGTAGTACTCCGTAAGCCGCGCCGCCACGGCAGCGCGCCCTTCGAGCTCGGCGCCGTCCAACGCTTCGCGCAGCAATTCCACGTTGAGTGATGCCAGCGCGGGTGCTGCAACGGGCGCATAACTGAGATGCCAGGGTTCAGGCTGCACGCCGCCCCGATCGCGGTCATAGGGCAGGAAGAAACCATAGTCATGGGCGTGCGCCGCGAGCCACTCCGACAGGCGCGCGTAGCGTCCGCCCGGAGCGTAGTCCGCGCCCAGCAGTTCCACCGCGGCGCCGGGTTCGAGCGCTTGCCGGTCGATCAGGTCAAAGTCGCTCCCCCAGTGGTGGCGGCTCGCTCCCGGCAGCGCTGACCACACCAGTATCGCCGCCACGCGCTGCACCTCGTCAAGGTCAGCAGCGTGCAGCGGGCGGCTGTCGGCATCGAGCAGCACGCGCGTGCCGCGGAACTTGCCGTTCCAGATCGCCAACTGGCGCTCGAAGTCGCGAAACCCCGAAACGGGCTGCAGATCCAGCCCGGCGCTCACCGCCGCAGCGCGCATCGCCCGCAGCGCACCAGCGGCCTGCGGTTCGAGCTCGCAGCCGAACTCGGACATGAGTACGACGTGCGTGCGGGCGCGGCCGGTCAGCTCGAGCGGCGTCAGCACTGCGCCCGGAGGCCTGGAATTGGCGGTTTGGACTCCCATCGGGCATGATTCTAAGCTGCCTTACAGGGGAGACGAGTGCGCAGTCTGCAGCTCATCAGCCGGCTCGTGGCGACCCTTGCCCTGGGACTGGCGCTTTGCGGCTGGGTGGCCGTCGGAGCGCTGCGCCGCGCCGTGCCAATCCCGCTGCTCTGGACTGCCGCCCTGCTGACACTGGGGGGCGCCCTGGCGGCGGCCTTCTGGTCCTGGAGCGAACGCCAGCGGCTGCAGCATGGCGTTGAGCAGCTCATCGGCGCGGCCGAGCGCCTGGGGCGCGGCGAGTTCTCGCAACCGATAGAGGCGGGCCTGACCGGGCATATGGGCCGGCTGCTGCGCGCCTTCGAGCGCACGCGCGTGGCGCTGAACGACACCACTTATAGCCGCGACTACCTGAACAGCGTGCTCAACGGCATGAGCGACAGCGTGTTCGTGGTTGCCCCTGACGGCGCGATCCGCATCGTCAACGATGCGGCGCAACGCATGACCGGCTATTCGACCGCAGAACTCACCGGCATGCGCATCGGCTCGCTGCTGGCCGCGGCCGGCGAGGCCGGCGGCGACCCGCTGGCGGCGGCGCGCGATACCGGCGAAACGGTGCTGCGCACGCGTGCCGGCCAGACCATCCCGGTCTCGTTCGTGGCCTCGACGGTCGAGAGCGCCGAGGCGCAGTTCGCCGGCGACATCTACGTGGCGCGCGACATCACTGAACGCAAGCGCGCCGAGCGCCGCATCCGCTACCTGGCGCGCTACGACGCGCTCACCAAGATTCCGAACCGCATGCAGTTCCAGCACCTGCTGCAGCAGGTGATCGCGCGGGCGCGCCGCGTCGGCCAGGGCGTGGCGCTGCTGTACATCGACATGGACCGCTTCAAGGAAGTGAACGACACCTTCGGCCACGCTTCTGGCGACCGCGTGCTCGAAGTGCTCACCGAGCGCCTGACGCGCGTACTGAGCAGCGATGCGGTGCTGGGGCGGCTGGCTGGCGACGAGTTCGCACTGTTCGTCGACGGCCTGAGCGCCGACGCTGCGCAAGCGGGCGAGCAGGTGTCGCAGCTTGCTCGCACCGTGCTGGACGCGGCGGGCGCGGCCTTCCACATCAATCAGCAGGAAGTGTTCCTGACCGTGAGCATCGGCGTGGCCTTCTGCCCGCGCGATGCCGACAACGTCATCGATCTGATCCGCAACGCCGATGCCGCGATGTATTACTCCAAGCAGAACGGCGGCAACACCTTTGCGTTCTATTCGCAGGAGATGAACGCGGCGGCGGTCGAGCGGCTGATGCTCAAGAGCAAGCTGCGCCGCGCGGTCGAGCGCGACGAGTTCGTTGTGCACTACCAGCCGAAAATCGACCTGCGCGACGGCCGCATCATCGGCGCCGAGGCGCTGCTGCGCTGGCGGCTGCCCGGGCACGGCGACATCCCGCCCTCGCAGTTCATCCCGATGGCCGAGGAAAACAATCTCATCAGCCTGATCGGCGAGTGGGTGCTCGAGCGAGTGTGCCTCGATCTGAACCTGCTGCGCAAATCGGTGGGCGACCCGGGGCGCATTGCCCTCAATCTCTCGCTCAAACAACTGCGGCACGCCGGTTTCCTGCTCAACTGCCGCTCGCTGTTCGAGCGGCACAACGTGCCGCCGCAGAGCCTGGAACTCGAGATCACCGAATCGACGTTGATGGCCGATCCGCGCCGCACCGTTGAATTGCTGGCGCAGCTTGCCGGCATGGGCCTGCATCTGTCGATCGACGATTTTGGCACCGGCTACTCGTCGCTGTCCGCGCTGCAGCAGTTCCCGATCGGGACGCTGAAGATCGATCAGTCGTTTGTGCGCGACCTCGCCGACGACCCGGCCGATGCTACACTGGTGCGGACGATCATCGACATGGGGCACGGCCTGGGGTTGCAGGTGGTGGCGGAGGGAGTCGAGCGCGCCAACCAGGTGCTGCCGCTGCGCATGTGGGGGTGCGATATTGCCCAGGGAAGGCTGTTCGGTGAGGCGGTTGGCATCGAGGACCTGCTGCGGCAGTTACAGGCGCAGCAGGCCGGCAAGCCGGCCTTTGCCGCGCTCATCGCCGCGCAAGTCGGCCACGCGCTGAGCGCGTGACGATCCAGTTTATGCGTTACCGTGAAAACCGCGAGCAGACTGCCGAACTGCTGCGCATGGTGCTGCCGCTGATGTCGCGGCACGCGGCCGGGTTCCATCCGCTGAGCTTCGCGGTCTGGTACGAATACGCGGCCGGCACCAACCAGCAGCTGAAAGCCGCGGTCGATGCGCGCGTCGCCGCGAACGTGCGCCTCACCGACACCGATATCGAAGAGCTGTTCGACCGGCACGTGGCGATGCGCGACATCGAGTCGTCGATGAAAGTGCGCGCGCGGATCCAGGAAGTGGTCGAGCAGGTCACGGAGACCACCGCCAAGGCCAGCCTCGAGGTCGGCCGCTACAACGACGGCCTGAGCGGTTACCAGGAGCGGCTGAAGCGCAACTTCGACAAGGAGGCGCTCACCGAAGTGGTCATGGGGCTGCTCGGCGATACTGATCGGGTGCGCTCGCGCACCACCGATCTGCAGAACAACCTGGAGGTCAATTCGCGCGAAGCGCGCCGCCTGCAGGGTGAACTGGAAATCGCGCAGGGCAAGGCGCAGGTCGATCCGCTGACCGGGCTCCTCAATGGCCGTGGCCTCGAGCACCGCGTGCGCGACAACTATCCTTCCGGCCTGCCCGTTGGTGCGTTGCTGCATCTGAGCATCGATCAGTTTGCCGGCGTCGGTGACAACGCCGGCCACGTGCTCGCCGATCGCGTGCTCGCGGCGATCGCGCAGGTGATCAGCAACGGCGCCGGCCACGGCACGCTGCTGGCGCGCAGCGGCGGCGAGAATTACCTGCTGCTGCTGCCGGGCCGCAGCAGCGCCGAGGCGCTCGAGCAGGCCGAGCGCATCCGCGCCAGCGTCGAACGTTGCCGCGTGCGCCGGCTGGACAGCGAGACCGCTGTCACAACGGTGACGGTGTCGATCGGCGCCGTGATGTTGAACGGCGGTGAGGTACTGGCGGCGGCGGTGGCGCGCGCGGAGCAGGCGACCGCGCTGTCATCCCAGGAAGGCGGCAACCGGATCACGGTCGGCGGCGCCTGAGCGCGGCCACTCGCGCTGCAACAGGCCGTAGGTGTTGACGCTGCAGGGCACGCCCCGCGTCATCCAGCGTTCGCGCAGCAGGCCTTCCTGTGCAAATCCCAGCTGCGTCAATACGCGCGCCGAGCGCAGGTTGCGCGGATCGACTTCCGCCTCGAGTCGCCGCAACGACAGTTCGCCGAAGGCGCAATCGATGAGCCGCCGCAGCGCCTCGCGCATGTAGCCCTGACCCCAATGCTCACGGCCAAGCACATAACCCAGCTCGGCGCGCGCGCTTGATTCCTCGTGACGGAACAGCAGGCAGGATCCGATGGCCCTGCCAGTGCGTTTGTCGATGATCGCGAACTGCAGCGTGCCGCCTGCGGCCTGCAGCGCGTTCATGCGCGCGAACCAGGCGCGCGCATCCTCGATGCCACGCCAGCTTGCGTAAGGCAGGTACTGCGTGACGGCGTCGTCGCCGTTCACCTCGAGCAGCGCGGGCAGGTCCGCCTCCGTCACCAGGCGGACTTGCAGGCGCGCGGATTCCAGGCCATGGGCGAGCGCGAGCGGCATCAGCGAAACTTGACCTCGGCAATCCAGTTGCGACGGGCATGGCAACTGCCACGCGCATATCTGGCACCAGAGCGAATCGCCGGTCAAGTCGCGGGCGGGGTGCGCTCCCGGTCGCTGCCAGAGGTGACGGATCCGGTAATGCGCACGGCCGGAATATCGAAGTGTGCGCTGAGGCGCTGCAGGTCTTCGGGGCTGATCGAACCGACCACGTTGACGATGGTCAGCTCGCGCGGCTCGGCGGAGATCACCGCGAAGCCGGTGGTCTTGTCGTTTTCCATCGAGACATAGACATCGACGTTGTCGCGGTTCCTGCCGCGTACCTGCGCCAGGCGGTTCCAGTTGGGGGCGCGCAGCTGCGCGCGCACCGCCTCGACGTCGGAGGCCGAATAGACGAAGTCGCTGTCGAATTCGTAGCTGTGGATAGTGATGCTCCTGATGTTGGCGAGCACGCGCCGGGTAGCGGCTCCGTCCGGATCGCGATGGTCGGCAAAATGACTGGCGAAATGCAGCAGCCAGGGACCCACGGTCACGACCGTGCATTCACTCGCCTTGGTCTCGAGCTCGCGGAAGTCCGGCAGGATGAGCCGGCCACTTTCGGCCGGCGGGGGATTCTCATGGGCCAGTGCCAGCCCGGAAACCATCAGTGCGCCGATCATCAACCCGTTGCGCGCCTTCATTGCAATGCTCCCATGCCCGGCAAATACTGCCGATATACCAGCTAGACGCGGCAGCGCGCAAAAGGATGCAAGCGGCTCGCGGCCGCGCTCTGCGGGCGCCGGCGTCTGCCGATTATCCCTTATGATTCAATCACTTGATGGAGATTTGCGCCGCTCGATGCCTGAGGCCTTGCGGCCCGCCCGTTCGAATCGCGGCGCGGCGCCCACCTGCAATCGCGCCGCCAGATCCACGCAGCGGTCGAGCAGGGCACGCGCGCCGTCGTGCAGGTGCTGGCTGTGCTGCACGATCTCGACGTTGCGCTCCATGTCTTCGGCGGTCCAGCCGCGGCTGTGCGCGATGTATGGAAATTGCGGAAACTGCAGGCCGAGTTCGCCGAAGAACTGCAGCATCTGCCCGGCCACCGCCTGGATGTTGTCCTGGCCGCCGGTGATGATCAGGCCCGCCACCTTGTCCTTGAGCATGACTCGATTGCGCAGCGTGATCTGGTTCTGCACCGTGTTGAGCCGCTCGGCCATCTTGAAGTACAGCGAACTGGCGACGCCCCAGCGGATCGGGGTCGCGACCAGAATCACATCCGCCCAGTACACCAGATTCTCGTAGACCTCATGCATGCCATCGTGTGGGTGCTGCTGCGAGATGCTGCAGGGCCAGGTGCAGGCGAAAGCGCTCTTGGAGTAGTAGCCCTCACAAGCGCGGAAATTCAGCGCGCGCAGTTTCGTCATCCTGAATTCGAGTGCATGCTTCGCGCCGGCGTGCTCGAGCGCGGACTGCAGCAGCGCTTCGGAAGTCGAATAGCGCGGGTGCGTGTCGTCCATGACGGTCGTTGACAGGCCCCATACCCGCAAGGGTCCCGGCTCGCGCCTCAGCTCGCGATCAAGGGGATGCTTGTCGTGCGGCAGCCGGTTGCGCGTACTGGCAGGCGTATCGCGCACCAGCAGCCGCCCACCCTCCACCTTGCAATCGAAACGCGGCACGCGATCGGCTTCGTAGCCGGGCTCGCCTTCGCCGCTCACGCGATGGAATTTCCAGTGATGCCAGGGGCAGACCACGTAGTCGCCATCGAGCGTACCGAGTCCGAGCGGCCCGCCCACGTGATTGCAGGAGCCATTGATCACGCCGAACTGGCCGTTGACGAACGACAGCGCAGCCTTGGTCTTGCCGATGAATATCTGTTGCAACGGTTGCTTTGCGAGCTGCGCCGCGTCGCCGACATCGTGCCAGTGATCTTCGCTCATGCGCGCGCGTTCCTGTTCATGTCGGGATTTTCATGCCGTGATTTCGACGCGATTGCCGTCGGGATCGAGCACGACGCTTTCATAGTATCCGTCACCCGTGCGCCGCGGACCGTCCAGCACCTGATGGCCATCGTCCCGCAGCCGCGTGGTCAGCGCGTCGACGAGCTGTGCCGAGCCCAGCGACACGGCGAAATGCGTCAGCCCCATGCGCTGGGCGCCCGCTGCAATCGCCACCGGATCAAGCGTGGTGGTCTTCATGAGTTCGATGCGCGCGCCGTCGGCCAGCTCAAGGAAGCAGGATTCGAAGCCTTTGGCGGCATTCATGTAGTGAGCGCCGGCGGTCGCGCCAAAGTAAGACGCATAGAACGCCTTGCAGCGCCCGATGTCCGTGGTCCACAGGGCAATGTGTTCGATGCGGGCCATTCGCGCCAACCGGATCGGGTGCCGCTGCGCTTAGGCGACGCCGAGATTGTCCGCGGCGAATCCCCAGTTGAGCAATTTGCCGATCACGCCCGCGACGTAATCCGCGCGCTTGTTCTGGTAGTCAAGGTAGTAGGCGTGTTCCCACACGTCGATCGTCAGCAGCGGCCGCTGGCCCTTGCTGGCCGGAGAATCCGCGTTGCCGGTTTTCACAACGGCGAGCCGTCCGCCGTCCTGGACCAGCCAGGCCCAGCCGCTGCCGAACTCCGTGGTGGCGGCTGTCAGCAATTCCTTGCGGCAGGCGTCGACGCTGCCGAACGAGGTTTCGAGTTTCAGTCGCAGCGCGGCCGGCGGTTCTCCGCCGCCCTGGGGACGCAGGCTGCGCCAATAGAAACTGTGATTCCAGTGCTGCGAGGCATTGTTGTAGACCGCGCTCTTGTCGGCCACGCCGTAAGTCGCGGCGATGATCTTGTCGAGCGCCATGTCCGCATACGGCGTGCCGGCCACGGCCTTGTTGAGATTGTCGACGTAGGCGCGGTGATGTTTGCCGTAGTGAAAGCCCAGCGTGTTGGCCGAGATCACCGGGTCGAGTGCGGCATCTGCAAACGGGAGTGCGGGCAGCGAGAAAGGACCTACTACGGCAGGCGCAACAGGTGCGCCGGTTACGGCGCTTGGCGAAGCCGCGGCCGCGGTTGACGGTGGTGTGGTCGCGGTCGCGCTTGCAGTCGCGGCGTCTGCGGCCGAGGCCGTTGCCGCCGTGTGCAGCGCGGCCACGCCGGCTGTCGCCAGCAGCAGTTCGCGGCGCGTGAGATGGCTGTGCGTGTCGTCGGGCTTGTTCTTGTCCATGGGTGGACTCCGTGGCGGGCAATGCCTGGATGCTACGCCGCCGCCATTGTCGCCGCCATTGTCGCCGCAAAGCACCGCTGCGTGGCGTGCTCAGCTCAAGGCGGCATACTGGGGTGGCGGTTGATTCAGTTGATTGAGGTAACGGCGCCGCTCCCCCGGAGCTAGCGCGGCCCAGTCGACCTTTTCGTTCCAGGTGCTGCGCAGCTGGCTGTCGCTGACCGTGACCTCACGGCCGCTGCGCGTGCCGGGAAGCGATGCGAGCCGCGTGGTGCGGCCCTGACGGAGCAGCTCCAGCACGGCGCGCGCGACGGTGGCGCTGCGCGGCAGAGCGCTGTGCTCGCAGCGGACATAGTAGTTGTCGCACCCGGCAAGCTGCGCGCTGGCGAGCGGCACCGTGCCATCGCCCGCGTCGCTCACCTGGTAATGAAATTCGTCAGCGTCGAGCCGCACGCCGGTGACCGTGCGCTGCATTGTTCCGCAGATCGCGATGCAGCGCGGCTCGGAGGCAGGGAGCGCGCCGGTAAAAGCCCGCCCGGCATCCAGCAGCCGCGGATCCGGTCGCGGGCCCGATTGCGGCCAGTGTGCGGCTTCGAACAGATCTGCGCCGGGCCCGGACGGTGGCAGCATCTGGTACAGGCTGGGAAAAGTGCTGAACACCTGGGCGGCCAGAAAATCAGCATCGTGCAGACGATCGAGCGCGGCGAGCCGTCGCACCACCGGATAGCTGCCGCGTATGGCCTGCACCGCACCGTAAGAGCCGCCGTGCGGCGTGCCCAGCGTGACCAGGCGGCGCACGCGCGCCAGATCGGGAGCCTGCATGGCGCGGCGCGCGACAAGCCCGCCCATGCTGTGGGCGATGAGGTAAATGCCGGGCGCCGGATCGTTGCGCAGCCGCGTTGCCAGCGCGGATGCCAGCTCGTCCAGGTTTTTGCGCCAGTCGTAATCGTGCACGGTCACGGCGAAGCCGGCCGCACGCAGGCGCAACTGCAGCGCGAGATAGCTGAAGGGAATCGCGCCGAGTGGCGACAAGTNNTGCGAGCCCATGATGCCGGGCAGCAGGTACACCGATTCGGCATAGCGGCGTGGCGCGGCCTGCGCCTGGCGCGCAAGCGAAGCGAGCAACGCGTATTCGTCCACGCCGAACACCGCCACCAGTTCGCGGCGCGCCGTGCCCTGCGCCAGCAGCGCGCACAGCTCAGCGTCGCTGTGCCACAGGCGATCGTAGATGGAAATCTCGCCACCGGCCGTTGCGCTCATGTGGCGCGGCCGATGCCACTGTGGCGCGCGAGCAGTTCGCAGAACGCGGCGATGGCTGGTGCGCGCGCCGTGCTCGGTCGCCAGATCGCGCCGATGTGCCGTACCGGCACGGGCCTGACCAGGTTCAGCAACCGCAATCCAGCGGTGGCGCTGTAGGCGCCGCGACAGGCGAGCGCTGGCAACAGTGTCACGCCGGCGCCGGAGGCGACCATCTGCCGTAGCGTCTCGAGACTGGTGGCGCGGAAATCCTGTTTTTCGTGCGCGCGGCTGCGGGCGCACACGGCCAGCGCCTGGTCGCGNNACCCAGGTCGCTGACCTGCACCTGGCGGCGCGCCGCCAGCCGGTGATTTTCCGGCACCGCGAGCACGAAGGGCTCGTCGTACAGCGGCAGAGATTCGAAGCCGGGCTCCGGCGCGGGCAGGGCGATGATGCCGAGGTCGAGCTCGCCGGCGCGCAATCGCTCCAGCAACGGCGCAGTCTGGTATTCGAACAGCAACAGCTCGAGCCGCGGCAGCGCCTTGCGCACGCGCACCATCACCTGCGGCAGCAGGTAGGGCCCGACGGTCGGGAGCGTGGCGACCCTGAGGCTCCCGGCCAGCGGATCGCGCCAGTCGCGCGCCAGCCGGACGAGCTCATCGCTGCTGGCGACGATCTGCCGCGCGCGCGCGGCCACCGCGGCGCCCGCCTCGGTCAGCAGCGCGTGCCGCGGCTGCCGTTCGATGAGCTGCACGCCCAGGTAATCTTCGAGCTTGCGCAGCTGTGCCGAGAGCGTCGGCTGGCTGACGAAGCAGGCCGCCGCCGCGCGGCCGAAGTGGTGCGTTTCGGCCAGCGCGGTCAGGTAACGCAGGTCCTTGAGCTTCAGGTCGGTCATCGCTCACCATTTGACTGGTCTATCGCGATTATAGAATCAATTGATGGCGCAGCAGCAAGGGCCATGACCGTTGATGCGGGAACATTCGCGTATCGCCGCCGTCAGAGCTACGATCCAATGCTCGATTGCGGGAGCAGCTGTGCAGATATTGCTGGTCGAAGACGATGTCGAAGCCGCCGGGCACCTGAGCCACGGGCTGCGCGAGGCCGGCTACGAGGTCAAGCATTGCGCCGACGGCGCGGCCGGCCTGGCCGAGGCGCGCGCCGCGCGCTACGACCTGCTGATCGTCGATCGCATGCTGCCGCTGCTGGACGGCCTGTCGATGGTCGGCGAGTTAAGAGCAGGGGGCGTACTTGCACCAGTATTGGTGCTTAGCGCATTAGGCACCGTCGATGATCGCGTCGAGGGCCTGCGCGCCGGGGGCGATGACTATCTGGTCAAGCCGTTCGCGTTCGCCGAGCTGCTGGCGCGGGTCGAGGCGCT
>PMNQ01000046.1 GCA_003162555.1 Gammaproteobacteria bacterium | reverse complement strand
CTGGGGCGCCGTACGCTGCTGTTCATCGGCTCGTTCGGCTATATAGTCTCGCTCGGCCTGGTCGCCTGGGCCTTCTTCACAGGCCATGTCAGCATCGTGCCGGTGTGCATCTTCGCGTTCATCGCAGCGCATGCGATCGGGCAGGGTGCGGTGATCTGGGTGTACATCGCGGAAATCTTCCCGAACCGCCACCGCGCCGAGGGACAGGCGCTGGGCAGCTCGACGCACTGGATTTTCGCCGCGCTGCTCACGACGTTGTTTCCCAAGATGGTCAGCATATTCGCGCCCGGCTATGTGTTCCTGTTCTTCTGCGGGATGATGGTGCTGCAGCTCGTATGGGTGAAAACCATGGTCATCGAGACCAAGGGCGTAGCGCTGGAGGACGTGCAGCGCCGGCTCGGTGTCGCCTGATTCGTCCTGCACCACTGAGGTAATGTCTATGGATCGCCGCCAACTCCTCGAATCCATCCTGGGCGTGTCGGGCGCCGCGCTGATTTCGCCTGCATTCGCGGGCTTGTCCCTGCCGGCATCGCTGGCCTCGGATCCCATCAACGATCACTCCCTGGTGAGTCAGTTCCCCAAGGGCTTTCTGTGGGGCGCGGCAACGGCGGCCTATCAGGTCGAAGGCGGATGGAACGAGGACGGCAAGGCCGAATCCGTGTGGGACCGGTTTGTGCGGGTCAGCGGCAACATCAAGAATGGCGACACGGGTGACGTGGCCTGCGACAGTTATCACCGCTATCGGGATGACGTCGCACTGCTGCGCCAGTTAAATTGCCGCAGCTACCGGTTTTCGATTTCATGGCCGCGCGTGCTGCCCACCATGCACGGCGCGCCCAATGCGAAGGGTCTGGACTACTACAAGCGGCTGGTTGACGCACTGCTTGAGGCGGGCATACGTCCGCTGGCGACGCTCTACCACTGGGACATGCCGCAAGAGGTGGAAGATGCCGGCGGCTGGCCGAATCGCGACGTCGCCGACCGCTTTGCGGATTACGTGGCGGTGGTAGCGCGTGCCTTGAGCGATCGCGTCGATCACTGGTGCATATTCAACGAGCCCAAGACCTTCACTCAATTGGGCTACTGGTTCGGAAAATTCGCTCCCGGCCGCAAGGACCCGCTCGCCTTCCTGCGGGCCACGCACACCGTCAATCTTGCGCAAGGCAAGGCGTTTCGCGTGCTCAAGTCGGTCAGCGCCAAGGCCCAGGTGGGCAGCGCCTTTGACCCTGCGCCGATGATTCCGGCCAGTGCCTCGGCTGAAGATCGGGCTGCCGCCGACCAATGGTTCAGGCTGAACAACTTGTGGCACGTGTGGCCTGCGCTCACCGGCGCATACCCGGGCGGCGTGTTGCCAGAGAGTGAATTGCCGTCGTTGCTTGGCCTGCAGCCGGGCGACGAGCAACTGGTGCGTGCGCCCTTCGATTTCGTCGGCCTGAATTACTATACGCGTTGGACCGTGCGCGCCGTGCCGAAGGGCTTTCAGGGCATTCCGGGTCTGATGGCCGATGCGCAGTGGGCCACCGGGCCACACGCCAAGACCGACATTGGCTGGGATGTCTACCCCGAAGGTTTTTACGACATCGTCACCCGGATGTCGCGGTTGATGGGCGCGCAGATGCCTATCGAAATTACCGAGAGCGGTGCGGCGTACAACAATCCTCCCGACGCACACGGCGTGGTGCACGACCCGCAGCGCATCGCTTATCTGCGCGCTCACCTGCGTGAACTGGCGCGCGCCATCCGTGACGGAGCGCCGGTGCGCGCCTATCACGCCTGGAGCCTGATGGATAATTTCGAGTGGGCGGAGGGCTACTCTCAGCACTTCGGGCTGGTGGCAGTGGACGCCGCGCATGGGCAGCGGCGGACAATCAAGGAATCAGGCCGCTGGTACGCGCGCGTTGCCGCGGCGAACCGCGTGGTCTAGGAGCTGACAGAATTTTCGACGGTTGCTTCCTGCGGCGCCACATTCCAGCCCCGCAGCCGGACGCGTTCGCAGTGATGCGAGCGTTGTGGGCAGCGTACCGTAAGGTGCACGGATTCGCCGGGCAACAGGGTCACATAGTTGTCACTGTATTCTACCGGCAATACGCGCTCACCCTTTGCATCGAACATCGTGATCCTGGCTGCCAGCGCCGGCGCCTGGCCGCTGTTGGCAAGCAACACGTCCACCAGCGTTTCAGCGCCATTCGGCTTCGCAGTAGCGCGCATAGTCAGCATCTGCGGGGCCAGGTCATTGAGACGACGCTGGCGTGCCGGGTCGCGGCTCTGCCAGTACACATTGTCAGACAGCAGCGCGCCGCCCGTATCGCTGAGGGTGAGCTTTACCAGCACCAGACCTTCGCTCTCCAGCGCTGCGCGCAGATCGAGGGGTGCCAGCGTAGTCACAGCGTTGGCGGCCGCGTCGACAGGCTGGCTGAAGTCACCGAGTACACGGTTATCGAGCGTGATGACGCGCGCGCGCAGCACCAGGCCGGTGCGGATCTCACGCGTGGTGTTGACCACGGCCAGGCGGTAGTCGGGCAAGTCCAGCTGCACGTGTAACGGCTCGCAGGCCTTCTTTACGCCGTAGTAGGCCGCCGCGGTGTCGTAGTCGGAACTGTAGATCTGCCAGTGATTGCTGGGCCACGCCGGATGCGTCATCCACAGCAGCCGGCCACTGTTGCGCGTCCACAGTTGCGACTGGAAGCCCTCGAATATGGCCCGGTAGGTCACGTAATTCATCAGTTGCGCCTTGCGCTCGAAATCCTCGAGGCTGCCGGCTTCTCCATATTGTTCGGCCAGCGCAGCCATGAAGCTGGCCACATCGCCATTGCCGCCGAAATGCCAGTCGTGATACGCAAGCGTATCGCTGATCGGCCAGCGATCGGCTTGCGGCACCATAGCCTCGATCGATTCCAGCGACGCCAGCGATGGCGTGCCTACTTCCACGGAGAATCCCTGCGCCAGCTCGGTGAAATATTTCTCCGGCGGCCGGTAGTTGTACGGTCCACTACCCTGCAGGTTCACGGTGTTGGAGCTGCCGGTGTAGTAACGGGTGCCGTCGAGCGTCGCTACCAGTGACGACAGTCCTTCGTTCAGGATTGGTGGTGGCACGCCTTCATTGCGCCCGAACCAGACGGCTATTGAGGGGTGATTGCGATAGCGGCTTATGACATCGCGCGCGTTAGCCAGAAACAGCTGTGGGTCCTGCGGTTCGAGCTGGAAATCCTGAGTCGACACCCAGAAATCATTCAACACCAGCAACCCGTATTCATCTGCCAGATCGTAGAAGACATCTTCAGTGTCCTGACCCAGCCAGTTGCGGATGATGTTCAGGTGCGCGCTGCGATGCAGCTCAAAAAAGGGCTCCAGATGCGCGCGGGAGATGCGCTTGCGCGAATCGTCCGTGCCCCAGCTGCCGCCGCGTGCTGCGATCGGCACGCCGTTGACGCGGATTGCCAGATACGGACTCAGGCTCTCGGTCGGAATGTCGTGCACCGCCGGCGAGCTTTCACCGGCCAGCGTCAGGGATGCGGCCCAGCCGTTGGGCGTGCGCTTGATGGCCTCGTGACGACCATCGACCAGTTGCTCACCGCGGGCAGTGCCGCCGGTTGGGTCCACCTCCACGCGGCGCAGCCGTCCAGCGTGATCAAACAAGGACAACTCGTAGGTCAGCTGCCGTACTCCAAAGCGCAGCGATTGCGAATCGGAAACCTGCCCGGACTCAGCATCGTGCTGCGACACCGCGAGCCTCAATGTATAGAGGTTGGCGGGCCCATAACCATTGGGCCACCACAAACGCGGATTCCTGAGGTGCAGCGCTGGAAACTCCCCAGGCAAGAGCTGCACGGCGTTGCGCCCCGGAGTCAGCCGCACCTGCTTGGCAATACTGACCCCTTCGAACTGCGCGCTCACGGTTGCAGTAACCGCGCTCGCGGCGTGATTGTCGACCGCCACCGTGATCGAGACGTCGGCCGCATCGATACGCGGCAGCGGCAAGGTGGTAATGACCTGTGGATCGAGCAGCTGCAGTGCGCCGCTCGCTTGCAGTTCCACCGTCTGCCAGATGCCCATGTTGCGATCACGAATGCCGGGAATCCAGTCCCAGCCTTCAGCCGCGATGAAGGTCGGGCCATCGAGCGCGAGGTTGCCGCCGTTCTCGCCGGGTCCCGCGGCGATCGATTCTTCGTGCGGAAATCCCGGGTGCGGCGGCGGCCAGATGTGCACGGCCAGCGCATTGACCTGACCTGGTTTCAGCTGGCCGCTGACATCAAACGCGCCGCGCGTAAACGCGCCCTTGATGTTTCCGAGGCGCACGCCATTGAGCCAGACCTCGGCCGCGTAGTTGATGCCCTTGAAGAGCAGCGTGTAGTGGCTCGCGGGTCGGCCCGCGGGCGCACGAAATTCGCTGCGATACCAGAAATCGCGGCGCGCCAGCGATTCCGGAATGGCCATGTTGTTGAGCCCATAATCAGGATCGGGATACACGCCGCGGGCAATCAGTGTCGTGAGCACCGTGCCGGGCACCACTGCGTCGTACCAATGTTGATCCGCGTAGCCGGCTTGCGACAGGCGCTCGCCGCCGTCTCGCAGTTGATCGGCCGCGCTCATGCGCCAGTCAGCCACGCTCCAGGATCGTGGTCCCGTGGCGACCAGGCGCGCCGTTGCCGTGTCCACGGCTTCGGCCACCGGCACGGAAGGCGCACTGAGCGCATGCGGCAGGGTCCAGGGGTCCTGAGGTTCCTGCAGTCCGCGCCACGCGTGTTCCTGAAACGGCCAGGCCACGCCGATGTGGTTGAAGGTTATCAGCGAGAAATCCGGCGGCTTTGCATGGCGTGCGCTTGCCTCTTGCGCGTCGAGCGCGCGGGCCTCAATCCGGAATTCGGCCAGCGAGCCGCCGTAATGATCGTGCCGCGCACTGCTGGGGGCCAGAGAGAGCGTGGGCGCCGCCGCAATGCCAGTGGCAGCCTGCTTCTGCACCTCTCGTCCGTCCACATACAGGCGCGCTGTCGTGCCGTCAAAGCTGGCCGCCACTGCGCTCCACTGGCCGGCGGGCAGTGCGGCGGGCGCTTGCAGCCAGACACCCTCGCTCAGTCTCAGTGCGGGGTGACCGTCAATCAGCAGCAGCCCGCGCCACGCGGGCGTAGCGATATCGCCAACGGCGGCGACAATGACTTTACCGCGCTGCTCGCGCACGGGATTGAGCCAACCACTCATCGACCAGGGTGCGTTTGGCGCTTGCGCATCCCGATCGGGCGCCAGCGCACGAATCTGACCGACACCGCCCTCGAGAAAAATCGAGTTGTACGGGCCCGTCGCGTCACTGCTGGACGCTGCAGCTTTCGTCACGGACTGGCAGGCAAGGAACAAAAGCGCAAAAACGCCAAGGCTCAGCAAGGTTTTCAAGGACACCTGAATGCTCCCCCGCAATGTGGCAGCGAGTCTAATCCACGTCCCGGGTTTCCAGCGCGTGCGCGTGGAAATTAATTTAACTTGATTGATTTAGTCTGGAACGAAAGTGGCGTTTCACAGGTTCTGCCAACGATCCCGTGGCACTCTGTGCTCAGGCCTTATTCATTGATCGAAAAGGATAAATAACAGCCAGAACGCTGAGGCAGGCAGGTGCCGTGCGTCGCCGACGCTGGGCATTGTGCTGCAAAGAAGCATCAGATCAGTGTCGTTGCGTTTCAGAGACACACTTTTCAACCCCGTTTGAAAGGTAGCGGTAACATCGCGAACGCTCAGACCAATGCAGTTTCGCCTTAAATACAGGTCTTTCCCTTATTAAAGAAAACAAAAATATTTAATGGTTGACACCTTTGGGCATTGAGCCTAGCCTCCACGCAACATCGTCCCTGGCGGAGACCAGAGGCGATGAGGTCGCGGGGGAAGCGCGAAAATCGAAGTGTCAGCGGCTGCACAGGCAGGCGCTGGCGATCTCGCTTTGGGCACTCTCCCCCCGAGTTGTGAACATTCTTCTTATAAAGGGGTGGAAGACCATGTCGCATCGAATTGAGAAGCGCGCTCGGCGCGCCAGCCGCGCAGCGATGATGACCGCCGTGTCGCTGCCAGCGATGATGTACGGCGCCACGGCGAGCGCGCAGCAAGCACCGACCGCTTCGAGTTCCGCTGCAGCGCAGAATTCTGCGACGTCAGGCACGCTTGAGGAAGTCATTGTCACGGGCTTCCGCGCCTCCTTGCAGAGCGCGCTGGAAAACAAGCGCAAGTCGACACAGATCATCGAGTCGATCGCCCCTGAAGATATCGGCAAGATGCCGGATCAGAACGTCTCCGAGAGTCTGCAGCGACTGCCGGGCGTGTCGATCAACCGCTCGGGCGGCAAAGGCACCCAGGTGCTGATCAACGGCCTCGGCAACAATCTGATCACGCTGAACGGCGAAGTGTTGCTTACCGGCCGCGAGATGTACTCCTCCGGCGAAGGCTCCGGCGGCGGCGGCAACATTCAGTACGCCTCCCTCGAAGGCATCCCCAGCGAGCAGCTGGGTGGCGTCGATGTCATCAAGACGCCCCGGGCGTCTGATCGGGAAGGCGGGCTCGGCGGCCAGGTTGATCTCAAGACCCGTTCCCCGCTGTCGCAGAACATGGGCCTGAACCTCGCGGGCAATGCGCGCGGCTCCAAGTCGAAGGACGCTGATGGCGGCGCTACGCCCGTGGTCACGTTGGTCGGCGGCTTCAAGTTCAGCGAAGACTTCGCCGTCACGGCCAGCGTGTCGTATGACGATGAAAAGACCCACACCAAGGAATTCCAGGACCAGAACCGCAGTCAGTGGCTGTTCACCAATACCGCTACTGACGGCAGCTACGTCGGCAGCCCGATCGCGAGCACCAATACGACGCTGACGCCTGGGGCCACGCCCGCCGCTCCGGGTCAGACCTACATTGACCCGCAGCTGGCTTACTTCAGCGACATCCTCAATGAGACCAAGACCAAGGGCGCCTCGCTTGGCGCCGAGTGGAACTGGAACGAGAACGTCAAGAGTTCGTTCACCTGGTTCTATTCCAAGGAGGAAGAGACCAACATCAGCTACTCGAACAAGCTTTGGTTCTCCGGCGGTAGCGGCCAGAACAATCATGTCGGCGCGCCGGCTTCATTCCCGGGCATAGACCCCACTCAACCGTACTCAATCGATCCCAACGGCGTGCTCGAGTCGGCCACGATGATGGCCAATGGCGCCGAGACCAACACCATATGGGAAGGCAATACGTCCCAGGCCAATAATTATCAGTTCAAGACCGCATTCACCGGCGGATCGATCACCGGCAACTTCGCAGTGGCGTACGCAAAAGCCACCGGCGACCAGGAAGATGCTGCGGCGGATGTCGAGCACGGGCTTTATTCAGCTCGTACCCTGGTAGGCGGGGTTGAAGCCCACCCGTTCGCCAATCCGACGGCGCCGGGTTGCGATAACGGCGGCGCCAACTGCACGAATGGTAATCACGGCTACTCCTGGAACTGGAACAACGGTGGCACTTCTGGTTTGCCGACGGGAACCTACTCGGACAATTTCGGCTACACCAATTTGCTCACCAACCCGGACTACACGGTGTTCAAGTCCAACTGGGCCTGGGCCAACAAGATCGACGAGAAGAATCTCGCCGTGAAATTCGACCTGAGTGGCAAGCTCGGCGAATTGATCGACTGGACCGCCGGTGCGCGCTATTCGGATCGTGAAGTGAACTACGTCCACGGCCGATACCTGATCAATGGCGCCGGCGTCGGCACCGGCACGGCCGCACCGGGCGGCACCCTGCCGGGCGCAGGCGATCCAGGCGGCAACTGCTGCCTGGGCGCGGCGTCCGGCACCTGGATCTACTACAGCGACCCGGGTTATGCCGACATCCCGTACCTGACTCCAGGGACAAACGCGACCGGCGCGTCACTGAACCTGATCTACAACAATTTCGCCAACGGTCCGATTGCGGTCAAGAATCCGGTTACGGGTGGCATGACCAATCCTTCCACCTACCTGAACACACTGTGGACTCAGGCGGGTGTCGCGAACAACACCGAGGCCTTCTTCAAGGACGCGCTCAACTCCTACCAGGTCAAGGAGAAGACCACGGCGGTGTTCGTCATGGGCGATTCGGGCAACGATGTGTTCCACGCCAACTATGGCGTGCGCATCCTGCACACGAGCCTGGAAGTGGACGGCGGTCAGACCAATCCGAGTGGGTCCACCTACGTCGGCACCGCATCCTGGAATGGCGTGAACGCAAACGATGTGGCGTTCTCGAGCACCCGCAGCTACACGGACGTCCTGCCATCCTTCAACTTCACGTTGAATGTGGCCGATAACCAGAAGCTGCGCTTTGCCGCGGCCCGCGTGCAGTCCCCGCAGAACCTGAACGACATCGGTCGTGGTCTGCAGTACGGCTACACCCGCGCCGATGTCTCGCAGTGCCCGGGCGGCGGCACCTGCTTCACCTTCGACGGCGGAAACGGTGGCAACGCCAAACTCGATCCGTTCCGTGCCTCGCAGTTCAACATCAATTGGGAATATTACGCTGGTGCGGGCGGCCTGTTCAGCGCCGGGTACTTCTACAAGGCGGTGGACAATTTCGTCACCACCTCGAACAGCCAGGCGTGCATCGCGGACGGTACGATCGGTGGTTGCACGGTGGGCAACATTGCCTCGTTGACCAACGGTGGCACCGGCAAGATCTACGGCGTCGAGCTGACCGCGCAGTACGCATTCGGCAACGGTTTCGGCTTCCAGGCCAATGTGACCAAGTCGAATTCGGAATCGTCGCAGAACAATGCCATCGACAAGAACGTGGCGATCCCGGGCGTACCGAAGACCGCGTTCAACGTTATTGGCTACTTTGAACGGGCGGGCTTCTCCGGCAGGCTGGCGTACGCCTGGCGCGACAAAGCGGTGAACTCCTCGAGCGTGGGATCCTCGTTCTCGTTCCAGGACATCACCGGTTCATTCCACACCTACACCGTCTACTCTGCCGCTTACGGGCAGCTCGATGGTCAGCTGGGGTACGACTTCAGCCCGCACCTGGGTCTGGTGCTCTCAGCGGTCAATCTGTCCAATTCCAAGCAGCACACGTACCTGCAATGGCCGAACGAGCCATTCACTTACGACGATACGGGTCGCCGGTTGTTCTTCGGCGTGAAGGCCAAGCTGTAAGCAACTGGCGGGCCCCGCACGGGATGTTGCGCCCGCGCGAGGAGAGATGACTGATAACTGGAGGGTGGCGCACTCATTTGTGCGCCACCCTCTCTGGTATCATTGCGCTGAGCATGGCTCCTCAGCACTGACGCTACCAAAACCCGCCGCTGACCAATTCGCCCCGCGTTGGTCAACAGGCACTGCGCAGGAATTGTGGATACCCGACCAGGAATGTCAGCAGACGACAGGCGCATCCGGCGCATTGCGATCGTTGGCGGCGGCACCGCCGGCTGGATGGCGGCCAGCGTTCTGGCAAGATCGTTGCCGGGAACCGGCACTGCGATCACGCTTATCGAGTCGCCCGAAATTGGGACAGTTGGCGTCGGTGAAGCGACGATTCCGCCCATTCTGGATGCGCTGCGGTTCCTGAGCATCGACGAGGCTGATTTCGTTCGAAACACACAGGCCACTTACAAGCTTGGCATCAAATTCAGCGACTGGAAGCAGCTCGGCCACTCCTACTGGCATCCATTTGGCGCCTTTGGCGCACCGATCAATCGTCGGCCCTTCCACCATTTCTGGCACCGGGCCCAGGCTGAGGGCCTCGCTCACCAGTTCAATGAATTCAGCGTGTGCGCGACCCTGGGCGATGCCGGGAAATTCCGGTTTCCCGACACCAATCCGGATTCCCCGGCAGCGGGGCTGCGCTATGCATTGCACTTTGATGCAACGCTGGTGGCCAAGTATCTGCGCGCGTACGCCGAGCGCCTGGGCGTGGTACGGCTCGAGCGCATGGTGATTGGCGCCACGCTGCGAGCGGATGGATTCCTGGACGAGTTGCAGTTTTCCGACGGGCCCGCACTGCAGGCCGATCTGTATATTGATTGCAGCGGTTTTCACGGTGCACTCATCGAGAAGGTGCTCGGCACGGGCTACCTCGACTGGAGCGCCATGCTGCCGTGCGATCGGGCCGTGGCGTTTCCGACCGCGCCTACCCTGGCGCGCCCGCCATACACGCGCGCCCGTGCCCGCACTGCCGGCTGGCAGTGGCGTATTCCGCTGCAGCATCGCACCGGCAACGGACACGTGTACTCATCCGCCCACATGAGCGATGAGCGGGCGCAGGAACTGCTGCTCGGGAACCTGGATTCAAAAGCACTCGCCGAGCCGCGCCCGATCCGCTTTACGACCGGGCGCCGCCGCCAGCTGTGGAACCGCAATGTGGTGGCATTAGGGCTAGCCAGCGGTTTCCTCGAGCCGCTCGAGTCGACGGCGATCCACCTGATCCAGGTGACGATCCAGCGCTTGATCCTGCTGTTCCCGGATCGCGGCGACAACACGCACCGGCGCGACGAGTTCAATCGCTCGTCCGCGGCCGAATACGAGTACGTGCGCGATTTCATCATCCTGCATTACCACGCCAACAACCGCGTGGGGGATGCGTTCTGGGACGACTGCCGCAATATGTCGGTGCCCGATTCGCTGACGCACAAGATCGAGTTGTTCCGTGAGACCGGCGGCATTTTCTGTCCCGCGCAAGACCTGTTCCAGCTGCCGAGCTGGCTGCAGGTGATGTGGGGCCAGGGCATCAAGCCGCGCGCCGCACACCCGTTCGTCGAGGCGGTGTCACCGACCGATCGCGCCGACTACCTCAAGGGCATCCGCGAGCTGATCGCCGACGCGGCGCGCAAGCTCCCGCGTCACGAGGATTTCATCGCCCGTCATTGCCAGGCGCCGTAAGCGCGCCCGCGAGCCGCAGGAATTCCAGGTGTGGCGATCCCTCTTTCGCGATCGCGGCGATGTCGGTGCGCAGGCGACGCGTCACTTCCTTTAGCTCCTCGATCGGCAGCAGGTTCGTGAGCGGATCCCAGGACTGCGCCTCGATGCCGAAGTTGGCGTACATGCACACCCAGCTCGGCTCGAAGAAGGCCTCGGATTCGTACTGCACGATGAGTCCGCGCGCCCGGTACAACTCCAGCTTGTGCGTCAGCGAATCGGGTAGTTTCATCTCGCGGCAGTAGCGCCACAGCTCGCCATCGGCGCGGTTGTTGGCGGAGTAATGCAGGATGATGAAATCGCGAATCCGCTCGAATTCCTGGATTGAAAGGCGGTTGTATTCCGTCGCGAGTGCGGGTGCCAGCTGGGTGTCCGGCCAGAAATGCACCAGCTTGTCGATGCCCATCTGGATCAGCGAGATGCTGGTGGATTCCAGCGGCTCGAGGAATCCGCCCGACAGGCCGATGGCGACGCAGTTCCTCGACCAGAATTTTCGCGTGTGGCCCGCGCGAAAGCGCACCGGGTTCGGAGCCGCCAGCGGCTCGCCTTCCAGTTCGCCCTGCAGCGCGCGGAGCGCTGCGTCGTCGGAAATGTGATCCGAGCTGTACACGTAGCCGTTGCCGATGCGATTCTGCAGTGGAATGCGCCAGGTCCAGCCGGCGCGCATCGCGCGCGAGCGCGTGTACGGCGCGAGCGCGAGAGGGTCGGCCGCCGCACAGGGCATCGCGATGGCGCGGTCGCACATCAGCCAGTGACGCCAGTCCTCGAAGCCCGCGTGCAGCGCGCCCTCGATCAGCAGGCGATGGAATCCCGAGCAGTCGATGTACAACTCGCCGCTGACGGCTTCGCCATTGTCGAGCAGCAGCTGCTCGATGTAGCCGGTGTCCGGGTGCAGGCGCACTTCCTGCAATCGCGCATCGATGCGCCTGACGCCGCGCGCCTCGCTGAACTGCCGCAGGTACTGCGCAAACCGGCCGGCGTCGAAATGCACCGCCCAGTCGAAGGCTTCGAAATCACCACGCGGCTCGCGTGGCGGCTGAAACACACGGCCGGCGCGGGCCAGTTGCGCACCGAGCGAAAAATCATCCAGCTCCGCGGTCTCGCCCGCTGCGCGCAGGCGATTCCAGATGTCGCGAAATGCAATCGGGCCAGCCTGTATGCCATAGCGCCCGAAGGGATGAATGAAACTGTGGCCCTCGTGCCGCCAGCCTTCGAACTCGATGCCGAGCTTGATGGTGCCGTTGGTGGCGCGCATGACTTCGAAGGGGTCGAGTGCAAGCGACTCGAAATAGCGCTTGATTGCGGGCACCGTGGCCTCGCCGACACCGATCGTGCCGATCTGCGAGGACTCGACCAGCGTGACCGTAACACCCAGTTTGCCCAGCCGATGCAGCAGTGAGGCAGCCGTCATCCACCCGGCGGTACCACCGCCGAGAATGACAACCGAAGTGACCGGAGCCCGTTGCGTGGGTGACATGTTAAACAGGCTACGCCGCGTTGCGACGGCAGGTAAAGAAGCCGTTCAGCGTGAGTCTGCCGGAGCGTGGGTTGGGATCCAGCGCCGCTGCTGTGTTGAGGTCGGCAGAGTGGAACTGCCCGCCGTCGTAGCAGATCATGCGGTTCCAAACGGCGCCGACAGTGGCCACCCTTTCAAAATAGGCGTTGCTGCCCCCCATGTACCCGGCGCTGAGCCCGTAGCGCGCACCAAACTCGGCGGCACTGAGCCGGTCGCTGTCTCCGACCATGCGGGAAGTCTCCGCGGGCGGAAGCTTCGGCATGTAGAAGCTGGTGCCGCCGAGCGCCGGGTTCTTGAACAGGTACAACACCGAAGCTGCGAACAGCAGGTGAGGGGCGTTTACCTGCAGGCGATCGCGATGGCATTGCCACTGCACCGGCGCCAACTCCTGCGGCGGTACGGTGATGAGCGAGAAGCGCATCCCCACACCCTCGGTTCGCCGTGCGCCGAGCCTGCCGCGCGCATGCTGCGCGAAACAGTTGCTAACCTGTTGCGCTAGCGCCTCGGGTGCGTCGAACACGATTCCCGGATACGGATAAGTGGGCTTCACATAGGCCTGTCCGGCCGCCCATTCGACCATGGCGTCCGGGTCGGCCAATGCGTTGTCGATGACCACGCAGACGTTATTGGGGCCCACCGACACCACACGGACCGATGGTGATACATTGAATAACGGGGCATCCGAATTCATCGCAGCGACTCACGCTTCGCCGATACCACCGCTCAGCGCTTCGCCGGCCCGGCATTGCGCCTGGCCAGCTCCAGTGATTCCTGCAGCATCGCGATGAGCTGCTGCGCCTGCGACGGCGTCAGCGCGTCGAGCACCCCGCGCGCCGCCGCCGGCATGTACTCCGCGGGATCGCTGTCGGGCTGGAAAGCGTAGACGTCGAAAATGGCGCGCCAGGCCGAGCGCTCGGCCGGCGTCAGCCCGCGGATCGTCAGCAAGCTGTGCATCAGCGTGAAGTAGGGCGACAGCAGCTGGCGCGGCGCGATGTGCCACCAGAAATTCATCATCAGCCCGAAACGGTCGAGCGATTCCGCGTGATGCACCCAGTGCGTCGGCAGATACAGTGCGTCACCCGGATTCAGCTCGGCAACCTCGGCGTACTCCAGCGCCGTGCGGAAGCGCGGGTAGCGTTCGTAATCCGGCTTGGCGAAATCGACCAGGCTTACCGGCGTGCCGGCAGGCGAGCGATCGAGCGGGCCAAAATACAGGTTGCGCGCCTGTTCGGGCGGGAACAGCGTGTAGCGGCGGCGGCCGCCGATCACGCAGATGACATTCTGCGATTCGTCGAAATGCGCGCAGATGCGCGTACGATTCCCGATCCATAGCGACGCTTTCCGCGGGATGGCCGGATCGAGCAGCTCGAGCGTGTGCTTCGCCAGCAGCTCTGGCAGGTGCTCTGCGACTGGCACCGCGCCGGCATACAGCGCCGGCCCCTGCAGCGTCTCCAGCTCCTGCAGCAGCAGCGTCACCAGCTCGCCAAGCGGCATCGGCCGCTGCGTGAAATTGAAACCCTGCAGCTCATCGCCATAGAAAAACCGGCCGCGGATCTGCGCTTCACCGTGGTACACGCCGATGGGCTGTTGCTTGCTGAAGCCGCGCACGAATTCGCCCAGCGCCTGCGGCGACTCGCGCGCTGCTGCGACCGCGGGCCAGTGGTTGACGAGTCCGCGCATGACCGCCGGGCGGTTGTGCGGCACGATCTCGCTGTTGAACAACTTCGCATCGACGCGCTTCCATTCGCGCACCGGCTGCATTTCGGTCCAGATATCTTCCTGCATACGCGGAGCCGCTCAGTGCACCAGGCGCTGATAGGCGTCGAGGTAATGCTGCACCTGGCGGTTCCAGGAAAAATCCTGCGCCATGCCGTTTTGCACCAGCCGTCGCCAGGCGCCTTTCTGCTGGTAGAGGTCGAGCGCGGAGTTGATGGCCCAGCTCAGGGCCGGCACGTTGTAGTCGTTGAACATGATGCCCGTACCTGTGCCGGTCGCGGCGTCGAAGTGCTGCACCGAATCGGCGAGGCCGCCGGTGCGGCGCACGATCGGCACGGTGCCGTACCGCAGGCTGTACATCTGGTTGAGCCCGCAGGGCTCGTAGCGCGAGGGCATCAGGAACATATCGCTGGCGGCCTCGATCCAGTGCGCGAGTTCGTCGCTGAAGCCGCGATGGAACAGCACGCGATCCGGATACTTGCGCGCCAGCCCGGTAAAAAACGCTTCGTATCGCGGCTCGCCCGAACCCAGCACCGCGAGGTCGAAGTCGCGCGCGGCCAGCAGCGCGGGCAGCGCGCCCTGCAGCAGGTCCACGCCCTTCTGTGCGGCGAGCCGCGTGATCAGGCCGATCAGCGGCCGGCGCTCTCCGCTCCGTAGTTTGCTGCGCGCGAGAAATTCCTCCTTGAGGCCCGCCTTGACGCCGAGCTGGTTGGCGCCGTAGTGCCGTGGCAGGTACGCGTCGTTGCGCGGATCCCAGTCCGCGTAGTCGACGCCATTGAGTATGCCGACCAGCGCGCCACTGCGCGCACGCAGCGTGTCATCGAGTCCGGCGCCGTACTCGGCGGTCTGGATCTCGCGCGCGTAGCTCGGGCTCACGGTGGTGAGCAGATCGGCGTACAGCAGCCCCAGGCGCATCAGGTTAATGCGGCCGGCGCGCAGATCGTCCTGGTGGAGCAGCTCAGGACCGGCTCCGCCCAGCACCTCAGCAGCGGCGGTGGGGCCGATCACGCCCTGGTAGCCGAGGTTGTGAATCGTGAACACGCTTTGCGTGGCCGCGAACAACTGGTCCCACTTGTAGATCGACTTGAGCCAGAGCGGCGCGATCGCCGTGTGCCAGTCGTTGCAATGCAGGATCTGCGGCGCGAAGCCCATGCGCTGGCAGCTCTGCAGCGCTGCGTGCGTGTACAGCAGGTAGCGGCGGTATTCATCCGGATCGGCGCTGTAGATCGACGCTCCGCTGAACAGGGCTGGGCAGTCGATCAGGTACACGAAGGTCTGCGTGCCGGGGACGCGCGCGGTCTGCACCGAAAAACGGTAGGCGCGCGGGCCGATCGTCAGCGGCACATCCTGCAGGAAATCGACCGGGTAGATTTCGAGCCCGTCGCGTTTGATCGACGCATGTCCCGGCAGGAACAGGCGGATGTCGTGGCCGGCTGCATGCAGGTATTTGACCAGCGCACCGGACACATCGGCGAGACCTCCGGCCTTCGCAAACGGCGTCATCTCAGCAGTGAGGAAACAGATGCGCAGCGGCATGTCAGTCAGTTTACTTGACGTATCATTCGCTCATGCGTCGCCTCACCGTTTTCCTCGCGCTGATTGCCCTGCTGGCGGTATCGCTGGCCGTGGCGTGGGTGGCCACTGGCTGGCCGGATTGGTGCCGGATGCTGGGTTGGTGCAGCGGCCGCGGATTGTTATAACTGATTGATTTATAAAGATTAAGATACCTGGCCGGGCCCCCGCCAGGAGCCTTCGGGCTGGTAGAATCGCGGCCGCCCCCAGGAACTTGAAAGCAGGCTATGTCCGCGACTCCGTACCAACAACTCGAACAGGAATGGCGCCGGCTGCATGCCTTCCGTGGCGCGCTCTCGCTGCTGCGCTGGGATGCCGCGGTCATGATGCCGCGCGGCAGCGCCGAACTGCGCGGCGAGCAGGTCGCGGCGCTCGAGACCGAATACCACGCGCTGCTGACCACGCCCAAGATCACGCGCCTGCTCGATCGCGCCAAGGCGAATTCACAGGGATTGGAGGACTGGCAGCTGGCGAATCTTCGCGAGATGCAGCGGCAGCGTGATCATGCGATAGCGACGCCGGTGATGTTGATTTCGCGGCTCGCCAAGGCCACGGCGCGCGCCGAAAATTCGTGGGCGCAGGCGCGGCGCGAAAACAATTTCGCGCTGTTCGCGCCGCACCTCGATGAAGTGCTGATGCTGGTGCGTGACAAGGCGGCACTGCTGGGGCAGGCGCTGAATCTGCCGGCCTATGACGCGCTGGTCGATGAATTCAGCCCAGGCATAGGCACGGCGGATATTGATGGATTGTTCAAGGCGCTGTCGCGCAAGCTGCCCGGCATGATTCGTGCGGCCAGCGAGGCGCAGTCCGGGCAGGAAGTGTTGCCGCTGATCGGGAAATTCAGCAGCAGCAGGCAGCGCGCGCTGGTGGTCGAGATCATGAAGGCCATCGGCTTTTCCTTCGAACGTGGGCGGCTGGATGAGAGCGAACATCCGTTCACCGAGGGCGTTGCCGGCGACATGCGCATCACGACGCGTTTTGATGCGGCCGATCCGTTTACCGGGCTGCTGGGCGCGATGCATGAGACCGGCCACGCGATGTACGACCTGGGCATGCCGCTGGCATGGCGCGATCAGCCGGTGGGGCGCGATCGCGGCATGGCGCTCGAGGAAAGCCAATCGCTGCTGCTGGAAATGATCATCGGCCGCAGCGCGCCGTTCCTGCGCTACCTGCAGCCCTTGCTGCAGAAGCATTACGGTGCGACCGGTCCGGAGTGGGAGTTCGCGAACCTGCACCTGCTGATGACTCGCGTCCGGCGCAGCCTGATCCGCGTCGATGCGGACGAGATGAGTTATTCGCTGCACATCATGCAGCGCTACGACATCGAAAAGCAGCTGCTGGCCGGCAAGCTGGCGGTGCGCGACCTGCCCGAGGCCTGGAATGCCGGCATGGAGCAGCGCTTCGGCAGTCGGCCTGCAGGCACCGTCGATGGCTGCCTGCAGGACATGCATTGGGCGATCGGCTCATTCGGATATTTCCCTTCCTACGCGCTCGGTCTGGTGATCGCCGCGCAGTTGTGGGAGGCGCTGCGCACGGAGCTTCCGGAGGTCGACACACTGATCGAGCGCGGCGAGTTCGCGCCGATTTTCGGTTGGCTGCGCGACAACATGCATGGCTTCGGCGCCAAGCTCCCGATCAAGGATCTGATCAAGCAGGCCAGCGGTCAGGCGCTGAGCGCGAATGCACTGCTGCGCTACCTGCAGGGCAAGTACCTGGCGGAGACGCCATGAACGCCGCCGTGGCCGAGAACGCCGCCGTGGTCGAGGCCGCACCGGCCCGCGCCCGCGATTCCGGCACGCTGCGCAAACTCGGCGCCGCCCTGCGCGGCCAGGCCGGCAAGGCGATTGCCGACTTTCGCATGATCGAGCCGGGCGACAGGATCATGGTGTGCCTGTCGGGTGGCAAGGATTCGTACACGCTGCTCGACCTGCTGCTCTCGCTCCAGCGCAGCGCGCCGGTCGAGTTCGAATTGATTGCCGTCAACCTGGACCAGAAGCAGCCCGGATTTCCCGCACACGTGCTGCCCGACTACCTGCGCGCGCTCGGCGTGCCGTTTCACATCATCGAGCAGGACACCTACAGCGTCGTCAAGCGGCTGATCCCGGAGGGCCGCACCATGTGCTCGCTGTGTTCGCGCATGCGCCGCGGTGCGCTGTACCGCTACGCGCACGAGCACGGCATCAGCAAAATCGCGCTCGGGCATCATCGCGACGATATCGTGGAGACACTGTTCCTGAACCTGTTTCATGGCGGACGACTCAAGGCGATGGCGCCGAAGTTCCGTTCGGATGACGGCCGGCACGTTGTCATCCGCCCGCTCGCATATATTGCCGAGCGCGACATCGCGCGCTACGCACGCGGCCGCGGCTTTCCGCTGATTCCCTGCGATCTGTGCGGTTCGCAGCAGCACCTGCAGCGCGCCGCCATCAAGCGCATGCTCGCCGGCTGGGAGCGCGAACATCCGGGGCGCAGCGAAGCGATCTTTTCGGCGCTGCGCAACGTCGAGCCGGCGCACCTCGCCGATACCGGACTATTCGACTTCGCGGTGCTCGCGCCTGAGGGCGCGGGTGTGAACAGGCCCTGATGGACCGGCCGCACCCCAACAGCTACTGGGTCATGCCCGGCAGGCTGCTGGCGGGCGAGTATCCGGCGGGCCGCGATAAAAAACTCAGCGACGCCGGGCGCACGCGCGTGCGCGATCTGCTGGCCGCCGGCATCAGTTGTTTCGTCGACCTGACGGAGGAGGGCGAATGTCCTCCTTACCATTCGCTGCTGCCGCCGACCGTGACCTACCTGCGACGCTCGATCCGCGACCAGAGCTTGCCGCGTCGGCCGACGCAGATGCGCGGCATCCTGGACGAAATCGCAGGCGTGCTGGCCGCGGGCGGCAACGTCTACCTGCACTGCCGCGCTGGCATCGGCCGCACCGGGATGGTGGCAGGCTGCTTCCTGGTCGAGCAGGGCAGCGATGGCCAGACTGCGCTGCGTGAACTCAATCTGCTGTGGACGCAGCAGTGCGCGCGCGCGCCGCTGTGGCCGATGATTCCGCAGACGCCCGAACAGGTTGAGTATGTCCGTGAGTGGACGCCGCTGGTCACCCGCCGCCGCCGCGCCGCCACGCCGCCTCAGGCGGCCGCCGTTGCTGCCATCGCCGCAGCCAAAGCCACCGCGGGCACGCCGGCTGAAATCTCCGATGCGGAGCTGGCGCCGGTGCGTGGACTGCGCGAACGTTTCCAGGGCGCGATGCTGGGCCTCGCGGTCGGTGATGCTCTGGCGGCCGCCACGCAGTACCGCCGCGCCGGCAGCTTTGCGCCGGTCGGCGACCTGCTCGGTGGCGGTCCTTTCGATCTGCCGCGCGGCGCGTGGAGCGACGACACCGCCATGGCGCTGTGCCTTGCGGAGAGCCTCGCTGACCGCGAAAGATTCGATGCGGCCGACCAGCTGGTGCGCTACGGCCGCTGGCAACGCGAAGGCCATCTGTCCGCCACCGGACAATGCCTTGGCGTCACGGCCGCCACGGCGCGGGCACTGGCGGCGGCGCCGTGGCGCCCGCCGCCACTGGCGCGCACGCAACTGCTGGCGCAACGCGACCCCGAACCGCTGTCGCGGGTCGCACCGGTCGTGCTGCACGCGTATCCGTCTGTGGAGCAGGCCATCGCGTTGGCGGCCGAAGCCGCGCGCGCAACCTGCCACGCGCCGCGGGTGCTCGACGCATGCCGGCTGTTGGCGGCGATGCTGCATGCGGCGCTGGCCGGAGAGAGCCGGGCACAGATACTGGCGCCGCCCGCGGCAGTGTTTGGTGCGCATGCGCTGCACGTGGAAGTCGCCGCCATCGCGGCCCAGTCCTATGGGGCAGGTTACATGCCGCCGCCAGCCGATGGCGGCGCGCTGGCGGTGCTCGATCTGGCGCGCTGGTGCCTGGCCAGCACTTCGAGCTTTCGCGAGGGTGTGTTGCGCGCTGTGAATCTCGGTGGCGATAGCGATGTGATCGCCGCCGTCTACGGTCAGTTGGCCGGCGCGCATTACGGGGTCGCGGCGATTCCGCCCGCATGGCGGCAGGCGTTGGCGCGCGCTGGCGTAATCAGCGAACTCGGCGACCGCCTGTTGCGCAATGCGCTGGTCCGGCTTGGCGAGCAGGCAGCCACCACATGAACCGGGCGGTAAACCTGTGAAGCAGGCGGCCCGCAGCTGGACGCAGCTTGCCGACGAGCAACTGCTGGACCTGCGGCTTTGCGACCTGCGCCTGCGGCTCTCGGCCTCGGCGGTGCAGCCGCGCATCACGCGCCTGTACCGCGAACTGGCGGCGCGCGGCATCTCGTTTCGTCCGCACGCCTGGCTGGCCGAGGACTGGTTTTCCCCGGACGGCGTGCCCGGTTTCGCCGTGCCTTTCTACCTAGCGCACCCGCGCCTGACACGCCTCGAGCGCAAGATGACCGGCGTCGTCGAAGGCAGCAACGCCAACTGGCAGATGCGCATCCTGCGCCACGAGGCGGGTCACGCGATTGACTCCGCTTACCGGCTGCGGCGCCGCGCGCGCTGGCGTGCATTGTTTGGTCCCGCCTCGCGCCGCTACGCCGCGCAGTATCGTGCGCGGCAGGCCAGCCGCCGCCACGTGCAGCACCTCGGCGAGTGGTATGCGCAGGCGCATCCGACCGAGGATTTTGCCGAGACCTTTGCGGTGTGGCTGCAGCCGCACTCGGATTGGCGGCGTCGCTATGAGGGCTGGCCGGCAAAGCGCAAGCTTGAGTTCGTGGACCAGGTCGCGCTCGAGATCCGGCACCAAAGGCCCGCGGTCAATGGCCGCGTGCTGGTTGATCCGCTGGAGGACAACAAGCTCACGCTGCGCGAGCATTACCGGCGCAAGCGCCGCGCCGAGCACCGGCGCCATCGTGGGCTGGCGGACCGGCTGCTGCGCAAGGTGTTTACCACGGCGGCGCAAACGCGCCGCGGCGCGCTGCCCGCTGCAACGCTGCTGCGGGGCATGAAGGCCGGCCTGCGCGCCACGCTCGAGCGGCGCGGTGGCGCCGATCACTACGCCGCGCAGCAGCTGGTGCGCCTGGCGATCGAGCGCTGCGAGCATCTGCATCTCTACCAGCGTGGTTCGCGCCGCGTGCTGCTGCCGAAGCTGCGGGCGGCGCTGGTGCGCATGGCGCGCGGTTACTTCGCCAGCGACGAGCTGCGGTTACGGCTATGAAAAAGAAACTGCGCACACTGGTGGTGGTGCATTCGAGCCTGGTGCCGCCCGACTCGCTCGAGGGCTACAGCGACAAGCAGATCGCCGAGTGGCG
>PMNQ01000248.1 GCA_003162555.1 Gammaproteobacteria bacterium | reverse complement strand
ATCCAGTTGGCGAGATCGCCATTCTCGCCGACTTCCATTGCACCGAGTATCGACAGGTCGATATGGCCACCGCGGATCATGCCGAAACTGTCGGCCGAGGAAAAATACGACGAGGTCGGCAGCTCGGTGATCGTCTGCTTGCCGGCGTTGATCAGGTCCGGGTCTTCATCGCCCTCGTAAGGAAACGGTCCCATGCCGAGCATGCCGTTCTCCGACTGCAGCACCACGCGCATGCCGGCGGGAATGTAGTTGGCGACCAGCGTCGGAATGCCGATGCCGAGGTTCACGTAGAAACCGTCGCGCAACTCGCGCGCGCCGCGCGCGGCGATCTCATCGCGTGTCCAGGCCATCAGGCGGCTCCCGCTGCGCTGCGCTTGCGCACGGTGCGATTCTCGATGGTCTTGAGATAACCCGTTCCCTGAATGATGCGCTGGACGAAGATGCCCGGCGTATGGATCTTGTCGGGATCGAGCGTGCCCGGCTCCACCAGTTCCTCTACTTCGGCGACCGTGACGCGGCCGGCTGTGGCCATCATCGGATTGAAGTTGCGCGCGGTCTTGCGATAAACCAGGTTGCCCTCGCTGTCACCGCGCCAGGCCTTGACCAGCGACAGGTCGGCAACCAGGCCGGTCTCGAGCACGTAGGTATCGCCGTTGACGACGCGCTGTTCCTTGCCTTCGGCCACCAGCGTGCCGGCGCCGGTGCGCGTGTAGAAGCCCCAGATGCCCGCGCCGCCCGCGCGGATCCGCTCCGACAGCGTGCCCTGCGGATTGAATTCGAGCTCGAGCTCGCCGGAAAGATACTGGCGCTCGAATTCCTTGTTCTCGCCCACGTACGAGGAAATCATCTTGCGGATCTGGCGGGTCTTGAGCAGCGCGCCCAGTCCGTAGTTGTCGATGCCGGCATTGTTCGACACCACCGTCAGGTCCTTGACGCCAGAGTCGCGCAGCGCAGCGATCAGGTTCTCGGGAATGCCGCACAGTCCGAAACCACCGGACATCACCGACATGCCGTCGCGCACGACGCCCGCCAGCGCGGTATGCGCATTGGCGTAGACCTTGGGGCCCGTGGGTGTGGCCATGTTCCCTTTTTATTCCCCGGAGTGGCCGAATTGATCGGCTTCGCTGCGCCGCAGATTACCGCGGAATCGTCGGGCAAACTAGCGTAAACGCGACCTGCAAAGACGCGCGATGCCCGCTGGTGGGCGGACAGCGGCGCCCACAAGCGGGTTCAAGCCTGTTGGCAGGCCAGGGTTCCGCTGCGGCCCGGCACCGTGCCTGCGACCACTGCGCAGGCCGGTAGTGCGTCGATATCGAGCGTGCCGCACAGCGTGGCGAGCGACACCAGCTCGTGCCCCTGCGCCAGCCAGCCTTTGAACAGACGCGTCAGCACCGGCAGCAGTTTCATGCCCTCGAGCTCCGCGTGCAGCGTAAATACCTGGGACTCACTGCCCGAGCCCTGAGTGCGCCCGAGCAGCGCTTCGTGCACGTTCTCCGCGGTGATGCCATCGAGGCCGATCAGTTCATCGAGCGTCGGCAGCGTGGTTGGAAGCTGCGGCACGCAACTACGGCGACCATTGATCAGTGGCACGTACGGTGTCGTGCCACGCGTGTCGGAAGCGTAGGCGAAGCCGAGCTGCTCTTCCAGCAGCAAAGCCGCATCGTTCATCTGCCAGCCGGCCGCCCCGTGCGTGCGCGGCGCGGCCGCGAACACCGCTTCGAACCCTGCGAGCGCGAGCCGCATCTGCCGCGCCGTCCACTCCGCATCGCGGCGCGTGACGAAATCCTGCCAGGCGACATGGTCGTAGCAGTGAATACCCACTTCGAACCCTGCGTCGCGCGCCGCGCGCATCTGCGCGCCGGCGCGAGCCCCGATGTTGGGCCCGGGCAGCAGTGTGCCGTACAGCAGTGTGCGCAGGCCATAGTGTTCCAGCACCGAAGTGCGCGACACCTTGCCGATGAAGCCTTTGCGGAAAACCCGGCGGATGGCGCGTCCGGTATGGTCGGGCCCGAGGCTGAACAGAAAGGTCGCGCCAGCGCCGGCCTGCTGCAAGGCGCGCACCAGCGCCGGCACACCCTCGCGCGTGCCGCGCAGCGTGTCGACGTCGATCTTGAGTGCGATCTGCAAGGCCGGCTGCGGGCGTGAGCCGATCTAGTCCAGCAGGCGCGAAGCCTGCGACAGCTGGCCGCGATAGGCCTCGAAAATCTGCTGCAGCGCCTCGCGCATGCTGACGCGCGGCTCCCAGCCGAGCTCCTGGCGCGTGTTGTCGATCTTCGGCACGCGGTTGGCCACATCCTGGTAGCCCTTGCCGTAATACTCACCCGACGTGGTTTCGACCAGCTTTACCTTGGTGGCGTTGGCCGCGTACTCGGGATATTCGGCCGACATCTTCAGCAGCATCTCGGCCAGTTCGCGCACCGAGTAGTTGTTCTTTGGATTGCCGATGTTGAAGATCTTGCGCGTAGCGCAACCACCCTTGTTTTCGATGATCTTCATCAGCGCGTCGATGCCGTCGCTGATGCCGGTGAAGCAGCGCTTCTGGCCACCGCCGTCGACCAGCTTGATCGGTTCACCGCGGACGATGTGGCCGAGGAACTGCGTGATCACGCGCGAGCTGCCTTCCTTGGCCGAATGCAGATTGTCGAGACCGGCGCCGATCCAGTTGAACGGACGAAACAGCGTGTAGTCGAGCTTGCCCTCGGATCCGTAGGCATAGATCACGCGGTCCATCAGCTGCTTGGAGCAGGCGTAGATCCAGCGCTGCTTCTCGATCGGGCCATAGACCAGCTCGGAACTGGCCGGATCGAACTCGCCATCCCGGCACATGCCGTAGACCTCCGAGGTCGACGGAAACAGCACGCGTTTGCCGTACCGCACGCACTGGCGAATGATCGGCAGGTTGGCCTCGAAATCGAGCTCGAACACCCGCAGCGGCTCGCGCACGTAAGTGGCGGGCGTGGCGATCGCCACCAGCGGCAGCACCACATCGCACTTGCGGATGTGATATTCGATCCACTCCTTGTTTATCGTGATGTCGCCTTCGAAGAATTTCATGCGCGGATTACTGAGCAGCGGCTCGATGCGCTCGGCGCCCATGTCCATGCCGAACACGCTCCAGTCGGTGTCCTTGAGAATCCGCGCCGACAGGTGGTGGCCGATAAAGCCGTTTACGCCGAGGATCAGTACTTTTGTGCTCATAGGATTGTTCCGCTCAATTCCGATTTTTCATGGTCGGCCGTTTTCAAGCGTCAGCGGCGCAGCGCCGAAGCGCGCGTGAAACGCCGGCGCGTCGAGCGGCTGCCCGTCGAGTTCGAATTCCAGCAGGCGCAGCGCGCCATCGTGACACACCGCCCGCACGTCGCCGTCGATCCAGCGCAATTCCGGCCGCGCCGCGCCAGCGCCAACTCCTGGGACCGCGAGTGAGCGCAGCACGCGCAACGGCATGCCACCCGCCAGCGCAAACGCACCGGGGTAAGGCGGCGCCACCGCGCGCACCAGATTGTGCACGGCGGCGGCACCCAGGCGCCAGTCTATCGCGCCGTCGGCGCGCGTGCGGCGCCCGAAATGACTGACCTGGCTTGGATCCTGAGCGCGCAGCACGGTAG
This sequence comes from Gammaproteobacteria bacterium, assembly GCA_003162555.1. Taxonomy (GTDB): domain Bacteria; phylum Pseudomonadota; class Gammaproteobacteria; order Steroidobacterales; family Steroidobacteraceae; genus FEN-1191. The sequence continues at coordinate 14,568 of PMNQ01000248.1, read as the reverse complement.
TTCCGGCCAGCAGGCCTGGGAGCGAGCGGTGCAGCGTCAGCTCCGCCGCGACCGTCACCTTGCGAAACACCTCGACAGCGGTATCGTCCGGCAATATCGGCACCGCCTGCGCGTCGACGATGCCGCCGGCATCGGCCTTGGCCGTCATCGCGTGCAGGGTGGCGCCGGTCTCGCTTTCACCGCGCAACACGGCCCAGTTCACCGGCACGCGGCCACGGTATTTCGGCAGGAGTGATCCGTGCATGTTGTAGGCGCCGCGCGGCGCCGTCGCCAGCAACGCGGCCGATAGCATGTGGCGATAGTAAAAAGAGAACAGGAAATCGGGCCGCGCCGCGCGCACCTGTTCGCGTAGCTCGGAATCCTCTGCAGCGCCGGGAGTAATAACCTTGAGACCGTGCCAACGGGCGTGGCGCGCCACGCTCTCGAACCAGATCTGCTCGCCCGGATCGTCGCTGTGTGTCACCACCAGAGGCACCGTCACGCCGTGGGCCAGCAGCACGCGCAGGCAACGCACGCCTACGTCGTGGTAGGCAAACACGACCGCGCGCGTCACGGTGGGTCTTGCGGGCGCTCGAGTACCGCGCCGATGATGTAGCGCGGTCGGCGGCGGACTTCCTCATAGATGCGCCCGATGTACTCACCGAGCAGGCCGAGGCCAAACAGCGTGACGCCGATCAGCAGGAAAGCGACTGCGAACAATGTGAATACACCCTGCTCGGCCGGATTGGCGCCGTACACCAGGCGGCGCACCACCAGCCCGGCGCCGAACAGCACCGACAGCACCGAGACGCCGAAACCGAAGGCGGAGAACAGCTGCATCGGCACCGTCGAAAAGCCCGTCATCAGGTCGAAATTGAGCTTGATCAACTGATACATGGAGTACTTCGATTCGCCGGCGCTGCGGTCCTCGTGGCGCACATCGATCTCGGTCGGTTTGCTGGCGAAGGTGTAGGCCAGCGCCGGCACGAAGGTGTTGTTCTCCGAACACTGGTTGATCGCATCGACGATGCTGCGCGCGTAGCCGCGGAACATGCAGCCATGATCGGTGATGCGGATGCGCGTAGTGCGTTCGCGCAGCGTGTTGATGAAGCGCGAGGCCCAGCGGCGCCAGGCGACATCCTGCCGCTGGCGGCGGATCGTGCCGACATAGTCATGGCCGGCGTCGAGCTCCGCAACCAGCCGCGACATCTCCTCGGGCGGGTTCTGCAGATCAGCGTCGAGCGTGATCAGGTAGCGNNGGCCAGCGAGGATCGCGCGATGTTGGCCGAAATTGGCCGCGAACAGCAGCACGCGCGTGACGTCCGGACGGAGCTCGAACTGCTCGCGCAGCAGCGCCGCGGACCGATCACGGCTGCCATCGTTGACGAAAATGATTTCATAGCTGCGGTGCAGTGCATCGAGCGCCGGGTACAGCCGCGCAAACAGCGCCGCCAGCGACGCCTCTTCGTTGTAGACCGGGATGACAACGGTGATTTCCACTGCTGCGATACTCACGCGCGCTTGCTCCCCGCGGCAGCGGCAGGACCGGCGGCGAGCGCTTGTGCCAGTGCCGGCGCCATGGCCGCGAGCACCCGATCGACGTCGCTGTCGCTCATGGCCGGAAACATCGGCAGGCTCACCGTGCTGGAGCCGATGCGCTCGGCGTGCGGAAAATCGCCGGGACGATAACCGAGCTGGCGAAACAGCGTGAACAGATGAATCGCCGGGTAATGCACGCCGACGCCGATGCCGGCATCGCGCATGCTACTGATGAATACACTGCGCACTGCGCCAGGCGGCAACAGCACCTGGAACATGTGCCAGTTGCACTGCGCGTAATCCTCGAGCGGCAGCTCGCAACCCAGTGAGCGGTCGAAGTGCGCGAAATAGCGCCGCGCCAGCTCGCGTCGCCGGGCCGTGAACGCCGCCAAATGAGGAAGTTGCCCGAGGCCGATGCAGGCGGCAATGTCGGTGAGGTTGTGCTTGCCGCCGGCGAGCGTCACATCCATGCCGTCCCAGCTGTCGCCGAACTTCTTCGCTCCCTGCAGCCGCCACAATTCACAGCGGCGCGTTTCGTCCTCGTCATTCAGCACCAAACAGCCGCCTTCGGCGCTGGTGATGTTCTTGTTGGCGTGAAAGCTGATCGAGACCAGGTCGCCCGTGGTGCCGATCATGCGCCCAGCCCAGTTCGCGCCCATCGATTGCGCCGCGTCTTCGATGACCCGCAACTTGTGGGCGCCGGCAATCGCGTACAGGCGATCGCGATCTACCGGGAGACCAGCCAGGTCGACCGGCAGAATCGCGCGCGTGCGCGGCGTGATCGCGGCCTCAATCAGCGCGGGATCGATATTGCGCGAGCGCGGATCGCAATCGACGAATACCGGGCGCGCGCCAGCGCGCAGCACCACATTTGCCGTCGCAACCCAGGACATCGGCGTGGTGATGATTTCATCGCCAGCACCAACACCGATCAGCGCGAGCGCGATCTCCATGGCGCCGGTCGCCGAGCTCATCGTGCGCACCGGCCGGCCACCAAACAGCGCCGACAGCCGCGCCTCGAAATCGCGCACCTTCGGTCCGCTGGTGATCCAGCCCGAACGCAGCACATCGCCGACCGCGGCGATGGTCGCCTCGTCGATCGCGGGCCGTGTCACCGGCAGGAAGTCGCTGCTCGCCATAGAGACTGCCAAAGGCTAGCTGCCGCCGGAGCTGCGCGCCACCAGCCAGACACCGACCAGGATGATGCCGATGCCGGCCAGCCGTGCGCCACTTAAGGATTCGTTGAACAACCACCAGGCTGCCAGAGCGTTGACGACGTAGCCCAGCGACAGCATCGGGTAGGCGACACTGACCTCGACGCGCGCGAGCGCGAGGATCCACACCACGACGCTGAGCACGTAGCAGCCGAGTCCGGCGATGATCGGCAGGTTGAAAATCAGCCGGCTGGCGATCGCCGCGGCGTTGCTGGCGCGCAATTCCACATTTGCCAGCGAACCCGCGCCCGCCTTGAGCAGCAGCTGGGCGATGGCATTGAGCAGTACTCCGGTGAGCACCAACGCGAGCTGTGGACCCTTCATTGCCTCACTACCGCGACCAGGGTGGGCGCAGTGTATATCACGTGCATCGGCAGTCCCATCCGTTGCAGCTCCACGTAGCTTTCGGGGCGGATCAGCGCCAGCGCATCGGTCTCGGTTCGCCACCGGGACGCGAATCCGCCCAGGTCGGCAATCCACTTGGCAGGCTCCTGGTTCAGGCCGAAATCGAGCTCGCCGCGGTAGCCGGCCAGCGTGCAGGTACGGCGCAGATAAAAGGCCACCGACTGCTCGTATTGATCGACACAGTAGACGGCAGTGCCTGCGTGCAGCCGTCCAGACGCCGCGGCAACCAGCTGTTGCAGTTCGCGCTGCCGTGGCAACTGCCCGGCCGCCGGCAGCAGGATGCCGAGCAGTACGGCAGTGGCCAGCGCGGCCAGCGCAACGGCCGGCAATGGGCCGCGCCGTATCACCAATCCTGCGGCAGCGGCAGCGGCGAGGCTCGCGAGCAGCAAGGCCACGATGAACAACTGCAACGTCGGCCCTGGAGGGATGACGAACCAATTGAGCGGCGCCGGCCAGCACAACAGCGCCAACACCAGGCCGGCCAGTGCCGCCCCGAAGGCGGCCGAAATCGCGAGCGCGCGGCGGATTGCCGGCTGCTCGAGCGTGCCGAGCGTGCGGCCCGCCAGCAACGCGAGTGCCGGAAACATCGGCAGGATGTACGGGATCAGTTTCGATTGCGAGAAACTGAAGAACGCGAAACAGAAAATCGCCCAGATCGCGAGTAGCAGCGCTGCCGCATCGCCGGCGCGGATGTCGCGCCAGCAGCGCCGCACGATGGCCGGCAGCAGCGGCGTCCAGGGCATGAATCCGCCCAGCAGCACCGGAATGAAGTACCAGTCGGGTTGGTAGCGGTGGTGCACGCGCGTGAGGAAGCGGTCGAATTGTTCATGCACAAAAAAGAAACGCATGAATCCCGGATTGCGCTGTTCGACCAGCCAGATCCAGGGTGCGGCAATCAGCGCCAGTGCCGCGAGCGTCCACCATGGCCGCGCCCGCCACGGCAAACCCCAGTCGCGCCGCAGCAGCATGTAGAGCGCCGCGACAGCGCCGGGAATCAGGATGCCGACCAGGCCCTTGGACAGGAATGCCAGCGCCACGCCCACCGCCAGCAGCACCGAGCCGAGCCGCTCGGCGCCACGCGTTGGCGCGCGCGCATCGCCGGTTGGAAGTGGCACCAGCAGCAGCAATCCCGCGAGCGCCAACTCCAGCGTCACGGTCAATCCCATGTCCAGCGTCGAGACGCGCGACAGCGCCAGGTACAAGAGTGAGCCCGCCTGCACCAACGCCGCGAGCACGCCGCTTTGCGCCCCGTACAGTCGCGCGCCGATCCATGCGGTGATCAGCAGGCCAAGGAATCCACTGAGCGCGACCCACAATCGCGCTGTCCATTCATGATCCCCGAACGCCTTGTAGGCAACCGCTGTGGCCCAGTACTGCAGCGGCGGTTTTTCGAAGTATTTGAGGCCGTCGAGGCGCGGCGTCACCCAGTCGCCACTGGCGACCATCTCGCGCGGAATTTCCGCGTAGCGGCCTTCGTCGGGATTGAAAAGCCGGTAGGTCTGCAGCGGCAGAAACCACAGCGCCATCGCGCCCACCAGCAAAGCAATCCACACCCTCTGGCTCATCCGCACCATCTTACCTGCGCGGACTTAGCTGTGTCTTAGGGTTTCCCCGGGCAGCCGGCAACCGTCAGTTGCCGAACAACCCCTTCAATTTATCCTGCAGCTTGTCCTGCAGTTTCTGCTTCAGCTCGTCCTTGTGCTTGTCGATTTCCTTCTGCACGCGCGCCTTGGCCAGAGCGGCGACATCAGGACGCACTTTCGGCGCGCCAAAGGTCCCGCCGACCAGCACCGGGATCGTGAATCCGCTCAGGTCGCTGGCGCCGCCCGCGTCCGCGGCGTTGTCAGGGATCTTGAGTACCGTGGCATCGAGGTGATAGTCGAGCGTGCCGGAGGCGATGTCGGCCGTGCCGTGCCCTTTGACCTGCAGGTACTGGAGCGCGGCCAGCAGGTCGTCATTGGCGAGCACGCCATTGGTGATGCGGCCGGTCGCGGAGACTGCGGTGAACGGCGTGCGCTCCGGACCCGTGCGCGCCGGAATCGCCTCCTGCTTCAGCAGCGCACGGGCACGGCGAATCTCGTACCACAGATCCGTGCCTTCAAAGGCGCCGTTGTCGACGTGAAACTCGAGCGTGCCGGTCAGCGTGCGCAGCAACGCGGTGGAATCGTTGCCAACACCTGAGGCCTTGATCGAGGCGTTGCCGCGGCCCGTGACGTGTTTGGTCTCGAACATGTCGTGGAACAGCGGCGCGAAATCCACGCCCGTGACATGTTCATCGAAGCTGATGCGCGCCAGTTTTCCCGATGCGTCGACGCCGATGTCGCCGTGATACTGCCCACCGTACATCTGCGCCTCCGACGGGAATACGCGCACGCGACCATCCGCCGCATTCAGGCCCACATGCAGGTTCTGATACTGGATGCCCGCAAACACCGCTTCGCCAACGCTGATCGTGCCGTGCATGTTGAGACTGCGCAGCAGCTCGACCGGAATCGGCGTGGGTGGCGAGGCCGCAGCCGTTTGTTTCGCGCCCGCGGCGGGCGCCGGCGTCAGATACCGATCGGCGTTGACTCGATCGAGTTTCAGATCGAAGGCGAGCGCGCTCGTGTCCAGATCGCTGATGCCGGCACGGCCGGTCGCAGTGGTGTCATCGAGGCGCAGCTTCAGGCCGGAAAGCATGATGGCCTTGGCGCTCGCCGCCAGCGTGCCGCTGAAACTGAAGGCGCCGAACACGGCCGCGTCGCGCGTCACGGGCAATTTGGTGCCGAACTTGTCCAGCAGATCGCGCAGCGAAACGTTTGCGAGCTGCACCGGGCCGCTGAAGCTGGGCGCATCCAGGATTTTCGAACCCGACAGCGCGCCGCTGAGCGTTGCGCCGGCGGCGCGCATTTCCAGGCCCGGCAACTTGACGGTCTGCGCATTGAGATCGGCATCGATGCTGGCGAAGCGCACTTCGACCGGCAGGCCCTCGGCCGGGAAACCCGAACCCTTGAGCTGCAACTTGAGCGTGGGACTGGCGAGCTGGTAGCGGCTTGCGTCCGTATCGAGCGTGGCCTGGCCGCGCAGATCAAGCTGCACCTCGAGCCCCTTGGCCTGCTGCACGGTGCCCGCAAGCTGCAGATCAAAAGGCTGCCCGGGCTTGAGCGCACCGGTTTCGAGATTGAAGCCGTGCACAGCGATGTCGCTCCCGCCCTTGCGGTCGACGTAGTGCAGCGTGCCATTGACGATGCGCACGCTGGCAACCGAAAGCTTCGGTGTGGCGCCGCCGGGCGTAGCCGGTTCACTGGCTTTGTTCTTGCCAAGATCGGACCAGTTGTCGTGACCCGCGGCATCGACCGCGAGGCGGATCGTCGGCGATTCCACGGTCACCGCACCGATCTCGATCTCGCGATGTAACAGCGGCAACAACTTTACGCCCAGGCGGGCGTGATCAAACTCGAGCATGGGCTCGGCGCCAAAGCCGGGCGCATTGCCCAGCGTCGCGCGTCCCACTTCGATCGCGAGCCACGGATACAACCGCAGCTTCAGGTCTCCGGGCAGGCTGAATTCGCGCCCGGTCTGGTCACGCACCAGCTTGGCGAGTTCCTGCTTGTGGGTGTTCGGATCGAAGAACACCAGTACGTACGCCAGCAGCGCCGCGAGCAGCAGCACCAGGCCACCGAAGGCCAACAGCGCGTATCGCAGGATTCGCATCAGACCGAACCGATGAAATCCGGCTTCGAGAGCTCCAGCCCGTTGTGGCGCAGGATCGCGTACGCGGTCGTGTAGTGAAAGAAGAAGTTCGGCAACGCGTAACCAGTGAGATAGGCCAGCCCCTTGAAAGACAGTTCGCGCGGACCGGCCTTGACGTTGATCTGCCGGTCTTCCGAACCGTCGATCTGCGCCGCGGTGAGCGTGGCGACGAATTGGCGGGTCTTGGCGATGCGCGCCTGGAAATCGGCGAAGCTGGTCTCGTTGTCCTCGAACTTGGGTGGCTCAACGCCCGCGAGGCGGGCGCAGGTGCCCTTGGCGAAATCGCAGGCGATCTGGATCTGGCGCGTCAGCGGAAACATGTCCGGCGCAAGGCGCGCGGACAGCAACACGGCAGGATCGATCTTGCGCGCCTCGGCCCAGGCGGCGGCCTTGGTCAGGATCGCGGCTAGACTTCCGAGGCTGCGGTCAAATACGGGGGCGCAAGCCTGGTACATGGAAATGTTCATGGAAACTCCTCGGAGATTTTCGGGCCGAAGACCCTAGAATAGCGCAATGGAGATCTTCAAGGAGTTCCGCATCGAGGCGGCGCACCGCCTGCCGCAGGTGCCCGCAGACCATAAATGCGCGCGGCTGCACGGGCATTCCTTTCTCATAGGCGTGTACGTCGAGGGTGAGGTGCAGGCTGCGAGCGGCTGGGTGCGGGATTTCGCCGACATCGGCGCGGCCATGCGCGACGTGCATGAGCAGCTCGATCATCGTTACCTGAACGACATTGCCGGTCTCGAGAATCCGACCAGCGAGATGCTCGCGATCTGGGTGTGGCGACGGCTCGGGCCGCGCCTGCCGGGCCTGTCGCGCATCGTCATCCACGAGACCTGCACCAGTGGCTGCGAATACCGGGGAGCTTAGGCCCGCGGCGCGGCGGCTGGCGCCGCTCGCCGCGCTGGCGCCATTCGTGCGGCCGCATCGCGGCCTGATACTGCTGGCACTATTGGCGCTGTCGATCGCCGCGGGCGCTTCGCTCCTCCTGCCGGTGGCAGCACGCCAGGTCATCGATCATGGTTTTACCCGCGGCGAATCCGCGCACATCGGCAGGTACTTTCTCGGGTTCCTCGCCGTCACCATCGTCATGGGTCTCGCCTCCGCGAGCCGCTACTACCTCGTCACCTGGATCGGCGAACGCGTGGTCGCCGATGTGCGCAACAGTGTGTTCAGCCACGTGCTGTCGCTGTCGACCGAATTCTTCGAGCGCGTGCGTACCGGCGAGCTGCTCTCGCGCATGACTGCCGACACCACGCTGGTGCAGACAGTGATCGGCTCGTCCGCGTCGTTCGCGTTGCGCAGCATGGTGATGGCGCTCGGCGCACTGGTGATGATGGCGGTGACCAGTCCGAAGCTCACGGCCATCGCCTTTCTCAGCGTGCCACTGGTACTCGCGTCCATCATCCTGATGGGTCGCCGCGTGCGCGGCCTGTCGCGCGCAGCGCAGGATCGCATCGCCGAGACTTCGGCGTTGGCCAGCGAAGTGCTCAATGCGATACCTACTGTACAGGCCTATACGCATGAGCCGACGGATCGACGAAAGTTCAATGAGGCCACCGAACTGGCGTTCGCCAGCGGCATTCGCCGCACGCGCTTTCGCGCGGCGATGACGGCCGCGGTGTTCATGCTGGTCGGCGCGAGCATCGTCGGTGTGCTGTGGATCGGCGCCATCGACGTACTGGCGGCGCGCATGAGCGCCGGACAACTGGGGCAGTTCGTGCTGTACGCGGTGATCCTCGCCAGTTCAGTGGGCGCACTCAGTGAACTGTGGGGTGAAGTGCAACGCGCCGCTGGGGCCACCGAGCGCCTGATGGAGATTCTCGCCACGGAGCCACAAGTGCGCGCGCCACTTGAGCCCGCGCGCTTGCCCGAACCAGTGCAGGGTCGGCTCGAATTCAGCGCGGTGCGCTTCGTCTATCCGACCAGGCCCGAGCATGCCGCGCTCGCGGATTTCAGCCTGGTGGTGACACCGGGCGAAGCGGTGGCGCTGGTCGGCCCGTCGGGGGCGGGCAAATCGACGGTGTTCCAGCTGCTGCTGCGCTTCTTCGATCCGGGCGCCGGGCGCATCCTGCTGGACGGCGTAAATATCGCACAGCTCGATCCGACGCAGCTGCGCGCGCAGATCGCCGTGGTCTCGCAGGAGCCGGTGATCTTTGCGGGCAGCATCGCCGACAACATCCGCTATGGCAGGCCCGCTGCGGATGACGCCGAGGTGCGGGCGGCGGCGGTCGCGGCTGCCGCGGACGAATTCGTGCGGCGCCTTCCACAAGGCTATGACACGCTCGTCGGCGAACGGGGCATCACGCTCTCCGGCGGCCAGCGCCAGCGGCTGGCAATCGCCCGCGCCATGCTGCGCGATGCGCCGGTGCTGCTGCTCGATGAAGCCACCAGCGCACTGGACGGCGAAAACGAACGCCTCGTGCAACAGGGCCTGGCCAATTTGATGGCTGGCCGCGGCGGACACGCCCGCACGACGATAGTGATTGCGCATCGCCTGGCGACCATCCAGCGGTTGCGGCGCATCGTCGTCATGGATCAGGGCCGCATCGTCGCGCAAGGGTCTCACGCCGAACTGATCCAGGGCGAGGGCCTGTACGCGCGGCTCGCGGCCCTGCAGTTCCAGGCGGTAACTTGACAGCCCCACGGTCGGCGCGGATTCTTAAAACCAATGGCTAATACGCTCTGGATCGGCACCCGCAAGGGCGCCTTCGCCCTGCGCCCCGACGCCCGGCGGCGCAGCTGGAAAATTGCCGGCCCGCAGTTCCTGGGCCACATCATCCATCACGTGGTGCAGGATCCGCGCGAACCGCGCAGGCTGGCGATGGCCGCGAAGACCGGCCATCTCGGGCCTACGGTGTATATCTCGGACGATCGCGGCCGCAAGTGGCGCGAAGCGTTGGCGCCACCCGCGTTCCGTAAAGTGAGCGAGGGCGAGAAGCCGCGCGCCGTCGAGCGCGTGTTCTGGCTCACGCCTGGACACGCCTCTGAGCCAGGCGTGTGGTACGCGGGCACCGCGCCGGCGGGCCTGTTCCGCTCGGCCGATCATGGCGATCACTGGGAGCCAGTCGCAGGATTCAATGACCATCCAATGCAGCCAAAATGGGCGGCTGGTCTGCGCACGCCCGATGGTGAGCTTCTGCACTCGATCCGCGTTGACCCGCGCGACGCGCGCCACCTGTACCTGGCTATATCGATCGGCGGTGTGTTCGAGTCCACGGACCGCGGCGCCGATTGGGCGCCGCTCAACGAAGGGGTCGCGGCCGACTTCATGCCCGATCCCACCGTCGCGTTCGGCCACGACCCGCATTGCCTGATACAGCACCCGCTGCAACCCGACCGCCTTTACCAGCAGAACCACTGCGGCAGTTACCGGCTCGATCGCCCGGCGCGCCGCTGGATTCGCATCGGCGAGCGCATGCCAAAGAACATCGGCGACGTCGGCTTTCCCATCGTCGCGCACCCGCGCGATGCAGATACGGTGTGGGTCCTGCCGATGGACGGCTCGAGCGTGTGGCCGCGCACGGCGCTGGGCGGGAAGCCAGCCGTCTACGTCAGCCGCAATGCCGGCAAGAGCTGGCAGCGACAGGACAAGGGGCTGCCGCGCGCGCAGGCCTGGTTCACGGTGTTGCGCCAGGCGATGTGCGCCGACAGCGCTGCCCGCCTCGGCCTCTATTTCGGCACGACACAGGGTGAAGTCTGGGCAAGCAGCGACGAAGGCGATTCGTGGCGCTGCATCGCACGCCACCTGCCGGAAATCTACTCCGTCACGCATGCACACTGAATTTGAGGTAAGAGCGTGAACACCGTCCGCGTCCCCTCGCCGCTGCGTGACTACACCGGTGGCGCCGCGCGCATCAGTGCCAGCGGCACCACCGTGGCGGAGATTCTTGCCAATATTGACCGTGATCACCGAGGCATGCGTTTCCGCATGATTGACGAACAGGATCGCGTTCGCCCGCACATCCGCATCTTCATCAACCAGCGCGAAGTGCTCTCGCTGGACGAAGCGGTGGCGCCGCGCGATGAAATCCACCTGATCTGCGCTTTGAGCGGCGGCTAGGGCCTCAGGTTCGCGACATGGCACTCAGCGCAAATGAACGCGAACGCTACAGCCGTCACCTGCTGTTGCCCGAGATCGGCGAGGCCGGCCAGGAAAAACTCAAGGCCGCGCGGGTGCTGGTGGTGGGCGCCGGGGGCCTGGGGTCGCCCGCCAGTCTTTACCTGGCTGCCGCGGGTATCGGCACGCTGGGTATCGTCGATCACGACCGCGTCGATCTTTCCAATCTGCAGCGCCAGTTGCTGTTCGATACGGCCAGCGTCGGCGCCGGCAAGGCCGTGACGGCGCGGGCGCGGCTGCAGGCGCTGAACAATGAAATAAATGTCGTGGCGCATGCGGTCGAACTGCGCGCAACAAACGCGCTTGAGCTGCTCGGCGGTTACGACTGCATCGTCGACGGGAGCGACCGGCTCGACACGCGCTATCTGGTCAACGACGCCTGCGTGCTGTTGAGGCGGCCGTTGGTGTCCGCAGCGATCCATCGCTTCGAAGGCCAGGCGATGACGTACATCCCGGGCCAGGGCCCCTGCTATCGTTGCCTGTTTCCGGAATCCTCGTCCGCAGTGGCGCCCAATTGCGCCGAAGCCGGCGTGCTCGGCGTGCTGCCCGGCATGCTCGGCGCGCTGCAGGCCACCGAGGCAATAAAGGTGTTGCTCGGTATTGGTGCGCCGCTGGTGGGCAGGCTCATGACCTTCGACGCACTCGCCATGGAGTGGCGCGAATTCCGTTTCAAGCGGCGTACTGACTGCGTCGTGTGCGGCACGGCGCCTTCGATCAAGACGCTCACAGATAGTGAAGCTACCTGCCGCACTGAAATCACGGGGAAATGGCCGCGCTTCAAACCTGCCGAGCTGCAGCAGCTGCTCCAGTCTTCAGGCGGCGCGCCGGCCAAGACGCCCCTGCTGGTCGACGTGCGCGAGCAGCATGAATACGCGACGGGTCACCTGGCCGGATCCGTCAACATCCCGCTCGGCGAACTCGGCCAGCGGCTTCCGGAACTGCCCACCGATTCTGCGGTCGTATTCATCTGCCGCAGCGGGCGCCGCAGTCGCACGGCCTGCGAGCTTGCCGCCCGCGGCGGTGTTCGCTCCGTCTCCGACCTTGAGGGCGGATTGATCGCCTGGGCCGCGGCCATCGACCCGTCCATTAAAGTCGCGTAACTTGAGTGCGGGCCAGGCGCGCAAAGCCGCGCCAAAGCCTGATAATTGCGTTCTTCTACGCGGAGCTGCTTCGATGTCGACTATGCGCACCCTGAGCCTGGCCGTGCTGGCTGTTGCCACCGCAATGTGCAGCGGTTGCGGTGCCTCGGGCCGGGCCAACGGCGCAGGGCAAGCGACCGAGGTCGGCGTGGTGATCGTGCAGCCGCAGAAGTCCACGGTCACGACGCAGTTGCCCGGCCGCACGGTGGCCTTCCGGATCGCCCAGGTGAGGCCGCAGGTCAGCGGCATCATCAAGCGGCGCCTCTACGTCGAAGGCGCATTGGTCGAGGCTGGACAAGCCCTTTACCAGCTGGATCCGGCACCGTACCAGGCGGCCTATGACAGCGCCCAGGCACAGGTGGCCAGCGCCGATGCCAACGCACTCACGCTGCGCCTGAAGTACGAGCGTTACCAGAAGCTCTCCGCCTCGGGCGATGTCAGCCAGCAGGATCGGGACGACATCACCGCCAGTCTCCATCAGGCCGAGGCGCAGCAGACGGTCGCGCGTGCAGCGCTCGAGACCGCGCGCATCAATCTCGGGTACACACGCATCGTCGCGCCGATTTCCGGCCGCATCGCCACGTCTGCGTTCACCGAGGGCGCGCTCGTGACCGCCAACCAGGACGCGCCGCTGACCACGGTGCAGCAATACGCACCCATGTACGTCGATGTGACGCAACCGGCGACCGAGGTGCTGCGCCTGCGTCAGCAGGTTGCCGCCGGCTCGCTGGAGCACCCCGGCACGGACGGCGCCGACGTGTCGCTACTGCTCGAGGATGGCACTCCCTATCCGCAAGCGGGGCACCTGGAATTCACCGGCGTTACCGAAAGTGAAAGCACCGGCACGATCACGCTGCGCGCGGTGTTTCCGAATGAGCACGGTACGCTGCTGCCGGGCATGTATGTACGCGCGCTGCTGACGCTCGGCGTGGCGCAGTCGGCCTTGCTGGTGCCGCAGCAGGCAGTCAGCCGCAATGCCCGCGGCGATGCCAGTGTGCTGGTGGTGAACGCGGACAATCACGTTGAACTGCGCGGGCTGCAGCTCGAAGCCAGCGCCGACAACCAGTGGCGCGTGCTGACCGGGCTCAATGCCGGTGAACGCATCATCGTGCAGGGCCTGCAGAAGGTGCGGCCAGGCGATGCTGTCAGGCCGACCGTGGTCGAGTCCGCCGCGCCCACCAAAGGCTGAGCGGCTCACGATGGCGCGTTTCTTCATCGACCGGCCCATATTCGCCTGGGTCATCGCCATCATCATCATGCTGGCGGGCGCGCTCTCCATCCACCAGCTCGCCATCGAGCAGTATCCGAACATCGCGCCGACCACGGTGACGATCAACGCCTCCTACCCGGGCGCATCGGCCCACGCGCTGGAGGACTCGGTCACGCAGGTCATGGAGCAGTCGCTGACCGGCATCGATCACCTGGTGTACATGTCCTCGACCAGCAACTCGCAGGGCAACGCCAACATTGCGCTGACCTTCGAGGCTGGCACCAATGCCGATGTTGCGCAGGTGCAGGTGCAGAACAAGCTGCAGCAGGCCGTGCGCCGGTTGCCGCAGGCCGTGCAGGCGCAGGGTGTCACGGTCAACAAATCCACCGCCGGATTTCTGACGGTAACGGCATTCTTTTCGCCTGATGGCTCGATGTCGCGTGCCGACGTCGGCGACTACATCGCCTCGAACCTGCTCGATCCGATCAGCCGCGTCAGCGGCGTCGGCACGGCACAGATGTTCGGCTCCGGTTATGCCATGCGCATCTGGCTCGATCCTTACAAGCTCAGTCAGTTCAAGCTCATTCCGGCCGACATCACCGCGGCGATCAACGCACAGAACACGCAGGTCGCCACCGGGCAGCTCGGCAGCCAGCCCGTGGTCGATGGCCAGCAGCTCAACGCACTGGTCACGGCGCAGGGCAAGCTGACAACGCCGCAGCAGTTCCGCGACATCGTGCTGCGCGTCAACAGCGATGGTTCGGCCGTGCACCTCGGCGACGTGGCCCGCGTCGAGCTCGGCGCCGAGAGTTACGACGTGTCCACACGTATCAACGGTCAGCCTTCAGTAGCCGTGGGAATCTCGCTGGCCTCGGGCGCCAATGCTTTGGAGACCGCTGACGCAGTAAAGGCGCGAATTGCCGAGTTGGCGAGGTACTTTCCACCGGGACTCGCCTATCGCCTTGCTTTCGATAGCGCCAGGTTCGTGCGCATCTCGATCTTTGAAGTCGTCAAGACGCTGCTCGAGGCGATCGCGCTGGTGGTGCTGATCATGTTCCTGTTCCTGCAAAACGTGCGCGCCACGCTGATACCGGCCGTAGCGGTGCCGGTGGTGTTGCTCGGCACCTTTGGAGTGCTGTCGGTGCTGGGCTACTCCATCAACACGCTCACCATGTTCGGAATGGTCCTCGCGATTGGCCTGCTGGTCGATGACGCGATCGTGGTGGTGGA
>PMNQ01000091.1 GCA_003162555.1 Gammaproteobacteria bacterium | reverse complement strand
CGATCTCGACGCCTCGCTCGATTTCTACGTGAACAAATTGGGATTAAAGGAAACACATCGCACGGAGAACAAAGGCGGGCGCTTCACGCTCGTCTTCGTGGCGCCGCCGGAGAACCCGGATGCGCAGATCGAGCTGACCTACAACTGGGATCCAGAAGCCTACGCGGGTGGCCGGAATTTCGGCCATCTGGCTTACGAAGTGGATGATATCTACGCCACCTGCCAGCGGCTGCGCGAGCATGGCGTGACGATCAACCGGCCACCGCGCGACGGGCGCATGGCTTTCGTGCGTTCGCCCGACAATATCTCGATCGAGCTGCTGCAGCGCGGCGGCGCACGGCCGCCGCAGGAACCGTGGGCCTCGATGCAAAATACCGGCAGCTGGTAACGCAGGTCGAGCGCGCATGAGTCTGAAAATCGTGTTGTCGGCGGCCGAGGCGCGCGTGATCGGCTGCCTGCTCGAGAAGCAGGTCACCACTCCCGACCAGTATCCGCTCTCGCTCAATGCGCTGACCAACGCCTGCAACCAGAAAAGCAACCGCGATCCGCTGATGTCGCTTGGCGAGACCGAGGTGCAACAGCTCATCGACGCGCTGGTGCGCAAGCACGTGATCATGGAGCGCAGCGGCTTCGGCAGCCGCGTGCCGAAGTACCAGCATTGCTACTGCAACACCGAGTTCTCGGGACTCAGGTTCTCGCCGCAGGAGCTGGCCATCGTGTGTGAATTGCTGCTGCGTGGACCGCAGACGCCGGGCGAGCTGCGCACCCGCGCCGCGCGCATGGCGGACTTCGCCGACAGCACCGAGTGCGAGCGGGTGCTCGAAGGGTTGGCCGGCCGCGCCGAGGGCGCGGTTGTGCAGCGGCTCCCGCGGCAGCCCGGCCGCCGCGAGGCGCGCTACGCCCATCTGCTCAGCGGCGAGCTGGCGGCGGCGCTGACGGCCGAGGCCGCCACGACACCGGCGGCACATTCGGCGGCGGCGCATGCCGCGCCGGCAACCGACATGCGTCTCGCGGAGCTTGAGGCCGAAGTGCGCGCGCTGCGCACCGAACTGGCCGAACTGCGCGCCGGGCTGGCGGAGCTGCGCGCGCAGTGACACCATCAGCCCTGCCATGATCAATCCACCGAAGAGTTCCTGGCAAGCGGTTAGCGTGTTGCCGGGCGTGTCGGCTTGCGAGGCGGCGCAGCAGATGAGCAAGAAGCGCTTCCTGACGCGCGACGCGCCACGGCTACCGCTGCGGGATTGCGACCACCAGGACACCTGCAAGTGCAAGTACCAGCACCTGCGCGACCGGCGTGGCGAGGCACGCCGCAGCTCGGACAGCGCGTTCGGCGCCACGCCCAAGGCCATGTCGCCGGAACGCCGGCGGCCGGGTGAGCGGCGCGAACGCAAACGTTAGTTAGAAGTCGGAGCCTGCTTCGCAGGCGCAGTCTCATGCGCCGCCGCGGGCGCCGGCTGCAGGCCGTAGTAATCCAGCAGCGGCCCGACCTCCGGTTCGCGCCCGTAAAAAGCCTTGAACAAATCGTGCGGTTCCTGCGTGCGGCCGCGCGAGAGAATCTTCGCGCGCAGCACTTCACCGTTGGCGCGCGTCAGGCCACCGTGCTGGTGCACCCACTCGCCGGTATCGCGCGCCAGCACTTCCGACCAGGTGTAGGCGTAGTAGCCGGCTGAATACTCATCGCCAAAGATGTGGCGAAAGTAGCTGGCGTGATAACGCGTCGGCACAGCCGCGAGCAACAGCCCGGTGCGGCGCAGCGCAGCGTCCTCGAACGCGCCGATGTCCTTCGCGGCCGGGGCCTGGGCCGCGCTGGTCTCGTGCAACGCCATATCGATGGTCGAGGCCTCCAGTCTTTCCATGTAAGCGTAGCCCTGGTTGAAATTCTGCGCCGCGATGATTTTCCGGAACAGCGCGTCCGGAATCGGCGCACCCGTCTTGTAGTGATGCGCGTAGTGCGCCAGCACCGCCGGTTCGCGCGCCCACATTTCATTGAACTGCGACGGGTATTCGACGAAGTCGTTCGGCGTGTTGGTGCCGGACAGGCTCCGGTACTGCACGTCCGAGAGCATGCCGTGCAGCGCATGGCCAAACTCGTGGAACATGCCGCGCACGTCGTCGAAACTCAGCAGCACCGGTTCGCCGGGCTGCGGCTTCGGCACGTTGAGGTTATTGACGATCACCGGGAGCAGGCCGAGCAGGTGTGACTGATCGACGAAATTGTCCATCCACGCGCCGCCCTGCTTGTTGCTGCGCGCGTAGTAGTCGGCGAGGAACAGCGCCAGCGGTTTATTGTCCGCGCCAAACACCTCGAACACGCGCACGTCCGGATTGTAGACCGGCAGGTCGGTGCGCTCGTGAAAACTGAGTCCGTAGAGTTCGTGCGCGGCATAGAACACGCCGTCCTGCAGCACCCGGTTGATCTCGAAATATGGCGCGGCTTCGGCGTCGTCGTAGTCGTACGCGGCCTTGCGCAACTGGCCGGCGTAGAAATCCCAGTCCCATGCCTCCAGTTTCACGCCGTGCCCGCCAGCCGCCGCGGCCTGTTTATCGATGAACTGCTGCAACGCGGCCTGTTCACGCATCGCCGCCGCGCGCACCGGCGGCGTGAGCGCTCGCAGCATCGCGTCGACTGCGGCGGGCGTGCCGGCGGTCTCCTCGGCGAGCATCGCAGCAGCGTGGTTCGGGAAACCGAGCAGCTTCGCGCGCTCGGCGCGCACGCGCAGCAGCCGGGCAATCGTCGCTGTCGTGTCGTCGGCGCCGCCGACGCCACGATTCACGACCGCGTGGTACAGGCGCTCGCGCAGCGCCCGGTCACGCAGCTCCGCCAGCATGGGCTGCGTCGTGGTGTTGGTCAGCACCAGCAGCCACTTGCCCTTGAGCCCGCGCTGCCCGGCCGCAGCGGCGGCGGTGGCAATTTCAGACGGGCTCAGGCCATCGAGCTGTGAGAGATCATCGACCACCACCGCGCTGTCATTGTTCGCCTTCAACAGGCTCAGGCGAAAGCGCGCCATCAGCTCCGCGATCTCGGTGTTGCAGGCGCGCAAGCGGGTCTTGGCGGCCTCGGGCAGCTGCGCGCCGGCGCTGACCATGATGTGATGCTGGCGCATCATGAGCTGAAACGATTCCGGATCCAGCAGCAGGTGGCTGCGGTCCTTGTATATCCGGTCCACGCGTGCGAACAGCGCCGGATCCAGGTTGATCGCATCCTTGTGAGCCGCGAGACGCGGCTGGATTTCAGCGTCCAGTTTGTCGAGCGCATCGTCGCTGTTCGATGCATTCAGATTGGTGAACGTCTGGCGCACCCGCAGCAGCAATGCGCCCGACTGCTCCAGCGCGAGCGTGGTGTTCTCGAAGTTCGGCGGTGCGGGATTGTCGGTGATCGCCTTGACCTCGCGCAGCTGCTCAGCCATGCCGGCCGCGAATGCCGGCAGGAAATCGCTGTCCTTGATGCGGCTGAAGTCGGGCATGCCATAAGGAAGCCTGCTCGGCGCCGCGAACGGATTGTCCGCCGGCNNGGCGCCGGCGCACTCGCAGCAGCCGCAGTAGCAGCCGCAGCAGCTGCCCCGGCGGCAGGCGTCAGTGCGATGGCGCCAAATGAGATTGCAGTCCAGGCCAGCGCCCTGATCGTCATGCGATACTCCCGCGATGTCTGATGGCCCATTGTACCTGCGGCTGTTTGCCGCAGTGCTGTTCGCCGTATTGGCGGCGACCTCCGCGGCTGCGGCGAGCGCGTCGCCCTCACTGGCCCGCCTCGCGCGCTCGATGCTGGCTTCAAACCAGGGCGTGTACATCGAGGCCGCGGATGGCACCGTGCTGCTGGCGCAGGCCGCGGAGCTGCCCGTGCACCCTGCCTCCGTGTCCAAAGTGCCGACGACACTGGCGCTATTGCGCAAGTTCGGTCCGGACTATCGCTTCACGACGACCTTCCTGGCCGCGGGCCGGGTGCATGACGGCACGCTCGAGGGCGACCTGATCGTCGCGGGCGACGGCGACCCCTATTTCGTCGATGAGAACGCGCTGCTGGTGACCGAACGGCTCAACCAGCTGGGACTGCGCCACGTCACCGGCAATCTGCGTTCGATGCGACCGCTCACTTTCGACTGGCAGCCCGACGACGGAGCGGTGCGCCTGCGGCAGGTGATGTCGGGCCTGGCGCCGCCGCCAGCATGGGAAGCGGTGCGCTCACTGTCGGCGGGCGACACCGCGCCGCCCGCATTGCGCTTCGATGGCACGGCTGCTGCGGAGCCGGCTGCCGCCACGGCCGATGCAGCGCCAGCACAAACCTTGCTCGTGCATCGCTCGCAAACGCTGCTCGAACTGGCCAAGCAACTGAACGACTACTCCAACAATGTCTTCAAGCCGCTGGCCGATGCAGCCGGCGGCGCCATTGCAGTGGAGTCTTTGGCACGCTTGTCAGTACCGGCCGACATGCGCGCCGAGATCACGCTCGGCGACGGCGCCGGCACCGACGGGCGCAATCGATTGAGCCCGCGTGCGGCCGTGAAACTGCTGCGCGCGCTGGAGCAGGAGNNCACACTGCACGACCGCCTCAACGCGCCGGACCAGGCCGGCCGTGTGGTCGGCAAGACCGGCACCTTCGGCGACTATGGAGCCAGCGCGCTCATCGGCGCGATTCCGACCAGCGATCGCGGCACCGTGTATTTCGCGATCCTGAATCATGGCGTGCCGGTGCCCGAGGCACGGCGCCGCCAGAACCGCTTCATCGCGGCGCTCCTCGCGCGGCTCCACAGCCTGCCCTGGGATTATCAGCCCGATGCGCGAACGGCCATCGCCCGCGCGCAGCTGACCCCGGCGCCTGCAGCAAATTGAACACGAATCCCGAATTGCGCTGCGCGCTGCAATTGCGTAGCGTTGCCCGCCGTGAGCGCCATCGCCATCGCTGAGTTTCATGATCTGCCCTTGCGTCCGCACCCGGCCTGCGCCGCGGGTCCGTTGCGAGCCGTGTCCGTCTCGGGCGCACTGCACGCAGATGGCCGCATCACGCTCGACTACCTGCTGCAGGGCGAGCTGCTGCAGCTGCGCCTGCCGCCGCCGGCGCGCGCGCCGCAGCGGCGCGACGAGTTGTGGCGCCACACCTGCCTCGAACTGTTCGCGCAGCGGGAAGCGGCCGCGGACTACGTGGAATTCAATTTCTCGCCATCCGGAGACTGGGCCGCGTACGGTTTTGAAAGCTACCGTCGCGGATCAACTCCTTACGAGCAGCAACCGGTCGGCATCACGCTGCACCCGCTCGGCCCTGGACAGCTGCGGATCCAGGCTTGCGCGCAGCTGCCGGGAGGCATGCCGCGCTGGCAGCTGGGCCTCGCCGCTGTGATCGAGGCGGGCGATGGCACGCTTGGCTACTGGGCGCTACGGCACACCGGCGCCAAGCCCGATTTTCACGCCGCGGACAATTTCGACCTCGCTCTCGAATTTGCGCCGCGGCCGGCGCGCGCGGCACTGACATGAAGTTCGGCGTCGACAGATTGATCAGCGAGCCCAACCTGCGGCGGCGGCTCGCCGGAAGGCGGCTGTNNGCCCACCCCGCCTCTGTCACAGCAGACCTGCGCCATTCGCTCGACGCTCTGGCAGCGTTTCCGGAACTTCGCCTCAGCGCGGCCTTCGGTCCGCAGCATGGACTGCGCGGCGACAAGCAGGACAACATGATCGAGTCGCCCGACTTCCTCGACCCGCTGCTCGGCGTGCCGGTCTACAGCCTCTACGGCGCGGTGCGGCGCCCGACCGATGCGATGCTCGACAGCTTCGACACGCTGCTGATCGACCTGCAGGACATCGGCTGCCGCGTGTACACCTTCATCACCACGCTCCGCTACCTGCTCGAAGCCTGCGCCCGCAAGCGCAAGGCCGTGTGGGTGCTCGATCGCCCGAACCCGGCCGGACGTCCGGCCGAGGGACTGTTGCTCGAGGCGGGCTGGGAAAGTTTCGTTGGCGCCGGCAGCATGCCGATGCGCCATGGCCTGACGATGGGCGAACTGGCGCGCTGGTTCGTCGCCACGCTGCGCCTCGATGTCGAACTGCAGGTCGTCGAGATGCAGGGCTGGGAGCCGGATGCGGCGCCGGGCTACGGGTGGCCGCTGCATGAGCGCAGCTGGGTCAACCCGAGTCCCAACGCACCGAATCTGTCAATGGTGCGCTGCTATGCGGGCACGGTGATGATCGAGGGCACGACGCTTTCCGAAGGACGCGGCACCACGCGGCCGCTGGAACTGGTCGGCGCGCCGCACTTCGATGCGCGCGCCACCTTGGCCTGGGTGGAAAAGTTTTCGCCGCAGTGGCTCAAGGGCTGCACGCCGCGCGTCTGCTGGTTCGAGCCGACTTTCCACAAGCACGCTGGCGAGCTGTGCGACGGCATCCAGCTGCATGTCGATGCCGGTGACTACGCTCACGCGCAATTCCGTCCCTGGCGTCTGATGGCCGCGATCCTCAAGGCGCAGCGCGCGCTGCAGCCGGAACGCGCGTTGTGGCGCGAGTTCGCCTACGAGTACGAGCTCGAGCGTTCCGCCTTCGATGTGATCAACGGCGGACCGCGCCTGCGCCAATGGATCGAGGATCCGCGCGCCATCGCTGCCGACCTTGAGGCCATGACGGCGCCCGCAGAGCGCGCATGGCTCGAGGCGCGTGCGGCCTCGGAGCTGTACCGAAGTTAGGGCCCGCTCGCTGCTAGTCCTGCGCGCCCGCGCCGACTGCAACCCAGGCGAGATCGGCATTCGACACCGACTCCAGCTTGAAGCCCTTGGCCGCGGCGATCATGCGCGTCAGCGCCTGGCCGATCGGCATCGCGGGTTTGGCCGCGCCGCGGGCCTGCTTGATGAACCGTACAGGATTGATGCGCGCCACCACGTAGTTGCGCAGGTATGGCGACTTGAAGCCGCGGGCCGTCAATGCGGTGATGATGCGCTTGACCTCGGTGTCGATGCCGGCGAGCCGCGCCGCATAGCCCTCGCGCTCGCGCAGCGAAACGGTGAGCGTACGATCGCTGAAGCGATCGACCTTTCGCAGCAGTGAACTGTAGGCGCCGCCGGCAAAGCGCGGATTCTGCTCATACAGGATGCCGAGCGTCAGCAGTTCGGCCGCCTCGAACTGATCCTGGTATTGAGTTTCGCGCACGGTGCGATCGCGTTTCGACAGGTTGCGCGCCATGCGGATCACTTCGAGACTCCGGTCCTTCAGGTTGTGCGCCTTCTCGGTGTTGAGCGCCAGGATGCGGAACGCGAGCGTCTCGTCCGGGCAGATCAGCGTCGTGATCTGCCGCAGCCCCAGCACCTTCGCGGCTGCGAGCCGGTGGCGGCCGTTCGGCGTCCACAACAAACCGTCCTGCCCACGCACCACGATCAGCGGATCGAGGAATGCGCCGGCCTGCTCGATTTTTTCGGCCAGGCGCTTGGTGTGCGTCGGCGACAGGTCGCGCTGGAACGGCGTCGGCTGCACGGCCGTCAGCGGCACCGTCGCCAGCAGCAGCGGGCGGCCACCGAGCGGATCGCGGTAGGCGCCGATCACGGCGCCGCCGGCGGCGTCGACGAGTTGCACCAGCCCGGCCAAATCGGCGTGATCGCGCGGCAGCACGATCTCCGTGCCGGCCAGGCCCCGTGCGCTGGTCGCCGGTTTCAGGCGCCGGCGCGAATTCACCTTCTTGCCGCCGGCTTTCTTGCCGCGGACTTTTGGAACTGTCTTTGCCTTTGCCATCTGCTCTCCGCTTCAGGAACCGAGGCCGCGTGACAGCGCCCAAAGCCTGAGGTATTTGCGCCGCACGTAGCCGGCCTCGGCAATGTGAAACAACCAGCCGCGCCAGCCATCCAGCACGCCGAGCTTGATGAAAAGGCCGCGGAACAAGCGCCAGGCCGGATTGAACAGCACTTGCGCGAGGCCGGCGCGGCGGCCCGCGGCATGCATCTGCGCAGCCATCAGGCCGGCGTAGCGATCCAGCCGCGCGAGCTGATCGTCGAGATCGCGATACGCGTAATGCTCGAGCGGCGCGGCGAGCGCACCGACCGTGCCATCGACGACGATCTTCTCATGCACTTCGTAACCCGACCAGCGCGCAGCGCGTCGGTCGTACAGGCGTATCTGCCGATCGGGCCAGGCATTGCCGTGGCGCAGGAAACGGCCGAAATATTCCGTCAGCCGCGGAATGCTCCAGCCGCGCGCGCCGGCGAAGCCGCCAGCGCGCAGTGCTTCAATCTCGGCGCGCAGCGCCACCGTCACCACCTCGTCGGCGTCAATCGACAATACCCAGTCGCACCCGGCCGCGTCAGTCGCGAACTGCTTCTGCGAGCGGTAACCTGGCCAGTCGCGCTCGATCACACGCGCGCCGAGCAGGACGGCGATGTCGCGGGTCGCATCCGTGGAATGGGAATCGACCAGGATGATCTCGTCGCAGAAGCGCAGCGAGTCGAGGCAGGCGCCAATGCGCCCAGCTTCGTTGCGAGTGATGACGCAGGCCGCGAGTTTCATGCTATAGGGCGCGCGTGCCATCGCTGATGTGGACCAGCTTCTTGCCGCGATTCTCGCCGCGGAATATTGACGCCAGCGCAGCAGGCGCACATTCAAGTCCGGTCACAATATCTTCGTGAAATACCAGCGTGCCCTCCCGATGCCAGCGCGCCAGCTGCGCAATCACCGCCGCAAAGCGCTCGAGGTGATCGAAGATGATGAAACCCTCGTGGCGCAGGCGTTTGCTCAGCACCGCGCGCTCGCGCCGCGGTGCTGTGGGCGGCGGATCCCAGGAGCCGACTGCGGCGGTGCCGCACTGTATCACCCGGCCACGCAGGTTCATGAACGGCCAGACCGCATCGGCGATCTCGCCGGCCGTGTTGTCGAAGAAAATATCCACTCCGTGGGGACAGAGCGTGCGCAGGGCGGCGTCATCGAGACCACTGCGGTAATTCAGCGCCGCGTGGTAGCCAAATTCGGCCAGGCACTGGCGCACCTTCTCATCGCTCCCGGTGAGACCGACGACGCGACAACCGAGCCGCCGTGCAATCTGCCCGACCACGCTCCCCACTGCACCGGCGGCGGTCGAAACCAGCACGGTTTCGCCTGCACGCGGCCGGCCCAGTTCGGTCAGCGCCAGGTAAGCCGCGACACCACAAATGCCGTACAGGCCCGCTCCCGCACTCACGCTGCCCTGCTCCGGCTGCACGCGCGCGATCACCTGCGGCTCGGCGGCAACGCAATAATCCTGCCAGCCAAACCAGCCATACAGGTACTCGCCGATCGCGTACTTCGCATTGCGCGTGGCGGCGACGGCGCCGACCGCAAGCGCGCGCATGACCGCACCTGGCGTCACAGGGTCGGCGTAGCCGATACCCGCGCTGATCCAGCCGCGCTGCGCCGGATCGATCGACAGGTAGTGATTGCACACCAGCACCTGACCGTCGCCGGGCTCCGGCAGCGGCTGGTCGTCGCGGCGAAAATGCTCAGGGCCCGGAATGCCGTCGGGACGATGATCGAGCACGATACGGCGATTGACGGCCGTCATGCTATTTCAGGGTGTCGCCAAGGGCGCGCGCGCCAGCGTTTTCTCCGCCAGCCGCAGGTGCGGGATGTCCACCATCCGTCCGTCGAGCGACAGTGCCGCGGCGCCCGGATTTGCGGCAAACAGTTCGACGATGCGCTGCGCCTGCGCCAGTTCCGCGGCCGTTGGCAGGAAACACTCGTTGATGGGTGCGACCTGATCCGGATGTATGGCCAGCTTCCCGGTGAAGCCATCGCGCCGCGCAGAGGCACAACTCGCGCGCAGTCCGTCCGCATCGCGGTAGTCGGCATGGAGCGTATCGATCGCAGCCACACCGGCGGCGGCGGCGCCAAACAGGCACAGCGTACGCACGAATTCGAACGGCCCGGTCCACGCACCATCCGCTTCGCGGCTGGCGGTGGCGCCAATCGCGGCACTCAGGTCTTCAGCACCCCAGGTCAGGCCCGCGAGCCGCGCACCCACTTGCGCGTAGCCGCCCATCGCAAACAGGGCCGCAGGCGTTTCGGTCGCGATCGGCAGGATGCGGATTGCGCGCGGACGCAGGCCGTGCCCATGTTCGAGTTCATCGAGCCGATGTCCCAACGCGATTACGTCCGCCGGTGAACGGGTTTTCGGCTGCACGATGCCGGCGGCGCCAGCGGGCACGACGGCGGCGAGATCGTCATGCGCAAGCGCAGAATCGAGCGGATTGATGCGCACCCACAACTGCGGCGCCGGGTTCGTTATCTGGCGCGCGGCGTACGCGCGCAGGAATTCCTGCACCCGGCCGCGCGCCGCGGCCTTTTGTTCGGGCGCCACGGAATCCTCGAGATCGAGGATGACCACGTCCGCCCCGCATTGCTCCACCCTGGCCAGTTTCCGGTCGCTGTCGCCCGGGACGAACAGCCAGGAGCGTGCCCTCACGCCTGCGGTTTCCGCAGCATCAGTGCCGTGCGCTTGCAGCTTGCCACCAGCACGCCATGTTGGTTGAAGGCGCGATGCGCGAAGATGACGATGCCGTTTTTCGGACGCGAGGCGCTGTCGCGCAACTCCAGCACTTCGGTTTCGCAGTTCACGGTGTCGCCGAGGAACAGCGGTTTGGGGAAGCGCACTTCGTCCCAGCCCAGGTTCGCCACCGTCGTGCCGAGCGTCGTGTCGCCGACCGAAACGCCGACCATCAGGCCGAGCGTGAATACGCTGTTGACGATGCGCTGCCCGAATTCCGATTGCGTGCGGCAGTATTCGGCGTCGAGATGGAGCGCCGCCGGGTTGTGCGTCAGCGCCGAGAAAATCAGGTTGTCGGTCTCGGTCACGGTGCGCCGCACGGCGTGATGAAACAGCTGACCGACGCGAAATTCCTCGAAATACAGTCCGGCCACGGCGAGAAGCTCCTGTCGAGATCGGGCGCATGTTACTACACGCCCCGGCATGCGGCCGGGACGCTATCATCGCACTGCACACCGGAGGCGAATCCCATGCACACCAGAACCGCGGCCTGCAGCTGCGGCCAGCTGCGCGCCATCTGCAGCGGCACGGCCGGACGAATTTCGATCTGTCATTGCCTCGCCTGTCAGCGCCGCACCGGCGCACCGTTCGGCGCGCAGTCGCGCTTCCAGCGCGAGCAAGTGCAGATCGAAGGGCGCAGCACCACGTACACGCGCCAATCCGACAGCGGCAACAACACCCGCTTTCATTTCTGTCCGGAGTGCGGCTCGACGGTGTATTGGGAGCCGGGCGGCTATCCCGGATTCATCTACGTCGCGCTCGGCATGTTCGCCGATCCGAATTACCCCGCCCCGGCCCATTCCGTGTATGAAACCAGGCGCCACCCGTGGACGATGCACATCGCCGACTGCCCCATGGAGCACATGGACTGATTCGCCTGCCGGCAGGGCCGCGGCCCAAATCTCATACCAACATTGTTATAGGTCTTCGGGACACAATGCCGGTATGCAAATTGTCACCGCAACCCCCGCTGTTACCCCGGATCTGGACGGGAAAGTGGCTGATTCCATCCAGCTGCTGCAGGACGCGGTGCGCCAGTTCGGCCGGGTCGTCTACGCCACCAGTTTAGGGTCAGAGGCGGCGGTGCTGACGGACCTGATTTTCACGCACGCGCCGCAGATCGATGTGTTCACGGTCGATACCGGACGGCTCCCCGAATCCACGCTCGAGCTGCTCGCGCGCATCGAGCGGCGCTATCAGCGGCGGATCCGCGTGGTGTTTCCCGAAGCGCAGCGGGTGCAGAACTACGTGGCGGACCACGGCATCAACGGGTTCTACCAGGGACTGGCGCAGCGCCAGGCCTGCTGTCACATCCGCAAGGTCGAGCCCTTCCAGCGCGCCATCGTCGGCTACAACGCCTGGGTCACCGGCGTGCGCCACGAGCAGTCGGCCGAGCGCGCCGAAGTGAAGGCGCTGGAGTGGGACGGGCGCTACCGGCTGCAGAAAGTGAATCCGCTGCTCGACTGGAGCCATGCGGAAATCTGGAACTACATCCGGCAGGAAAAATTACCCTACAATCCGCTGCACGATGCGGGTTACCCCAGCATCGGCTGCGCGCCCTGCACCCGCGCGGTCCAACCCGGCCAGGACAGCCGGGCCGGCCGCTGGTGGTGGGAAGATCCCGAGTCGCGCGAGTGCGGACTGCAACCACGACAATTGCCGGGTTCCATCAGCGATTTGTAATGTCACTCACGCACCTGCAAAGACTCGAAGCCGAAAGCATTCATATCTTTCGCGAGGTGGTCGCCGAAACGAGCAAACCGGTGCTGCTGTATTCGATCGGCAAGGATTCGGCCGTGATGCTGCAGCTGGCCCGCAAGGCCTTTTATCCTGCGCCGCTACCGTTTCCACTGCTGCACGTCGACACCACCTGGAAATTCCGCGACATGTACGCGCTGCGCGACCAGGTCGCTGCGCTCCCCGGCATCCAGCTACTGGTCTACCAGAATCCGGACGCCAAGCGGCGTGGCATCAATCCCTTTGACCACGGTTCACTGCACACCGATCTGTGGAAGACTGAAGGGCTGAAGCAGGCGCTCGACCAGTACGGCTTCGATGCCGCTTTCGGCGGCGCGCGGCGCGATGAGGAAGCCAGCCGCGCGAAGGAGCGCATCTTCAGTTTTCGCGCCGCCAACCACCGCTGGGATCCCAAGCGCCAGCGGCCTGAACTGTGGCGCATCTATAACGCGCGCAAGGCGCGCGGCGAGAGCATCCGCGTGTTTCCGCTCTCGAACTGGACCGAGCTGGATGTCTGGCAGTACATCCATCTTGAGAAAATTCCGATCGTGCCGCTGTACATGGCCGCGCCACGCCCGACGGTGAGGCGCGACGGCCTGCTGCTGATGGTCGATGACGAACGCTTTCCGCTCAAGGCCGGCGAAACTCCGGAGCTGCGCTCAATCCGCTTCCGCACGCTGGGCTGCTATCCGCTCACCGGGGCGGTCGAGAGCACGGCGACAACGGTCCCCGAGATCATCCGCGAGATGCTGCTGACGACGACCTCGGAGCGCCAGGGGCGCGCGATCGACCGCGACCAGCCCGCCAGCATGGAAAAGAAAAAGCAGGAGGGCTACTTTTGAGCCCGCCCGGTTCCTACCAGGCCTCCGCGCTTGCGGCTTCGGACATCGACGCCTATCTCGAGGCGCACCAGCACAAGTCGCTGCTGCGCTTCATCACCTGCGGCAGCGTCGATGACGGCAAATCCACGCTGATCGGCCGGTTGCTGTACGACTCGAAGATGATCTTCGAGGATCAGCTCGCCGCGCTCGAGGCCGATAGCGCCCGCATCGGCACGCAGGGCAAGAATCTCGACTTCGCGCTGCTGGTCGACGGACTCGCGGCCGAACGCGAGCAGGGCATCACGATCGATGTCGCCTACCGGTTCTTCGCCACCGAGAAGCGCAAGTTCATCGTCGCCGATACGCCCGGGCACGAGCAGTACACGCGCAACATGGTCACGGGCGCATCGACCGCCGAGCTGGCGGTCATCCTGGTGGACGCGCGGCTCGGCGTGCTGACGCAGACGCGCCGCCACAGTTATCTCGTGCACCTGCTCGGCATCCGCAACATCGTGCTCGCGGTCAACAAGCTCGATCTGGTCAACTACGACGAGGCCCGATTCAACGCCATCGTCGGTGAGTACCGCGAATTCGCGGATCGCATCGGCATCGGCGAATTCACCGCGATCCCGATTTCCGGATTGCAGGGCGACAACATCACCAGCCGCTCGGAGCGCACGCCGTGGTATCGCGGGCCGACGCTGATCGAGCATCTGGAAACCGTGCCACTGGCGACCGACGCCGACCAGGCGCGCCCGTTCCGCATGGCCGTCCAGTGGGTGAACCGGCCGAACCAGCAGTTTCGCGGCTACGCGGGTCTGATCGCCGC
Source organism: Gammaproteobacteria bacterium (assembly GCA_003162555.1). Taxonomy (GTDB): domain Bacteria; phylum Pseudomonadota; class Gammaproteobacteria; order Steroidobacterales; family Steroidobacteraceae; genus FEN-1191. The sequence continues at coordinate 1,361 of PMNQ01000091.1, read as the reverse complement.
CGGACGCATACATCCGGGCGATGCGGTACGCGTGCTGCCCGCCGGCACCACCACGACCATCAGCCGCATTGTCACCATGGACGGCGAGCCCGCCGAGGCGGTCGCCGGGCAATCGGTCACGCTGTGTTTCACGACCGACGTCGATTGCTCGCGCGGCTGCGTGATCTCTGCCGCCGCCGATCCGCCGGAATCCGCCGACCAGTTCGAGGCGACCGTCGTATGGATGGCCGATGAGGAAATGCTGCCCGGCCGCACCTACTGGCTCAAGCTCGGCACGCAGACCGTCACGGCGCAGGTGCAGGCGCCGAAGTACCAGGTCAACGTCAACACGCTCGAGCATCTGGCGGCGCGCACACTCGAGCTCAACGCGATTGGCGTCGCCAATATCTCCACCGACCAGCCGCTGGTGTTCGAGCCCTATGAACTAAGCCGTGACCTGGGCGGTTTCATTTTGATCGACAAGCTCAGCAACGCCACGGTCGCGGCGGGGCTCCTGCACTTCGCGCTCAGGCGCGCCGGCAACATCCACTGGCAGCAGCTCGACGTCACGCGCGAACTGCACGCAAAGCTCAAGAACCAGAAACCCGCGGTGCTGTGGTTCACGGGTCTGTCGGGCGCCGGCAAGTCGACGATCGCGAACCTGGTCGAGAAACAGCTGGCGCGCATGAACCGCCACACCTTCCTGCTCGACGGCGACAACGTGCGCCACGGTCTCAACCGCGACCTGGGATTCTCGGACGCCGATCGGGTCGAGAACATCCGCCGCGTCGGCGAAGTGGCGAAGATGATGACCGACGCCGGCCTGATCGTCATCACGGCCTTCATCTCGCCGTTCCGCGCCGAGCGCGCCATGGTCCGGCAGATGATCGCACCGGGCGAATTCTTCGAGATTCACATCGACACCACGCTGGCTGCCGCCGAGGCGCGCGACGTCAAGGGGCTATACAAGAAGGCGCGCGCCGGTCAGCTCAAGAACTTCACCGGCATCGACAGTCCGTATGAGGCGCCGACCGCGCCCGAGATCCGCATCGATACTTCAAAGCTCACGCCGGAGCAGGCGGCCGAGCTGATCGTCAGCGCTCTGATTTCATGAACGACTCCTTCATGGTCGACACCGAACTCGCGGGGCAGATCGCCGAGCATGCCGGGCGGTTGCTCATGGATCTGCGCCATTCGGGCCTGCTGACGGACAAGCCGCTCGGGAAACTTGGCGATGAGCTCGCCAACCTGTTCATCATGCGCGCGCTCCGCGCGCACCGTCCGGACGACGCGATACTCTCGGAAGAGGAAAAGGACAGCGCCGCGCGGCTCAGCGCGCAGCGCGTGTGGATCATCGACCCGCTCGACGGCACCACCAACTT
>PMNQ01000232.1 GCA_003162555.1 Gammaproteobacteria bacterium | reverse complement strand
CTCGCGCTCTTCCTCGCGATAGAGCAGGTTGTACTGGCACTGCATGTTGACGAACGGCGTCCAGCCGTTCATCGCCGCCACCGCGTTCATCTTCGCGAACTGCCACGCATACATCGTCGAAGCGCCCAGGTATCGCACCTTGCCTGCACGCACCGTGGCGTGCAGTGCCTCCATCGTTTCCTCGATGGGCGTCTCCGTGTCGAAAGCGTGAATCACATAGAGATCGACATGGTCCGTGCCCATGCGCGCCAGCGATCGGTCGATGGACTTCGCGATGTGCGCCCGCGACAGGCCGCGATCGGCTGGATCGTCGCTCATGGGGTAGAAAACCTTTGTGGCGAGCACGAGCTTGTCGCGCGTGGTCATCCTGAGCAGGTTTCGGGCGACGACCTCCTCGTTGCGGCCGAGGGAATACCAGTCGGCCATGTCGAAGAAGTTGATGCCGCGCTCGAGCGCGTGCCGCAGCAGCGGAATCGACGCATCCTCGTCGAGCACCCATCCCTTCCAGGCCGCACTGCCCATCGACATCGTGCCCAGGCAAAGCTGCGACACCTTGAGATCGGTACGCCCGAAGGGGATGTAATCCACGCGAGATTCGCCTCAATGCCCGGAAGACTCCAGGCTTTATGGAGGATATCTTGCGCTTGCCCGGCAACCGAACGCCAACCGAATCGGAACAATCTTGATGCCAGTCCCTGCCTGGATTATCTTGGTTCGGCAATGGCGATCAAGCGACCAACCAAGACCGCGGGAACCCCGGTGCGCAAGACATCGAGCTCGCCAGGCCTTAAGCACGTTGACGTGCGCCCGCTGCAACAGATGATTGCCGGGGAGACCTACACCGGGTGGCTGTGCAAGAACAAGGCATGCGGGCGTGCCATCGCCATCGTGCCCGCGCAGCTTGAGGCCGCGTCAGCCGCGGATCGGTCTGCCGATGACCATTCTGCCGCGATCAAGTGTCCGCACTGTGGCGATGAAGACCTGTATCGCTGGGGTACACGCGGCGCACACTTGTATGCGGTCGCGAGCTGACATCGGCGTGCTTTCGCGCCGCGAGGTGCTCCTAGGGCTAACCGCCGCGGTCGCGATCGGACGCACGCGCGCATGGGCCGCGACTGCTACCGCCGCCGCGCCCGCCGCCGCGTCGGGCGTTGATTCCGCGCGCGCGCTGCTCGACGAGCTCGCCTGGAAGCTGCTCGATCTCGATCCCACGGAAGCGACGGCGCTCGGCGTCGACACCGGTGCGCATGCGGCTCTGCGCGGCCGGCTCGACGACCGTTCACTCGCGGGCGTGGACAAGCAACGCGCAATGCTCGTCGATGGCCTGCGACGCGTGCGCGCGCAGCGGCATGCGCAGGTGGACGCCGCCACCCGCACTTCCCTCGAAGTGGTCGAGAGCGCGTTCAACACCGCGCTCGAGGGGATGGCGCTGCCCTACGGCGTCGCCACGATCGGCAGCTGGCGCAACACACCCTACGTGGTGATCCAGAATGTCGGCGGCTACCTCGACGTGCCGCAACTTCTGGACGGCGACCAGCCCGTGCGTGACGCAGCCGATGCGGACGCTTACCTTGCGCGCCTCGCCGCTAGCCCTAAGCTCCTCGACGGCGAGCTCGAGCGAGCGCGTGCCGCGCGCACCGCGGGCCTCATCGCGCCCGATTTCCTGCTGGACAAGACCATCGTCGCGTTGTCGAGCAGCATCGCCGATGCCGCCAAGCCGGATGGCCCGCTAGTCGGCCCGCTCGCGCGCAAGGCGAATGCGGCTGCGCTCGGCGGCGATTGGACCGCGCGCGCGACGGCACTGGTCGGCGAGCGCGTCGTGCCCGCGCTCGAACGGCAACTGGCCGAGATCAAGGCGCAACGCGCGCTCGCCACATCCGATGCTGGCATGGGCGCGCGCCCGCATGGCGCGGAGTGGTACGCGTGGGGTCTGCGCGCCAGCACCACCACGCGGCGCACGCCTGCCGAACTGCACGCGATGGGCGTGGCGCAGCTCGCCGAGCTGCACGTGCGCATGGACACCATCCTCAAGGGTTTCGGCCTCACGCAGGGCACGGTCGGCGCGCGCGCCGGCGAACTTCAGCGCCGTCGGGAATTTAATTTTCCCGCCAACGATGACGGCCGCGCGCAGATCGTGGCTTACATGCAATCAAAGATCGACGCCATCCGCCCGCGCCTGCCGCAGGCGTTTCGCGTTCTGGTGCGCGGCAACCTCGAGATCCACCGCTTGCCGCTGGCCGCGGAACCCGGCGCGCCCGCGGCCTACGGCGGTCCCGGCTCGATCGACGGCACGGTGCCGGGCAAGGTGTGGGTGAACCTGGGCGACCCCGCGATCCACAACAGGATCACGATTCCCGACCTGATGTTCCACGAAGGCATCCCCGGCCACGTCTGGCAGGGCGAGTACGCGCAGCAGCTCCCGCTGATCCGCTCCATACTCGCCTTCAACGCCTACTCGGAAGGCTGGGCGCTCTACGCCGAGCAGCTCGCCGACGAACTCGGTATCTACGACGATGACCCGGCTGGCCGCCTCGGTTTCCTGATGGGGCTCTCATGGCGAGCGGTGCGGCTGGTGATCGATACCGGCATACACGCAATGGGCTGGACGCGCGCTCGCGCGCTGGAGGAGTTCATCGCCGCGACCGGCCTCCCGCACAGCAACGCGGTGAGTGAAGTGGAACGCTACTGCGCGTGGCCCGGCCAGGCCTGCGGCTACAAGGTCGGCCAGACGGAAATCCTCACGCAGCGCAGCCGCGCGCAGGCCGCGCTCGGCGCGAAGTTCGACCTGCGCGATTTCGATCAGGCGGTGGTCGAAGGCGGCAACGTGCCGCTGGATGTGCTTGCCGCGAATGTGTCGCGGTACGTCGAGGCGGCGAAGCGGGCGTGAGGCCGCGCGCGCGGGCGTCACTACCGCATCATGGTTTGCCCGAGGCCACCACGCGTCGGGCCGCGATGATCTTCACTGGGCTCGCCAGCATTTGCCCCCGCATGTCTGCACCGCCCGCATCCGCAGACCGTGGCATCGCCATCAATTGCTTGACGACGTCCATGCCACTTTCCACGTGACCAAACACCGCGTAGCCCGGGTCGTCGTCTTTGCCGTCCAGATAAGGCAGATCGCCGACGACGATGAAGAACTCGGACTGTGCGCTGCCCGGTTCGCCGCGCGCCATCGACACGGCTCCATCCACATGATGGAGTCCTGTCACGGCGGGCGCTTCGTGCGCGATGGGCTTGAAGGGCTGCAGGCGCGTGCCAAACAGCCCGCCCTGCAGCAGGCCGTTTTGTCCATCGTCACCCATGGGCACGGCGCGATAGAACTGCGCGCCGTCGAAGCGCTTCTGATCGACGTAATGCAGGAAGTTGGCAGTGGTCACAGGCGCATGTGCCGGGTCGAGCGCGAGCACGATGTCGCCTTGCGCGGTGTGCAGCCGCACTTGCACCGCGGGAAATGCCGCTGGCGCCGGCGTCACGGGTACGGCCGACGATGCAGGTTGCGGGGGAGATTCGGCGGGAGCAGGCTCTTGCGTGCGGGCGCCGCTCGTGCTGCAAGCGAACAGCACGCCAATCAGCCATGCGGTTGTTGATGAAACGCTGCGGTTCATAGTCCGGCTACTGTATCTGTTCGCCGCTGAAGCTACTATTCCATTCGAGAGGACCCATAAAATGTGCGCAAGACTCATCGGTGCATCGATTCTCGCGCTGTCAGCCGCGAGCGCATGGGCCGCGCCCCCTGTGCATCCGGGCATCTTTGAAATGTACAGCGGGCAGATGCGCCCGGACGAGGAAGTCTGGCGGCTGTCGCACAGCGATGCGTTGCTGCCGACCAGGAAGGTCGCGCGCGGCTCGCACGCTCGCGAGCTGCCGCCCTCGATTCATCCGCTGACGAATGTGCGAATTTCCTCGGGTGGCAGGCCTTACGACCTGCATGACTACCTGGCGCTCAATCGGGTTGCAGGACTGCTCATTTTGAAAGACGGTCAGGTGGCGTATGAAGACTACGAACTGGGCATCGGACCCGGCACGCACTGGTTTTCTGCGTCCGTCGCCAAGTCGATCACTTCGACGCTGGCCGGCGCCGCGGTGCAGGACGGAAGCATCGCGAGCCTGGACGACCCGATCAGTCGTTACCTGCCGCTCATGAACAAAGGCGCCTATGCGGCGGTCTCGATCCGCCAGGCGTTGCAGATGACCTCGGGCGTGCAGTGGGATGAAGACTATGCGCAGGAGACGTCGGACCGCCGCCAGCTGCTGAAACTTCAGCTCGCGCAGAAACCAGGCTCGATGCTGCAGTACATGAGTGAGCGCCAGTCAGCGGCTGCTCCCGGCAGGCTCTGGCACTACAACACGGGCGAGGCCTTCGTGGTGGGCGCGGTCGTCGAGGCCGCCACGCACAGGTCCCTCGCGCAGCTGTTGTCAGAGAAAATCTGGAAGCCCTGGGGCATGGAGAGCGACGCCACCTGGTGGACGGAATCTCCCGGCGGCTCGGGGTTTGGCGGCGGTGGCATGTCGGCGACGTTGCGTGACTACGCGCGCTTTGGCCTGTTCGTCATGAACGATGGCGTCATCGACGGGCAACGTGTGGTGCCGGCGGGCTGGTTCGACGCAGCGGGCAGCCGCAAGAAGCTCGGCGACTCCTGGGTGGACTACGGCTACTACTGGTGGATTCCGCCGCAGAATCAACCGCTGCATGCCGGAGCGTTCGAGTCCATCGGCATCTTCGGCCAATACCTGTACGTCAATCGACGCGAGAAAGTGGTGATCGCCGTCCTGAGCGCGCAGTCGAAGGCGGAAGGGATGGAGCCCGTTCCCAGCGACGATTTCTTCGCAGCGGTGGTCGCGGCGCTCCAGGCGCATTGAGTGACTGTGGAAGTCACTCAATATTCTGAACTTGCTCCCGCATTTGCTCGATCGCGACTTTCATCTCCACCGCGATGCGCGTGGTCTCCAGATCCTGCGACTTCGACGCCAGCGTGTTCGCTTCGCGATTGAACTCTTGAAGCAAAAAATCGAGCCGCCTTCCAGCCGCCTCGGGCGCGCTGAGCGTACGCCGCGCCTCTTCTATATGTCCGGTGAGCCGGTCGAGCTCTTCTGCCACATCGAGCCGATGCAGCAGCAGCACGATTTCCTGCTCGATGCGTTCTTGATTGAGTTCGCCACCGAGTTCGGCCAACCGTTCCTCTAATCGCGTACGCACTCGCGCCAGCACTTCAGGCAATCGCGCGCGCACCTGCGCGATCAATGCAGCGAGCGCGTCGCAGCGCTGCACGATCAATTCACCAAGCCGCTGACCCTCACGATTGCGCGCGGCGCCCAACCCAGCGACCGCCGCTGCAAAGATTTCCTGAACCGCGGCGATGAGCGCCTCGGCATCTCCTTGCTCTTCGCGCAGCACGCCAGGCCAGCGGAGCAGGTCGATCACGTTGATATGTGCCGCAGCGCCCGATAACTGCGAAGCGATCTGGCGACTGCGCTCCAGCAGCGGAGCCAGCGCAGCCTCGTCCACTTGCAGGGCGGCGGCGACGGGGGCGCGGTGCTGGATGGTGCAATCCACCTTGCCGCGCCGCAGTTCGCGCGCGAGCACCTGGCGGAGGTCCGATTCGAGCGCGCGGCAGCTGTCGGGCAGGCGCACCGTGGCGTCTAAAAACCGGTGATTGACGCTGCGAATCTCGCACACCACGGTGCCGTAGGCGCCGCTGCGTTCCAGGCGGGCAAAGCCGGTCATGCTCGAGATCATGGGTACTTCGCCGGTCTTAAATATCGGGTTTCGAGCGGGATTCGCAGCTGCGGCGCTTACTTGGAGCGACGCGGGATGTTATAAAGCGCCGCCAGTTTAACTCATTGATTTGGAGCCCGCTTGCGCGTCGAACACGCCGAATTGAGCCTCCTGGGCGCGCGCGAAACCAACCAGGATCGCGTCGGCGCGGTGGTCGGTCCCGAGGCCGCGCTGATGATCGCCTGCGACGGCATGGGGGGCCACGCCGAGGGCGAGCGCGCCGCCGAGATCGCGCTGCAGGTCACCGGGCAGCGGTTCAAAGCCGCAACCGCACCGCTTCTCGATCCGCTCGGTTTTCTGCACCTGGCGCTCGGCGCAGCGCACCAGCATATCGTCGGCATCGGCTCCGACATGCCGCTCGAGAACCGGCCGCGCGCCACGATCGCGCTGTGCCTGGTGCAACGCGCTTCGGCCTACTGGGGACACGTCGGCGACAGCCGCGCCTATCACCTGCGCCGCGGCCATATGGTCGCACGCACGCGTGATCACAGCCATGTGGAGTTGCTGGTGCGCGAGGGCGTCATCCAGGCCGATCAGGCGCAGGCGCATCCGATGCGCAACTTCGTCGAGTCCTGCCTCGGCGGCGAACTGCTGTTGCCGGAGATGGACGTCAGCCGCCGTCTCGCGCTCGAGCCGGACGACGTGCTGCTGGTCTGCACCGATGGGCTGTGGGCCGGCCTCAGCGATGCCTCCGTCGCTTCCGCGTTCGCGCAACCGGGACAGCCGCTCGCCGAGGCGCTGGCCGCGCTCTGCGCGCAGGCCGTGGCGGCCACTGGCGCCTCGTCCGACAATACTTCCGCCGTCGCCCTGCGTTTCCTGGAGTAGAACCATGCCCGCCCGTCGCAACGATCGCGCAGCCGACGCATTGCGCGCTGTGCGCTTCACTCGTCATTTCACGCGCCATGCGGAAGGCTCGGTACTGGTCGAGTTCGGCGACACGCGCGTGCTGTGCACCGCCACCGTCGAGGATGGCGTGCCGGGATTCCTGCGCGGCAAGGGCCAGGGTTGGGTCACTGCCGAATACGGAATGCTGCCGCGCGCCACGCACACACGCAGCGCGCGTGAAGCGGCGCGCGGCAAGCAGACCGGCCGCACGCAGGAGATCCAGCGATTGATTGGACGTTCGCTGCGCGCCGTCGTCGACCTGCGCGCACTTGGCGAGCGCACCATCACGCTCGACTGCGACGTGCTGCAGGCGGATGGCGGCACGCGCACCGCCGCGATCACAGGCAGCTACGTAGCGCTCGCCGATGCAATCGAAGCGCTGCGCGCGCGGCGCGCGCTGAACGCGAGTCCGCTGCACGGCCAGGTCGCCGCGATATCGGTTGGCATCGTCGGCGGCGTACCGGTGCTCGATCTCGACTATGGCGAGGACTCGGAGGCCGAGACCGACATGAACGTGGTCATGAACAATGGCGGCGCCTTCATCGAAGTGCAGGGCACGGCCGAGGGCCACGCGTTCCGTCGCCACGAGCTCGACGCGCTGCTCAACCTTGCGGTCGCCGGCACGGCTGAGCTGTGCTCGCTCCAGACGCAGGCGCTGGCCGACTAGGCGCGTGTTAAATGAGAGTCGTACTCGCAACCTCTAACCCAGGCAAGCAGCGCGAGTTCGCCACGCTGCTCGCGCCGCGCGGATTCGAGCTGGTGATGCAATCAGACCTCGGCATCACCAGCATCGATGAAACGGGCAACACCTTTGAGGATAACGCGTTGTTGAAGGCGCGCCACGCGGCCACCGTCGCCGGATTGCCGGCGCTTGCGGACGATTCGGGACTCGAAGTGGACGCGCTCGGCGGGCGGCCCGGCGTGTATTCCGCGCGCTTCGCCGGGCTTGCGGCCACGGACGAGCAGAACAACGCAGCGCTGATCGCGGAGCTCGCGCTGCTGCCCGATGCGCCGCGCACCGCGCGCTACCGCTGCGTGCTGGCGCTGGTGCGGAGCGAGCGCGACACGCATCCGATACTTGCGCAAGGCAGCTGGGAAGGACGCATTGGCTTTGAACCCATCGGCAACGGTGGCTTTGGCTACGACCCTTACTTCATACCGGCGGGACTCAACTGCACCGCGGCCGAACTGAGTCCGGCGCGCAAGAATGCACTCAGTCATCGCGGCGCAGCGTTGCGCGACCTGATCACGCGGCTGGGCACTTGGACCTGAACGCGCAGGCCGCACCGCCGCTCGCGCTGTACCTGCATTTCCCGTGGTGCGTGCGCAAGTGTCCGTACTGCGATTTCAACTCGCATACGCTGCACGGTGAACTGCCGCAGCAAGCCTACCTCGACGCGCTGCTCGCTGATCTAGACGCGCAACTACCGCGGGTGGGTGCTCGTCCGATTGTCAGCCTGTTCCTCGGCGGTGGCACGCCCAGCCTGTTCACGCCCGACGCGCTGGGCCGTTTATTTGCCGGGTTGCGCGCACGTACAGCGATAACGCCGGACGCGGAGATCACGCTGGAAGCCAATCCGGGCACGATCGAGCGCGGCCGCTTCGCCGACTACCGCGCCGCCGGCATCAACCGCGTCTCGCTTGGCGCGCAGAGTTTTTCAGCGCAAATGCTCGAGCGGCTCGGCCGCATCCATAGCACGCAGGATACCTACACCGCAGTCGAGGAACTGCATGCGGCGGGACTGGCAAATTTCAACCTCGACCTGATGTACGCGCTGCCCGGCCAGGACCTGGACGGCGCGCTCTCCGACTTGCGCGCCGCCATCGCGCTGCAACCGGCGCACATTTCTCACTACCAGCTCACGATGGAGCCCGGCACCGTGTTCGGCGGCCGCCCGCCCGCGGGGCTCCCGGATGACGATCTGTCCTATGGCATGCAGCTCGCCTGCCAGCATGAGCTCGCGCTCGCCGGCTACGCGCAGTACGAGATCTCGGCCTACGCGCGTGCCGGCGCGCAGTGTGCGCACAACCTCAACTACTGGCGCTTCGGCGATTACCTGGGCGTCGGCGCCGGCGCACACGGCAAGCTCACGCACACTACCGCTAGTGCGAGTGGCAAACCTGGAGTGGCCATCGTGCGCACCGTGCGCGAAAGAGAACCGCGCCGCTACCTCGCGCGTGGGTCTGGCGATGCGCCGCCCACGACCACCGTGCCGAGCGCCGATCTGCCAGTCGAATTCATGATGAATGCCCTGCGGCTCGTGGACGGATTCGAAGAATCGCTGTTCGAGACACGCACGGGGCTGGCATTCAGCGCAGCAGCGGGGCCTCTGACGCGCCTCACCGGGCGCGGTTTAATGGAATCCGACGCCGGTTCGCCGCGGATGTGGCGGCCGAGCGAATTGGGGCGGCGATTTCTGAATGACACGATTGCCGAATTTTTGCCAACGCGGCCGGGGGCTTAGGACAACCCCTGCGGTTTCTCGCACTCTTATACACAGCCAGCCTGGCGCCCGACCGGAAATTAGCCAATTACGCGCGGCACTGCAGGCCCAATGGCATTTCACCTACGTAACCCATTGATTAAGCAGCCTGTAATGTCTTGGTCATTTTCTGTCCAATGCGAAAGAAATGCAGAAATTGCGTATATTCTGGCCGTGCGGAGCGATGTTACGCACAGAGTTACCCACAGATTTTGTGGATAAAAAGACCCCGATTCCGGCCCGGCGGCATAAACCCTTGTCGGCGCTGGCCACCGGGGCTAGACTGCGCGCCCTTTTTATTCGCGCCGACGGCCCCATTTAGGCTGCCGGTACAGCAACAGGTGGCGCCATGAAAGCAGCAACTCACCCCGACTACGCCGAGATCACCGTGACCTGCAGCTGTGGCAACACCTTCAAGACGCGTTCCACCGTGGGCCGCGATCTGCAGGTCGACGTCTGCTCGAACTGCCATCCGTTCTATACCGGCAAGCAGAAGATGGTCGACACGGCCGGCCGCGTCGACAAATTCCGCAAGAAATACGCCGCTGCTGCCGCAGCGCCGCGCTAGATTTCGCCGCCACTCGCGTCCGCGCTCGCTCGCACACGCCCGTGCACTGTTCGGGTGCGCCCGTTCAAGTCGCATTGAGCGCGGCCGATACCTTGATTCCACGAAGCGCACATGTAACGCTGCGGATTAATGCGCCGCATTGTGCGGCGTTCGTCCCCACAGGCAATCAGGCGGCGGCGCGATGGCAAAACCTCCCTTCGATCTGGTCAATCCGGCCACCGGCCTGAAATCGCAGCTGCCGCTGCGCAGCGGCACGATCGGCCCCGATTGCCTGGATATCAGCACTCTTTCGAAGGATCAGGGCGTATTCACCTTTGATCCGGCTTTCAGCGCCACCGCGAGCTGCGAGAGCAAGATCACCTACATCGACGGCGACGCGGGCGTACTGCTGTACCGCGGTTATCCGGTGGAACAGCTCGCCGCGAACAGCTCCTTCATGGAGGTCGCCTACCTGCTGATCTACGGCGAGCTGCCCAGCGACCCGCAGCTCACGTCCTACCGCACCAGCATCACTCGCCACACGATGATCAACGAATCGCTGCTGCGGTTCACCAACGGTTTCCACCACAACGCGCACCCGATGGCGATGGTGTCGGCGGTGGTGGCCTCGATGGCGGCGTTCTACTACGACTCGATGGACATCCACGATCCGCGGCATCGCGAGATCTTCTCGCACCGCATCGTCGCCAAGCTGCCGACAATCGCCGCCGCCGCGCACAAGCATGCGCTCGGGCAACCGTTCGTCTATCCGCGCAACGATCTGGCGTACACCGCGAACCTGTTGAACATGTTCTTCGCCGTGCCCTGCGAGCCGTATCAGGTCGACCCGGTGGCCGCGCAGGCGCTCGACCTGCTGTTCATCCTGCATGCCGATCACGAGCAGAACGCCAGCACCTCGACGGTGCGGCTCGCCGGCAGCACCGGCGCGAATCCGTACGCAGCGATTTCTGCGGGCGTGTCGGCGCTGTGGGGACCGGCGCACGGCGGCGCCAACGAGGCCGTGCTCGACATGCTCGAGCAGATCGGCACCGCGGACCAGATCCCGAAGTACCTCGACATGGCCAAGGACAAGAGCAGCCACTTCAAGCTGATGGGCTTCGGTCACCGCGTCTACAAGAATTTCGACCCGCGCGCGAAGATCATCCGCGAGGCCTGCCATCGCGTGCTCGCCAAGCTCGGCCGCGCTGACAATCCGCTGTTCGAGCTGGCGTTGCGCCTCGAAGAGATCGCGTTGAAGGACGAGTACTTCGTCGAGCGCAAGCTCTATCCCAACGTCGATTTCTATTCCGGCGTGATTTACAGCGCGCTCGGCATTCCGCGCTCGATGTACACCGTGATGTTCGCGATCGCGCGCACCGTCGGCTGGGTGGCGCATTGGCTGGAGATGATCGGTGACCCGGCGATGCGCATCGCCCGTCCGCGCCAGCTCTACACCGGTCCGACCAAGCGCGAGTACGTGGACGTCGCAAAGCGCCGCTGAGCGCTCACAGCGCCCTACACGCGCTGATCAGTACGTCCGATGTGAGGCCGAGCAGCTGATCCTCTTTTTGGGACCGTCCGCGCCATGGACGGCGCGGCCGGAGCCTCCATGGACGGATTCACGGCGTTCCCAAAAAGAGGATCAGCTACTCGGCCTCGCCTCCGATTTACTGCTTCAGCTCTTGCGGCGCGCTGTGAGGGCTCAGCGGGTGGTCGGGGTGTCGTCTTCGAGCAGGGCCGCGAGCTCGTCGGCATCGGCGCGGCGCATCGGGCGGCCATCGACCGGACTGATCGGCGCCTGCCGGATTCCATCGACCGGGAACACCGTTGCGTCCACCGTTTGTTCGCCGATCTCGAACTGCACCGACGGGAACACCTGGAAGCGCTCGGCGTCGATGCGCAGCCGATGCTCGCCGACGTCGTGGCCGACGCCGCGGTCGAGCAGGTTGAGCGCCACCGACTCGGGCCGATCCGCGAACAGGTGAAGCTGCACGTCGTTGTGCGGCGTCGCGGTGCCGGTCAGCACCGGGCCAACCAGCCGCGGGGTGAACGCCGCGAGCGAACGCATCGCCAGCAGCGCGACGCGCCGTTGCGCGTGCAGCGTGGCCTCGTGCGTGTCGGCTGCGAACAGCCGCTGGTATTCCACCAGCGATGTTTCCACTTCGGTATTGCTGGGCAGCACGCCTTCCTCGGTGACACCGAAGCGCGCCGCCGCCTTGCGCTTGGCGGTGCGGAAATCCTGGATGCCGTGCTCGGCCATGACGCGCGCGGCTTCCTGCGCGATGGCCCGGCGCAGGTTCTCGCTGCGCGGTGAGTTGCGACGCGGCATGGCTAAAAAAGCGGCTCGCTGCCGGAGTTGGACTGGTTGGTCGAGGCGCCGCCCGCGGCCGGTAGCTTGCCGCTGAGGAAGTACTCGCTGATCGCCGCCGCATCATCGGGCCGCGCGAGCAGTCCCGTGAGCGCATTGATGCGCGCGGTCAGCAGCCCTGGCGGCACCGGGCGTGGCAGGTCGGGCACGCCGTTCAGGGCTTCGCGCATCAGCCGCACCCAGACGGGAACCGCGACGCTGCTGCCTTCCTCGCCCTCACCGAGCGATTGCTCCTGATCGAACCCCACCCAGACCGTGGCTTCGAGGTTGGGGTTGAAGCCGTTGAACCAGGTATCGTGCGATTCGTTGGTGGTGCCGGTCTTGCCGCTGATGTCATCGCGCCCCAGCACGCGGGCGCGGATGCCGGTGCCGCGCTTGATCACGTCCGCCATGATGTTGTCCATCAGCCAGGCGTTGGCCGCGCTGATGATGCGCGGCGCACGGCGCGTCGCCGCGGAGATCGGCGGCAGCCACTCGGATAGCGGCGGCGCGACGGTGAGCAGGTTGGTGCTGCGCGGCTCTGGCGGTCCGGACGGCGAGACCATTGCGACCCCATTGGGCAGCGCCGTGCCCTGGCCCGCCATCGCAGCCGAGTCCGCGCCTGCAGCCGCAACCGGCGTGCCGGGCGTTGCCGCTGCAGCGCCCTGGGCCGCCTGGGCGGGGGCTGCGCTGGCCGGGGTTGCGACGTCGTCGTCAGTGCAGGTGTCGCAGACCTCGCGCGGCGCTGCTCTCCAGACCGTTTCGCCCAGGCCGTTCTCGATGCGCTCGATGAAATAAGGATCGACCTTGTAGCCGCCGTTGGCGAAGGCGGCGTAGCCCGTGGCGACCTCGAGCGGCGTGGCCGGCAGCGTGCCGAGCGCCAGCGTCAGGTTGTTCGGCATGGTCGAGCGGTCGAAACCGAAACGCGAGGCGTAGTCGAGCACCGCATCTGTCCCGACCGCGCGCAGCAGGCGGATCGAGACCAGGTTGCGCGAGTGCACCAATGCCTCGCGGAGGCGCGTGGGGCCGCTGAAGGTGCCGCTGTCGTTCTCGGGCCGCCACACCTGCTCGACGCTGCCGTCGGCCAGCACCACCGGCGCGTCCATGATGACGCTGGAGGGCGTGAAGCCATTTTCCAGCGCGCAGGAATAGAGGAACGGCTTGAATCCTGAACCCGGTTGGCGCCGCGCCTGCGTCACGTGGTTCCAGGCGTTGCTGAAGTAGTCGAAGCCGCCAACCAGGGCCACGACTGCGCCATCATGCGGGTCGAGTGCCACCAGGCCGCCCTGCACTGCCGGGATCTGCGCGAGCTGTGCATGCCCGAGATCGTCGCTCACCACGTAGATCACATCGCCGCGGTGCAGCACCGCATCGACCTTGCCAGTCGGGGCGCCGCCGCGCGCCCACGACAAGCCGTCCCAGTCGATCTGCGCAAAGCCACTCCCGCGTACGTAGACGCGCGCCGCGGCCGGCGCGACCGAGGCGACCACGGCCGCCTGCAGATTGCCCACCGGCGAGAGATCGCCCAGCAGCGTCTCGAAATCGTGCGGTTCGGCGGCCGCGTTGAACTGCACCCGGCGGATCACGCCGCGGTAGCCGTGGCGGCGGTCATATTCGATGAGTCCCAGGCGCAACGCCCGATTTGCTGCAGTTTGCAACCTCCCGTCTATAGTCGTGAACGCGCGGTAGCCGGCGTTGATGGCGCCTTCGCCAAAGCGCGTCACGACGATCTGGCGGGCAATCTCGGCCACGTACGGCGCCTCGACATCGAAGCGCGGCGCGTACTCGCGGGCGTTGATCTGCTCGCTCATCGCGCGGCGGGCGGTGTCGGCGTCGATGTAATGGAGCGAGAGCATGCGCTGCAGCACGTAGCGGCGCCGTTCGGCCGCGCGCTGCGGGCTGGTAACCGGGTTGTAGTGCGACGGCGCCTGCGGAAGTCCGGCCAGCATCGCCGCTTCCGCGACCGACAGGCGGTTGAGCGGTTTGCCAAAGTAGACCTCGGCAGCCGCGGCGACTCCGTAGGCCCGCTGGCCGAAGAAAATGACATTCAGATAGGTCTCGAGGATCTCCGGCTTGGTGAAGCTGTGCTCCATGCGCAGCGTCAGGAAAATCTCCTGGAGCTTGCGCGTGATGTTCTTGTCCCGCGTCAGGAACATGTTGCGCGCGGTCTGCATCGTGATCGTGCTGGCGCCCTGCGAGTAATCGCCGGTGGTGAGATCGACGTAGATCGAGCGCAGCACGCTGAAGTAGTCGATGCCGCCGTGCTGGAAGAAGCGGTCATCCTCGGCGGCGAGGAAGGCCTCGCGCACCAGCTCCGGAATCTCGTCGTAGCTGACTGGCACGCGGCGCTGCTCGCCGATCTGGCTGATCAGCGCGCCGCTGCGGGTGAAAACACGCAGTGGAACCTGCAGCGGCAGGGTGCGCATGCCCGCGGAACTGGGCAGGGATGGCGCTAAGTACACATAAGCCGACAGAAAGGCATAGATTATGCCCAACAAGAGCACGGCGCCGATCGCGCCGAGGCCGGCCAGGACACGCAGAGTGCGCGACTTCACCTATTCACGCTCCGCCGGTTGCGCACTGCAGGCAGGCCATGTTGAAGTGCGGAGCTGTAGCATTTGCATTCGATGGACGTTTCGCTCATGGGACCCAATTAGACTGCTGCGGCGGTGCAAGAACCAAATCCGTGAGACGACTCACGTTCAATTTAACCGACGGCTGATATATATTTGTCTGCACATTCCTATGATTTCGCCACTGTGGCGTGTATCTTACTGATAAGGAAGGGAAAACGTGTTCCTGTTCTCGCGTAAGAACCGCCAGTTGCTGGGGTTGGATATAACGACCTCCTCGATCAAGCTGATCGAGCTGATCAATTCCGGTGGCCACTACCGCGTCGAATCCTACGCGGCTGAGCCGACGCCGGCCAATTCAATGAACGAGAAGACGATCGTCGATCCGCAAGCGGTCGGCGAGGCGATTCGTCGCGCCGTCAAGCGCTCGGGCGCTGCCAGCACCGAAGTCGCCATCGCGATCAGCGGTGACGCGGCGATCACCAAGGTGATCCAGATGCCGCGCGGCCTGCGCGATGCGGACCTCGAGGCGCAGGTCGAGATGCAGGCCGACCAGTACATCCCATTCCCGATGGACGAAGTCAGCTACGACTTCGAAGTGCTCGGGCCGTCCGAGAAGGACAACGAATCCGTCGACGTGCTGCTGGTGGCCTCGCGCACCGACAACGTCGAACAGCGCCGGGCGGCGGTGGCCGCTGCGGGCCTGAACGCGCGCATCGTCGACGTCGAGGCCTTCGCGCTCGAGAACGCCTGCAAGCTCATGACGCACCAGATGCCAGACGGCGGCATCGATCGCACCATCGCGGTGGCCGACTTCGGCGCCAGCAGCACCACCTTCAGCGTGCTGCGCAACCTCAAGATCATCTATACGCGTGATTTCGCCTTCGGCGGGCAGCTGCTCACCGAGGAAATCATGCGCACTTACGGCCTGACGATGGAAGAGGCCGGCCGCGCCAAGAAGGAAGGCGGCCTGCCCGGCAACTACCAGGCNNGGCAGCGGGCGCGAGCAGCCGGAGAAGATCCTGGTCTGCGGCGGCTGCGGCAACGTCGCCGGTGTCGCCGACGTCATCCAGAGCCGCGTGGGTATCAGCGCCGAGAAGGGCGATCCGCTCGGGCAGATGGTTCTGTCCTCGCGCGCGCGCGCCCAGGCGGTGCAGCGTGATGCCACGGCCCTGTTGACTGCCTGCGGCCTAGCACTGCGGAGTTTCGACTGACATGCCACGCATAAATCTATTGCCCTGGCGCGACCAGCAGCGCAAAGAGCGCAAGCTGGCATTCTTCGTTGCCCTCGGCGGCGCGGCGATTGGCGCGCTGGTGGTGGCTTTCGCCTGCTACCTGATGTTCAAGTCGCAGATCGGTTCGCAGGAGGCGCGCAACGACCGGCTGCGCCTCGAGATCAAGACCGTCGACCGGCAGATCGAGCAGATCAACGACCTCGAGAGCCAGAAACAGCGCTTCATCGCGCGCATGCAGGTGATCGAGAAGCTGCAGCGCTCGCGTTCGGAAGTCGTGCACCTGTTCGACGAAGTCACCAAGACCATGCCGGATGGCACCTACCTGACTTCGTTCACGCAGGACGGCAAGAAGCTGAAATTCGAGGGCGTGGCGCAGTCGTCGACGCGTGTGTCGACCTTCATGCGGTCGATTTCCGGCTCGCAGTGGATGAAAGATCCCGAGCTTGAGGTGGTGGAAAGCAAGCCTGGCAACACCATCGGCAACAGTTTCGTGCTCGACGCCTCGCAGATCGCCACCAGCGGTGACGAAGACGATGCGCCGGTCAAGCCCAAACACGCCGTCCGCAGCGGAGGCGCGCAATGAACCTGCTTGAAGAACTGCGCGCACTCGATCCGCGCGACCCGGGCCGCTGGCCGTTCGCCGTTCGTGCCGGCACCGTCGGCGTGTGCTTCGTCGTGCTGACGATACTGGCCTCCTATTTCTTCGTCTGGACCGACCTGAACCCGCAGCTCGAGCAGCTGCAGGACCAGGAGCAGTCGCTGCGCAATGAATTTCGCAGCAAGCACGCCAAGGCCACCAACCTCGAGGTCTACAAGCAGCAGCTGGGCGACATCGAGAAATCGTTCGGCGCGATGCTGCGGCAGCTCCCGAGCAAGACCGAGGTCGACAACCTGCTGGTCGACATCTCGCAGACCGGCCTCGCTGCAGCGCTCGACCAGAAGCTGTTCCAGCCCGAGGGCGAGGTGCGCAAGGACTTTTATGCCGAGCGGCCGATCAAGATCCGCTTCGCCGGCAGCTATCACCAGTTTGGCGCCTTCGTCAGCGGCATCGCGGCGCTCCCTCGTATCGTCACGCTGCATGACGTGAAGATCGAACCGGTCAACAAGACTGGCGGCGCCTTCGATCAATTGCAGATGGACCTGACGGCCAAGACCTACCGCTACCTCGATGACGAGGAAGTCGCGCAGGCCGAGGCCGACCGGCGCAAGAGCGAACAGGCGGCCAAGCGGCCGACGGGCTAAGCGGATGCAGCAGAATCAACTCAAGTCCTGGCGGCTGCTGGCGATCGCGGCGCTGTGCGGCGGCATGCTCGCGGGCTGCTCGGGTCGCGATGCCGACCTGAATAATTTCATCGAAGCGACCAAGAAGGAACCGGGCGGCCGTGTCGAGCCGCTGCCGGAGATCAAGCCTTACGACAGCTATGTGTATTCGAGCGGCTCGATGCGCTCGCCGTTCGTGCCGGGCGGATCGCGCGGTGGCATCAGCGGGCCGCGTCCCGAAGTGCAGCGCAACCGCGAGTTCCTCGAACAGTTCTCGCTCGACACGATGAAGATGGTCGGCACGCTCAAACTCAATGGCCAGGACTACGGCCTGGTGCAGGTGGCTGACGGCCGCGTGCAGCGCGTGCTGGTCGGCAACCACCTGGGCCAGAACGATGGCCGCATTACCGAGATAGCGCCCAACAAGATCACGTTGACTGAACTCGTTCCCGACGGCCTCGGCGGATATATCGAACGTCCCGCGGCCCTGGCCCTGAACGAGTGACCGGAATGGAGAGCAAGCGAATGAACCGATCTACCGCCTTCCACCACCTGCGTAGCGCCCTGGGGCTGGCATTGGCCTGCCTGGCCGCAATGTTCGTCATGCAGGGTGCCCAGGCGGCTGACGCCCCGGCCAGCGCCAATTCGCTGCAGTCCATCGACGTGCAGACCATTGGCGGCAAGCAGGTGCAGCTGACGCTGCACATGACCGGGCCTGCTCCCGAGCCGATGAGCTTCACGATCGACAAGCCGGCGCGCATCTCGCTCGACCTGCCTGGCGTTTCGCTGGCAATGCCCTCGCATCGCATCGACGTGGCCTCGGCCGGCGTCGACACCGTGCTGGCCGCCGAGGCCAGTGGCCGCACCCGCATCGTGCTCAACCTCGACGCGCTGCAGCCTTACCAGACCCGAGTTTCGGGCAACGACCTCATCGTCACCGTCGGCGCTGGCCCCGCAGCAGAAGCCTCTGCCGCTTCCGCCCCGGCGGCATCCGGCGATACCGCCTTAGCGGCCAGTGGCGCGCGCGAGATCCGCAGCATCGACTTCCGGCGTGGCGACGGCGGCGTGGGCCGGCTGGTCGTGAAGCTCTCCGATCCGCGCACCCCGATCAACCTGAGCCAGCAGGGCTCGCAGATCATCGTCAATTTCTCCGACGCCGCGCTGCCGAAGAAACTCGCGCGCCGCTACGACACACAAGACTTCGGCACCCCGGTCAGCGGCTTCGATGCGCTGCGCGTCGGCAACGACACGCGCATCGTGCTGAGCGCGACGGGCGAGTTCCAGCAGCTCGCCTACCAGTCTGACGACCAGTACGTCGTCGAAGTGCAGCCGGTGGTCAAGGCCGCCGCGAGCACCGAGGACAAGAAGGTCTATAGCGGCGAGAAGCTCTCGCTGAACTTCCAGGACATCGACACCCGCGCCGTGCTGCAGCTGCTCGCGGACGCCAGCGGCCAGAACATCGTGGTCAGCGACACGGTCAAGGGCAGCGTCACGCTGCGCCTGCAGAGCGTGCCCTGGGACCAGGCGCTCGACATCGTGCTGCGCACCAAGGGCCTCGACAAGCGCCACGACGGCAACGTGATCATCGTCGCGCCGGCCGATGAACTGGCGTCGCGCGAGAAGGCCGATCTCGCTGCGAAGAAAGATATCCAGGAGCTGGCGCCGCTCCGCACGGAATTCCTGCAGGTCAACTATGCGAAGGCCACTGACCTGGCGGCGTTGCTGAAGAGCTCAACCACGACTTCCGTGCTGTCCTCGCGCGGCAGCGTTGCGGTCGACGAGCGTACCAACACATTGCTGCTCTCCGACACTTCCGAAAGCATCGACGCGGTGCGCAAGCTGGTTACGACGCTTGATATTCCGGTTCGCCAGGTGCTGATCGAATCGCGCCTGGTGATCGTCAACGACGACTTCGAGCGTGACCTCGGCGTGCGCGCCGGCCTCACTGGCACGCGCGGCAACGGCAACAACGGACTGTTCCTGACCTCGGGCACGGCCGCCGGCGCCGACACTGGCCTCAGCACGGCGATCTCGAACCTCAGCACGAACGGCACTCCGTATCCGGTCGGCGTGCCGACTGGCGATGCGGCGGTCAATCGTTACAACGTCAACATGCCGGTCTCGAACCCGGCCGGCAGCCTCGCGTTCATGCTGCTGGGCTCCGACTACATCGTCGACCTCGAACTGTCTGCGGCGCAGGCCGAGGGCCGTGGCGAGGTGGTTTCCTCGCCGCGCATCATCACGGCGAACCAGAAGGAAGCGACTATCGAGCAGGGTACGGAAATCCCGTACCAGCAGTCAGCCTCGAGCGGCGCGACCACGATTTCGTTCAAGAAGGCGGTGCTGTCACTGAAGGTGACGCCGCTGATCACTCCGGACAACCGCATCATCCTCGACCTCGCCGTCACCAAGGACAGCGTCGGCCAGGTGGTGGTGACCTCGGGCGGCGTGAACGTGCCGGCGATCGACACGCGCACGCTGACCACGCGCGTCATGGTCGGCGACGGCCAGACCGTGGTGCTCGGCGGCATCCTCGAAACGACGCGCCGCGATTCGGAGAAGAAGGTGCCCTACCTCGGTGACATTCCGATCCTCGGGCACCTGTTCAAGAACACCACCCGCGTGAACAACAAGAATGAGCTGTTGATCTTCGTGACTCCGAAGATCGTGCGTGAAGGGGTCAAGGTCAATTGACCTTGTGGGGAATGCCCATGGACCTTAATAACGGATCAATTGCTCAGGTGATCAAGATGCGCAAACTTCGATGGTTCTCGGCACTCGCGGCACTGGCCCTCGCGGCCTGCGGCGGTAGCAGCGGATGCGATACCTCGTTCGCGAACAGCTGCGGCTCGGGAGGCACCACTCCGCCGGTCGTCATCGGCAGCCTGACGCTGCTCACGAGCCTGCCGCAGATCCATTCTGACAGTTCGAATTCCGCGTCCATCAGCGCATTGGTCAAGGATGCGAGCAACAACGTGATGAGCGGCGTGACGGTTGTTTTTCAGGCGACCTCGGGTTCGCTGGCGATCACGCAGGGCACGACCGACGCCAACGGCCTGGCGCAGGCCACGCTCAACGCCGGGTCAGATCCGACCGATCGCACCATCACGGTTACGGCCACGATTGGCACCACCACGGCCACAGTGCCGGTTGACGTGGTCGGCACGACGCTTGCGCTCAGCGGTTCGGCGAATCTGGTGCTGAATGCGACCGGCAACTACAGCGCGGTGCTGACAAACTCGGCGGGCCAGGGCATCTCCGGCGCAGTCGTGACGCTGACCTCCGCCAGCGGCAACACCCTTACCCCGGGCAACGCTGGCGCCACCACCGACGCGAGCGGCCGCCTGAATTTCACCTTGGCCGCGAGTGTCGGCGGCACCGACACAGTTACAGCAGCTGCGCTGGGCTTGCAGAAGCAGGTGCCGGTGGCGATCAGCACGCAGAGCTTCAATATCACCGCGCCGGCCGACGGCACGCAGGTGACGCTCGCAACCTCGCAGACCGTGACGGTCACCTGGCTCAACAACAACGTGGCGGTGGCCGGACAGCCGGTCACCTTCTCGGCCACTCGCGGCACGCTGTCGCAGACGACTCCGATCACCACTGATGTGAACGGCCAGGCCACGGTTTCGATCAGTTCGACGGGAGCAGGTCCTTCGGTCATCAATGCCACGGGCGCTGGGGTTACCGCCCAGCTCAATATTAATTTCGTCGCCAATGACCCGTCACAGATTTCCGTGCAGGCCGGGCCTGCAACGGTTGGCGTGCAGGCGCAGAGCACGATCACAGCGGTGGTGCGTGATGCCGCCAACAACCTGGTCGACGGTGCGACGGTCAACTTCCAGCTGACGACCGATCCGACCAACGGCGGCTTGTCAGTGGCCTCCGCGACGACCAACACCCAGGGCAGCGCCCAGGTGGTCTACACCGCGGGCAATTCGAGCAGCGGCGCCAACGGCGTCAAGATTACGGCCACCGTGCAGAACCTCGCGGGCACGACGACCTACACCGGCTCCACGCTGCTGACTGTCGGAGGTCAGACGGTGTTCCTGTCGCTCGGTACCGGCAATACGATCGATACCGGTCAGGGCCCCGCGATTTACCAGATCACCTATTCAGTGTTCGCGGTCGACAGCAACGGAGCTGCGTTGCCCAACGTGCCGGTCACGCTGGCGGTGCTGCCGGTTGCGTACGGCAAGGGCACGATGAGCTGCGCTTTGACCTCGACCTGGGGGCCTGTTTATTCGACCCTGAGCACCGATCCGGATGCGTACAAGAGCACCGAAATGTGCCTCAACGAGGACACGGATTACACCGGCAACATCAATTCGCTCATCGGTAAGGACTACAACACCAACGGTAAACTCGATCCGGGCAACGTTGCGGTGGTTGCACCCGCCTCCGGAACGACAGACTCGCAGGGCAGACTGGATGTCACGGTTACCTATCCGCGCGATCACGCCTACTGGGTGATGGTGTCGCTGGTAGCCTCGACCACGGTCCAGGGCACGCAGAGCAGCACGAGTGCTACCTTCGTTCTGGCGGGCGCGGCGACCGACTACAACACTTGCACGGTCGGGCCTCCGGGATCTGTCAGCCCGTACGGTGTGGGCAGTACCTGCGCGAATCCCGACTGACGCGCGGCTTCGTTTCCTCAGCTGACCAAAGCGGCCGCCTTCGGGCGGCCGCTTTGTTTCTGGCGCCATCCCCGGCATGCTAGGGGCGGCATGATCGGCAGCTCCAACGTGTTCCTCATCGGCCCGATGGGTTCGGGCAAAACCGCAGTAGGCCGGCAGGTCGCGCGGCTGCTCGATCTGCCCTTCATCGACAGCGATCATGAAATCGAGTTGCGCACCGGGGCCGACATCCCTCTGATCTTCGAGCGCGAAGGCGAAAGCGGATTCCGCAAGCGCGAGCGCGAGGCGATCGCCGTGCTGACCGCGCAAACAGGCGTGGTGCTCGCCACCGGCGGCGGCGCGGTGCTGGATCCGGACAATCGCCGCCTGCTCATCGAGCGCGGCTGGGTGGTCTACCTCGAGACCTCCGTGACGCAGCAGGCCGAACGGGCCGGCCGGACGCGGCACCGCCCGCTGCTCAGCACCGGCGATCCGCGCGAGCGACTCGAGGAATTGATGCAGGTCCGCGAACCGCTGTACCGCGAAACCGCCGATTTCATCGCCGTGACCACCCGCCGGCGCGTCGGCCACGTCGCCGAGCAGATCGTGCAGGCCTATCGGGGCGCGAACGCCAACCGCTGACGCCGGGTATACTTGCGGCCCCCGACGCGCGCGGCTGCATGCAGACACTCACCGTAGAGCTCGAAGATCGCTCCTACCCGATCAACATCGGGGCCGGGCTGTTGAGTCAGCATTCGCTGCTGCAGGCAGCGCTGCCGGCGCGCGATATCCTGCTGGTCAGCAACACCACGGTGGCGCCGCTGTACGCGCCGGCGATCAGGAGCGCGCTCGCCGACCGTCGCGTGGTCGAAGTGATCGTGCCGGATGGCGAGCAGCACAAGTCGCTTGCCACCGTCGGTCGTGTGTTCGACGTGCTGGTCGCCAACCGCTTCGGCCGCGACGCGCTGGTGCTGGCACTCGGCGGCGGCGTGGTGGGCGACCTGGCTGGCTTTGCGGCCGCCTGCTATCAGCGCGGCATTGATTTCGTGCAGGTGCCGACGACGCTGTTGGCGCAGGTCGATTCCTCGGTGGGTGGCAAGACCGCGGTGAATCATCCGGGCGGCAAGAATCTGATCGGCGCCTTCCATCAGCCTCGCGAAGTGCTGACCGACACCGAGGTGCTCAAGACGCTGCCGGAGCGCGAGCTGCAGGCCGGGCTGGCGGAGATCATCAAGTACGGCTTCCAGGAGCCGACGCTGATGCCCTGGGCGACGGTTTTCAAGAACGTCTGGCTGCCGCTCCGCCTCAAGGGACAGTCGAAGCGCGCGGCTCGCGACGAGGTCATGGAAGCGCTGCGCATGGTCGGCCTGGAAACCTTCGCCGATTCCTATCCCCGCGAGCTTTCCGGCGGCATGAAGATGCGGGTCTCG
>PMNQ01000231.1 GCA_003162555.1 Gammaproteobacteria bacterium | reverse complement strand
GGCAGGAATTGCGCGCCGAGGTTAAGCAGGATGTGCTGGCGCAGGCCAAGAGCGAACGCTGGGGAGAGCCCGGATCGTTTCCGGAGTGGCTGGGGCATTTTAATTTCGCCGGCGATCTTCGATTGCGCGAACAGCTTGACCGCTTACCGGATGGCAATGCGCCCAACGCGCCGGTCGCAGTGCTGCAGGTATTTGGTGTCAACATTCTGAATTCGACAGACGCCAACAGCCGGATGCGGGTGCGCGCACGCTTTGGTTTCGAGGCTGCTGTCAGCGACAGCGTCACAGTCGGTGTACGCCTGGCGACGGGCGGCGTCGGCACCGGCAGCAATCCCTCGTCCGAAAACCAGACACTGGGCACCTATGGCACCCGATCCTCGGTTGGTTTCGATCGTGCGTACGTGGCTTACCGGCCTGCGGACTGGCTAACGCTTTCCGGCGGCCGCGTCGGCAATCCCTATTTTCGGCCCACCACGCTGATCTGGGCCGACGACCTGAGTCTCGAAGGCCTGGTAGTGCACGTCGATACGGCGCCGGGCGAGGACTGGTCGTTTGTCGGTACCGCAGGCCTGTTCCCGATCCTGCACAATGATCCGAGTCCGGTCAGCAAGTCACCGAGCAAATGGCTGTCCGCGTATCAGCTCGGTTTCGCGGCGCGGTTCGGAGAAGATACGCACTGGAAATTGGGCGCGGCGCTCTACGATTACCGCAACGTCGAGGGCATTCCCAACCCGACCCAGTTCTCCGTCGAGAACAGTGCGACGGCCGCTCCGTTCCGCCAGACCGGCAACACGGTATTCGACATCAACGGGCTGGTGAACACGCAGAACGGTACCCAGAATTACCTGTGGGGCCTGGCGTCGAAGTTTCGCGAAGCCAACGTCTCCAGTTCCATTGATTTCGGGCTCGCCGGCGCGACGCACGTAGTCCTCGATGCTGATTGGGTGCGCAATATCGGTTTCAAGCAGACTGAGATCCTGCAACGCACGGGCTATAACGTCGACAAACAGGTCGATGGCTGGGTGTCGAAGCTTACCGTGGGCCATCCGAACCTGAAGGAGCGGCACGCCTGGCAGGCCTGGGTCGGCTACCGCAACGTACAGCGCGACGCTACGCTGGATGCCTTCACCGAAACTGATTTCCATCTCGGCGGCACCGACGCCAAGGGTTATTTCCTCGGCGCGCGCTTTGCGTTCGCAAAGGCAACCACCGTGGGACTCCAGTGGTTCAGCGCCAGGGAAATCGACGGCGTCGAACTTGCAGGTGGCGACAGTGTGTTGACGAGACTGCCGCTGTCGATCGACGTGCTGCAGCTCGACGTCGGCGCGGCGTTCTAGGAGTCAAGGCGATGTCAAAAGCGCTGGCCGCATGCATGGCATTGGCGTTCCTGGCTGGAGTCCCGGCGCACGCCGTGTGGGCTGCCGACGACCAGGCGATGGCCAGGGCGCATGAGATGCTGCGGCGTACGCAAGACGCGTTGCGACAGGCCCAGTCGGACAACGCGATGCTTACGCAGGCAAAGACTGATCTGGAAGCGAAACTCAAGGAAGCCACACGCCAGCTGGATGCGACCCGCGGCGGCCTGAATGCCGCGCGGGGTTCGTTGCATTCCATCCAGACGCAGCAGACCGACCTGCAGGCCAAGTATGAAGATGTGAACGGGCGCCTGGTGACGACCACTGACAGGCTCAACGCAACCAGCAAGTCGCTGAGCGCACGCGACGCGGAACTTGCGCAGGCCTTGCAACACCTGACTGAAAGCAAGCAGGCGAATGCCACCTGCGAGCTGAAGAACGGTCAGCTATACACCTACGGCCAGGAAATCCTCGACCGCTACCAGCGCAAGGGTGTTTGGGCGGCGCTGAGCCAAAAGGAACCGGTGTTCGGCCTGAAACAAGTCGAGATCGAAAACGTCGTGCAGGAATACCGGCTCAAGATGGCGGATCAAAAGCTGACTCCCGCGGCCAAGTGAGACGCCGGGCCGGCCGCGGACCAGTCCTGGAGCGCTGCATGAATATTCGGGCACAGCTTATTTTTGGTTTCGCGACGGCAATAGTCGGGCTGCCGATGACGGTTGTGGCGAGTACACCCTTCGCCGGCACCTGGGTCGTGGACCCGAATCTCACCGAATTCTGGTCCATGTTGCCATTGGGACTGTCGATCGAGCACGGCCTCTACAAGCGGACCTCGTGCGCAGTGCCGCACGAAGTTCCGGCCGATGGCGCCGACCACGGCGTGGCGGGAGACCCCTATATCGACACCATGTCGGCGCGCGTCGTGGACGAGCACTCCGTCGAGGTCGTACAGAAGGCCAAAGGCGTAGTGGTCTGGCGTGGCTGGTACGACGTCGCCAGCGACCTGAGATCAATGACCTTGCGATTTGAGGACGATCGGGCCGCCAAGCCTGTCACCGGATCGACGTTGTTCGAGCGCGAGGGTGAACCGGTCAGCGGTATGCACGCGCTGTCAGGTTCGTGGCGCGCGCGCCGCATGCTGGATCTCTCGGCCAGCGGGCGCACGCTGAGCTTCGAGGACATCGACAACGGTCTGATCATGAATGCCAGCGACGGGCGTAGTTTCAACAACACCTTTGGCGACCGCGGCGGCGAGACCGCACCGTTGCATGGCTACCTCGAGGGCGCCACGGTGTGGGTGAGCCGGCGCGCGCCAAACAAGCTACAGGTCAATCGCTCGCAGAACGGCACGCTGGTGGAGTTCACGATTGGAGCGGTATCCGCCGATGGCCAGAAGTTGGAACTCGGTGAACTCGACATGCTTTGCCAGGCGAAGACCACCTGGATCCTGCACAAGCAGTCCGCTCCTTAGCGGATTCTCTGACTGGAAAATTGAGCGCGACGTCCGCGGTTTGACGGCGCGCTGTCTTGCGTCGCGTCTGCGAAGATCCTGCATCCGTCATACACGTAGCTGACAAAGCGCGTCGAACGCCGACATTCGTCGCGCGTCAAGCGGAGAAGCCTCGCAATGATATCTGCGCGTCACATTATCGACATCAATTCGACTTGAACGTCTGCGAGCATCCTCGCCCGTCGAGGACAACGGATTGTCGCCGCTGGGCACATGCAACGGGCCAGGCGGGTCTTGGTGACTGCAGTTTTTTCACTACGCAAACGGGAGTTTTCTTACCATGTCTACAACCTTCAAAGTCGGACTGCTGGCGGGCATCGCCGCACTGGCGTACGGCGGCAGCGCGCTTGCCAACACCGGTACGACCCTGAATCAGGGTACGGGTGATCTGTTCCTCAACGTGGTCGACACGACCAACAGCACCTCATTTCTGTTTGACACCGGCATCAGCCAGGCTTCCTTCAACGGCGCGGTCAACAACTCGCCGACGAGCTTTTTTTCGGACACCAACTGGACCACGTTCTATTCGGGTCACACCGGTGACAGCTTCCTGTTCTCGGTGATCTCTTCGACCAGCACGGGCGGCCGCGGCGCGACTGGCACGATTTTCTTCACCGGCAACACCCTGCCGTCGGCCGTCGCTGGTGCAAACCTGGGCCAGGCCATTGGCACTATCGACGCCTTTGCGACCCAGGCCGCGGGTGTCGCCAGTAGCACAAACAACACGGCTCTACTGCCGACTGGCAACTACTGGGGTGATGCCTCGCGTGAGGGCTTTGTCAGCGTAAACCTTTTCGGTTCCGATACCGCCCTGAGTGCAACGCCTGGAACGGCGCTGGCCTTCTACTCCGAGAGCAGTGGCGCGCTGAACGACGCGAATACTCTTGCAACACTGTCCACCTTTGCCGGCAAGTGGAATCTCAACCTCGGCACGGGACAACTGTCGTATTCGGTTACGGCCGTGCCCCTGCCTGCTCCGCTCGTCCTGTTGCTGTCCGGACTGGGCCTGATGGGCCTGGTTGCGCGCCGCGGCAAGAATGGCGCGAACGCCTACGCGTTCGGCGCAGCGGCCTGATCGACCTCATCCCCAGAATTTGAATCCATTGGAGTTATCAATGAAAGTCAATAGCAAGAGTTTTCTGATCGCCTGCGCCACGGTGGCGGCGATCAGTTCGGGCGCGGCGCAAGCCATCTGCCCGGTAGGGACCGGCGGATCGGCCCCTGACTACGTGTTGTATGCGGCGGGCGGTTCGGCCCAGGCCAACGCGTTCTATGTCGCGATCTCCGACAACCTGACAGGCGTGGATAGTTATACCGACAGTGCGGCAGGTGCCGACAACGGCAGCTACCGCATCCTGTACGGCACGACCACCGCGGACATCAAGGACACCGGCGGCACGGTTCGGATCGCCTCGGGTTCCAAGGTGCTCTACTTCTACAAGTTCAACGGTGGCAGTTACGCCAATGGCGTTCTTCCGCAGGTAGGCGGGGGCTCGACCTTGCCGTATCCGGATATCACCTTGCTCACGACCGCGACGAGCATCGTGCCGTCGGGTCCAGGCAAGCCGTCGTGCAAGACCAGTGGCGCGTATGTGCTCAACGGTGCGACCAGCGTCCAGACGCCTGACTGGGGCGTAGCGGACGTCGAAGTCGCCATGTTCAAGGGTTTCAACAACCCGACTGGCAATGCCGGCGGCACTGCCAAGAACAGTGATGGTGGCTCAGCCCCGACAGTCGGTGCGACAACCGGCCTGTACGACAACCTGTTCGGCCTTGCCGTGACCCACACGGTGTACACGGGACTGCCGCAACCGGCGACCGGCCCCTGCGCACTCCCGGCAGCTCCCTGCGCGAAGACCAATTTCTCGCGGGCCGAAGGTGAAGGCATCCTCACGGGTACGATCAGCAACTGGAATCAGCTGTATTCTGACGACGGTCGTCAGTTGCCTGCCGGCGGCATCGCGTTCCTGGATCGCGGTGAAGGCTCGGGATCCAAGGCGTCAGGCAATCAGTACTTCCTGTGCTATCCGGGCTGCGGTTCCGCCGGGAAGACCCCGTACAGCGCCAACAACCCGTACGATGGCACGACGGTCACTGTTTCCGAAGCGAATCCGCAGGATATCGCCGAGGGCAGCAGCACCACGCTCATCACTGATCTGAAGGCGATGCAAGCCGCCAACCTGCGCGCGATCGGCGTCCTGGGCCTTGAAACCCCGCCGCACGCGAACCAGGTGTCTGGCACCAACACGTATGATTTCGTCAAGATCAACGGTGTGGCTGTCGACACTGGCACTTCGGGCGATGACATCAATGGCCCGACCGCCACCTCGTATATCAATGTCGTCAAGGGCAACTACGATTTCTACTACCAGAACTCGTTCAATACCCGCACCGGCTTCCTGGCCGGGACGAACGCCCAAGCGGCATTCGCCAACCAGATCAAGACGACGATGACCTCCGCGGGCTTCGTGGGTGCTGATACCGGCGGGGCCTTCCCGGCTGGTGTCGGCGGCACACTGCTGGANNTGCTGGACGCGGACCTGTCGTCAACGCTCACCAAGGGCATGACGATGAACACGCGTAACAAGGTGTCAACCGCGCCGCTGCAGCCCAAGCTGCTGGCAACGTCTTCGGGCATTCCGGCGAGCTCGGATCCGCTCTAAGGCCATAGTCCGGAGCGATCTGACCGCAGACGCTTCCGGATGACCTACGACGGACCCTGTGGCGACACAGGGTCCGTTTTTTTTCTGCAATAAAAACGTAACCGGGCCGGTGCATTCTCGTCGCAAGAACAATACGGCCAGGAAGCATGACGATCATTCATATCAGTGCGCACGAATTGGCGCGGCGCTGGCGTTTCAGCCGTCGCTGGCGAAGTCGCGGTGCGGCGGTGCTCGCCGGTGCACTTGTCGCGGCAGTGCCGCTGGGCGCTGCTGCAGCGCCACCGCTTCCGACAGCGTGCTTCGCGGGCAGCTGCGGCCCGGCGGTGCCTGCCTTCGTACAGTCCGGCGTGGTGAGCGCCGTGGCCAATGGGCAGACGCTGACTATCAACCAGTCCACCAACAAGGCCATCCTCAACTGGGCGGATTTCAACATCGCCAGTGGCTACGCCGTGAAATTCCTGCAGCCGAATGCGACCTCGGCGGTGCTCAACAAGATCTGGAGCCAGGATCCGAGCGTCATTGCCGGTAAGTTGAGCGCGAATGGGCAGGTCTACCTCTATAACCAGAACGGAATCGTTTTCGACAAGGGCGCGCAGATCGACGTAGGCGGCCTGGTTGCCTCGACGCTGCCGCTCAAATCGGACGACCTGTTTGTGCGCGGCATCCTGGCCGACAATCCGCTGGGATTTCCACCGCCGGCTGTTTTCGTCGCGCCCGGCACCGGAGTGGCGGGTGCTGTGACGGTCAAGGCGGGCGCCACGCTCGCGACCACCGATGGCGGACGCATTGTGCTGCTCGGTTCCGCGGTGACCAACCAGGGATCCATATCGACGCCCGATGGCCAGACGATCCTGGGAGCGGCTACCAACAACGTCTATCTCGCAGCCAGTTCGAATCCCGACATGCGCGGGCTCCTGATCGCCGTGGACGGTGGCGGTACGACGGGTACGATCACCAACGAGGGTCAGATCACCGCCGCGCACGGCAACATCACGCTGGCCGGGCTCATGGTCAATCAGAAGGGGCTGCTTTCCGCGACCACGTCGGTCAGCGCCAACGGTTCCATTTATCTGATAGCCGGTGACGCCGCGCCGGACAAGCCGTACTTCGTGCGCAACACACCCTCTGCCTTCGGCGGGCTGTTGCCGAACAATGGCGGAACGCTGTTGCTGGCACCCGGCAGCGTGACCGAGGTCGTGCCGGACACGGCCGACAGTGCCACGCTGACCGTGCCCCAGTTGCAGGGATTCATTCCTTCCGAAGTCGACCTGGTTGGCAAGGACATCGCGCTCGAAGGCAACGCGACCATTCATGCCGCGGGGGGCACTGTGAATGCCTACGCAACCGCCAATCCGCAGGGGCTGTATCTTTCGCCCACACAGCCGGACGCCGATGACGGCAGCATCTATCTCGATCACGCCAGCGTAATCGACGTGTCGGGGCTGCGCAATGTGCAGGCGTCGGCCACGCAGAACATACTGCAGGTGACGCTCGAGTCCATTGACCTGCAGAACGATCCCTTGCTGCGCAATGGCTTCCTGCACGGCGCCAAGGTGACGGTGGACATCAATCATCCGCCGGCACTGTTCGACGTGACGCCTTACGCCAACAATATCGGTTCGAACATCGCGCAGATTTCGACGCGGGCCGGATTCATCCAGCTCTACGGCACCGGCGATGTGATCGCGCGCTCCGGGTCCACGCTCAATGTGTCGGGTGGCAGCATTGCGTACCAGGGCGGGTACGCGGCAAGCACCAGCAATCTGCTGGGCGCCGATGGCAAGGTGTACAACATCGGCAGCGCTCCGAACAACGTGACCTACGTGGGCATCGCCAACAACTACGGATACGTTGATCCGACCTGGGGCACTTCAACACAGGGTGCGCAACAGTCGTACTACGCCGGCTACGTCAAGGGCATGGACGCCGGCACGATCACCATCAAGTCGCCGCAGGTGTATCTGCGTGGTGACCTCCTGGCGCAGACCGTTGCCGGTCTCTACCAGCGCAATCCCGGCACGCTGGCCGCAGGCGGGAGCCTCGTGCTGGGCTGCTCCAACTGCAGCACCTCATCACAAGTGGCCAATTTCGGCCTCGACGGTGGCCTGAGGTTCATGGATGCACTCAGCGATAACCTGGCCGGAGATATCCAGATCGGCGGAATTCCCGTGTCGTCGTCCAATATTCCGGCGACCAGCCTGATTTCACCGCAGCAACTGGCGAAGAATGGTTTCACGACCCTGGATGCCTCCAGCAACGGCGCGATCCTGCTGCCGCAGGGTGAATCGATCAACCTCGCGGTCAACGGCAATCTTGCCATGAGGTCGACGGTCGGAATCGAAGTCGACGGCAAGGTTCGTGCGCCGGGCGGCACGGTGCTGCTGCAGACGGTGAACACCAATGATCTGACCAAGCACGATATCAACCTCGGTACCGGGGCGGTGATCGACACCAGCGGCACCTGGACCAATGACTCACCATCCGTCACGGCGCAACCGGGCACCGACCCTGTCATCGTCAATGGCGGCAAAGTGTCCGTATCCGCGGCCGGCGATGTCTCGCTGGCAAACGGCAGCGTCGTGAATGTCTCCGGCGGCGCCTGGATGAATTTCAGCAACAAGCTTGCGACTGGCAACGCCGGTTCGATCGCGTTGAACGCGAACTACAACCTGGCGCCCGGTTTTACCCCGTTTACCGGAACATTGAGCATCGCCGGGGATTCCACGTTGCTCGGCGGCAGCCTCAAGGCCGGCGGCGGCGGGACGCTCTCGCTCCAGTCTGGGTCCGTGACAGTGGGTGCCGCCAGGGGCACAGACGGAGAACTGGTCCTCGCGCCCTCGCTGTTCACAACCGGGGGCTTTGGCCAATACAACATCAACGGCCAGAATTCCGTGGTCATCGGCAACCTCGATGATGCCAGCGGATCGGTGCCAGTCGCCGTGGCACCGTTGCAGCAGACGCTGGTGCTCAATGGCAATGCCCTGTTGCGGCCCACGGGTTCGAATCTGCTGCAGTTCAGCCAGTTTCAGACTTTGCCGTTGGCCCAGCGGGCGGCAGCCAGCGTCAGCTTTTCCGCCAGCGCCAGTACCGTGCAGCAGGGCGTGGAGACCGGGGATGTCACGCTGGCGCGGGACGCGTCGATCACTGTGGATCCGCTGGGGTCGGTGACGCTTGCTGCGAACGGCTACGATGGCAACCTGCTCGTGTTCGGCAAGATCATTGCGCCGGCGGGCAATATCACGCTGCAATTGCTCGCGCCTGGTGCGACGCTATTCGGCAGCGGTGATCCGGGATTCATCGCCAACCAACGCATAGAGCTTGGGCCCGATGCCATCCTGTCGGCGGCGGGCTATGCCAAGATCGACACGCTGGATCAGCTTGGGATGCGGGAAGGCAAGGTCCTGGCGGGCGGCACCGTGTCCCTGCTGGCCACCAAAGGTTTTGTTCAAACCGATGCCGGTTCGCTGATCGATGTCGACGGCGCGGCGGGCGTGCTTGATGTTTCAGGGCAGTGGGGCATCGTCCCGACCACCGTGGCCAGCGCTGGCGGCGTCGTCAACCTATCTGCCCGTGAAGGTCTGGTGCTCGACGGATCGATGTCGGGCAAGGCGGCCACGCTGAATGGTGCTCCGGTCAGTGGCGCCGGCGGCGGAACTCTGAATATCGGGCTGGGCAACGGCTTCAGCAACGCCGGGCTCAATGGTGTGAGCTCGCAGAACTCCACTTCCGGAGTCAGTTATCCGACCAGCAATCGGCTGCTCACGCTGGTCGGGACGCCGGCCACTGGTTCGCCGGCACCGACGGCTGGCGGCCAACTTCAAAGCGGCGTGGCGCAGCTCGATGTTGCCGAACTCAGCTCCGGGGGCTTTGACACGCTGGCACTGCGCAGCGCAGACACCATTGCGTTCGAAGGCACAGTTGCGTTGCACGCTGGCGCAAAGCTGACGCTGGACGCTCCGCTGTTTCAAAGCAACCCGGGCGCCATGGTCAGCCTGACCGCGCCATACGTGGCGCTTGGAAATTATTTCAACAACGTCGACTACTTCGATCCGCTGCGTCCGAGTCCGAACGCGGCCGCAGTGCTGCATCCGGTGACCGGCACAGGCGATCTGTCCGTGCAGGCCCAGCTGCTCGATCTGCGCGGCATCAGCGGCTGNNTCTATCCGACCACCGCCACCGCGTTTGTCATCAACGATCTGCCGACGGTCCCGGCCGCGGGCGTCGCGCCCACGCCGGGCATCGTAAACATCGATACGACCGGGGCAGCCGGCACGGCAGCGCCGCCTCTGTCTGCGGCCGGCAGCCTTACCGTCAATGCGACTGAAATTCATCAGGCGGGAGTGGTACGAGCACCGTTCGGAGTGCTCGCACTTAACGGCATCTCGATGCTTGACTCGAGTGGGAACATCGTCGATCCCGGTCTCGTATCGCTGGTCGATGGCAGCGTCACTTCCGTATCGTCGGGCGGCCAGTTGATTCCATACGGCTCCACGGCCAATGGCACGCAGTGGACCTTCAGCCCGTATCCCGGCCTGACCAACGTGCTGGCACAGCCTCCGGCCAAGAAGATCCACCTCACTGGGCCGAACGTGAACGTGGCCGCCGGCGCGCATGTCGATCTGTCAGGAGGCGGCGACCTCTACGCCTACGAATTCATCGCTGGCCAGGGCGGTTCCAGGGATGTGCTGGATCCACAAAACCTGCCGGCGTCGGCGCACCCGGCTGGCACGGTGGTGTATTCGTACGCGATCATCCCGAGTCTCCATTCGCAGTTCGCGCCCGTTGACCCGCAATACGCGCAGGGTTCCGCTGCGACAGGCAATCAGACGATCTATCTATCTGGAGTGCCTGGCCTCGCCGCCGGCACCTATGTCCTGCTGCCGGCGCGCTACGCCGCGCTGCCGGGCGCCTATGCTATCCAGGTGGTGCAGCCGAACAGCGGCATCGCGGCGGGTTCGGTCGTGGCGCAACCCGATGGTTCCTACATGGTCGCGGGCCGCTTCGGCGTCGCCGGTACCAGCACCGTCGACAGCCTGAGCTCCTCAGTGCTGGTGTCACCCTCGTCGGTCGTGCACAACGCCTCAGGGTATTCGGATTCCTATGCCAACGCGTTCTTCACCCAGGCTGCGGCCGCAGCCAAGGTTTCGCCACCGCAACTTCCCGCGGACGCGGGCGAACTGCTGCTGTCCGTGTCGAACAGCCTGAACCTGCTTGGCCCGATTGACTTCAACGTCGGGCAATTCACTTTTGGCAAGGATTCGAATGGCAAGCCCATCACGCGCCAGGGACAGGCCGGTGACGTCGCGATCATTGCGCGGGACCTGGTGGTGGTGGATTCGCTCTCCGGTCAGCCGCCATTGGAACCGGGAACCGTGGAACTGGATGTGCATCAACTCGATCAGCTGCAGGCCCAGACGCTGATTCTGGGCGCATCGAGTTCCAACACGGCGGATGGCCAGCAACTGACGCTTGGTACGACGCAGACCGTCGAACTGCGCAATACGACCGCATTGGCCGCACCGCAGATCGTGATCGCGGCGAAAGACACTGTGACTGTGGATTCCGGCGCACAACTGGTCGCGCAAGGCAGCAGTGCCGCCGCCTCCTCGACGCCCGCGCACCTGCTGTTGCCGGGAGGTGGTGCCTTGCTGCGCGTGTCGAACGGCGCCGGCGCGTCGATTGCAGTCGACCCGGCGACATTGACGCAAACGCCAGCGGGCACCGTGACGATCGATGCCGATGCAGCGGTGCAGGCCTCTGGCAGCCTGCTGCTTTACGGAACGAAGGACACGGTGATCACGCCTGGGGCGCTGGTGTCGGCACCGGCGGTCAGCCTGTATTCAAGCGGGGTGAGCATCGGCGACGCGCCAGCAGGCACCGGTGGTCTGGTCATCAGTTCCGTACTGCTCTCCGAGCTCAAGAACCTGACGGACCTGACGATCGGCAGCAGCTCGTCCATCGACTTCTACAATTCCGTGCAACTGGGAACCGTGGCATCAGGTGCAACGGCCCTGCACAGCGTCAGCTTCGACGCGCCGGTGATCGCCGGTTTCGGCGCGGGCGACAAGAGCGTGCAGGCCGGCACGATCAGTCTGTTCAACACTTCCGGTACGCAGTCGCCGCAGGCGACGACAACAGGGGGAACCGGCGCACTGAATCTCGTCGCCACCGGCGGAACGACTGCGCCGGGTCAGATCACGCTCGGCGCCGGCAACAAGACCATCAGCGGATTCAGCGCAGTCAACCTTCTGGCCGACGGCGATATCGTCGGCCAGGGCAAGGGCACACTGACCGTCGCGTCGGCAGCGGGTCCCGCGGCGGTCAACCTGAGCAGCGCCGCACTGATTGGTGAAGCAGGATCGAACCAATCGCTGGCGGCGACGGGCAACGTGACTTTGAGCCGCACGGCCGCGCCCTTGCCGCACGATGTGCCGGCGGCGGGCCTGGGCGCCACGCTGAGCATTCAGGGCAACAGCATCGAGCAGAATGGCGCCATCAACCTGCCGTCGGGCAGTGTGGCGCTGCACGCCACGGGTGGCGATGTGCACCTTGGAGCCGCGTCGACGATCAACGCCAGCGGCGCAGTCGTGAATCTCTCGGGCACCGAGGCGGCCGGTGCCGGGGGCAGTGTCGCCCTGACTGCCGATGCCGGCAATGTCGTGATCGACAACGGCGCAAGTGTCGACGTGTCTGGCGCGGCATCGTCGGCTGGAACCAACGGCAATGCAGGCAGCCTGCAGGTTGCAGCGCCGCAGGGCATGTTCGTATTTGCCGGCGATGGAATTCATGGTGGCGCTGCCGCAGGGCAAAAGTCCGGCAGCTTCACCCTCGACGTGGGCTCGGGCCTCGCAGCTTCAGGACTGGCGTCGCTGGACGCGCTGTTGGCGGCTGGCGGGTTTCACGGCGACCTCACGCTGCGCACCCGCAATGATGTCAGTGTGGTTCTGTCCGATGCAATCGATGCCAACAGCTTCGAACTCGCGGCGGACCGCGGCTCGATTGATGTTGCCGGCAGTGCCGTGATCGACACGAGCGGCAATGCAAGCCGCATCGATGGCGGCAGGATCGCGCTGTGGGCTGGCACCGGTCTCACGATTGAAAGTGGGGCGACGCTGAATGCACATGCCGGCCCGGCTGGACCGATGGGCGCAAATGGGCAGGCTCTCGCAGCGCGCGGCGGTGACATCACGCTGGGTACGGTTGCAGGTACACTGCAGCTGGGTGGCGGTACCTCGACTGGCGCGACCGTCTTCGATCTGCGCGGCACCAACAGCGATTCGGACGGCACGCTGACGCTACGCGCGCCGCGCTCCACTGATCAGACCAGCGTACAGCTTGCAGTGCAGAATCCCGCCGGCGTTGTCGTGCACTCTGCCAATGCCATCGTCGTGGAGGGCGTGCGGCGCTACACGGCGAGTTCGCTGGGTGCTGTCGATTCCGGTTGCGGCAGCGGCGGTACCTGCGATATTGCAGATCTGAACGGCGCACTGGCGATCGACGCGGGCAATTTCCTTACGCACGCCCAGGCGATTGCCGCGGCGAGCGGTCTGGGCAACGTGTCGGTTCGCGCGGGCATTGAAGTCGACAGCAGCGGCGACCTGACGGTCGGCGACGGCTCGAGTGCGGTGTGGGACCTCGCGAGCTGGAATACCGCGCTCGGCGCGCCAATGGCCGTGACGCTGCGTGCCGCTGGCAATCTCGTCGTCAACACGTCCATCAGCGACGGCTTCACGGACAACGGCAGGGAACTGGGTTCGTGGAGCTTTGGCGAGCCCGGCACAACGCCTGACTCCGGCTCGCTGCGACTGACGGCGGGCGCCGACCTGGGTGCTGCCAATCCGATGGCCGTGGTAAATCAGCCTCGATCCGTTTCCAGCTACACGAATCCGGGCAATAGCGGCAACCTGATCGTTGAGCCAGGAATGCTGATCCGCACCGGCACGGGCAGTATCGACATGTCCGCAGGCGGCGACGTACTGCTCGGCTACGCCTTCAGTGGCTACGACGCGAACAACAATCTGCTGGTCGCCGAGAGCGATCCATTGTCGGCCGCGATTTACACCGCGGGCGCGCCTTCGGCACTCTCTCCTGCGCAGACGTCATTGTTCAATGCACCGAACCTCTCGCGCCGGGGCGGTGCGGTCGCTGCCTATCCGACCCGGGGCGGCAACATTCGAATCGCAGCCGCTGGCGACGTGCGCAGTGCTCCAAGCTCGCAGCTCGTCACCGATTGGCTGTGGCGGCGCGGCCCGCTCGACGGCGTTTATGGTGCGGATGTCAACACGAGCTGGTGGGTGATGTTCAACCTGTTCCAACAGGGCGTGGGCGTGCTGGGAGGTGGCAGCCTGGCAATCAATGCGGGCCGCGACATATTGAATACCTCGGCGGTGATCCCGACCACTGGACGTCTGCTCACGGCCACCGGTGACGCTGCGGCGTTGCGCGATCTGGTGCTCACTGGCGGTGGTCGCCTCCAGATCGACGCCGGTGGCGACATCATCAGCGGCGTGTTCGAGAATGACTGGGGGAATTCCACCATCAACGCGGGTGGTGCGATCACTTCAGGGCCACACTCGACTTTTGGGCAGCAGTATCCCGACGCGCAGTCGGTGAATCCGCTGCCGCCACCCGAGACGCAGGTCTATCCCATCATCGTGGCGGGCAACGGCACGTTCGATATCGCAGCGCGGTCCGGTCTGGAACTCGAAGGTGTGGCCAACAGCACGACGCTGCCGGCCACCGTGGCGAATGCGGAATTCGCGCAACAGAACGCGACCAATGCGGCGTTCTATACTTATGCGCCGACCAGCCGGCCGAGCACCCTCAACATTGCGAGCGTCGGCGGTGATGTGACCTTGAATCCGCAGGCCTTCCTCAACCTGCCGATCGTCGCGCTCAGCGACGGCAATGTGTACGACGGCACTGCCAGCCCCTTCAGTTACCTCTCCGTTTACCCCTCCAATGTCAGCGTGGCTTCACTTTCCGGAGACGTGGATCTTGGCGATGCCAGGCTCGCGAAACTGACACCTTACAACGTCGGCCTGACGCTGTTCCCGGCCGCCGCCGGCAATCTGCGTCTGCTGGCGGCAGCGTCGATCAACAACAACGGCGCGCCCGCCAGCGTCACGCTTTCCGAAGTGAACCCGGCTCGCGTGCCGAGTCCGTTTGCGCCCTCGGACGGCACCAATTTCAGTGGACTTGCGGACGTGGCGTTGCCGACTGCACCGCTGCATCAGGGGGACAGCCAACCCGTACTGATCATTGCCGACGCAGGCGATATCGCACCGTTGCTGCTGTCGCTGCCCAAGCAGGGCAGCGTGATTGCGGGTGGGAACATCAACGAGCTGGATTTCACGGCGAAAAATCTCAGCCCCGCCGACGTAACCCTGGTTTCAGCAGGCGGCGACATCTCCTACTCGACGCCTACCGCGGCAGTGACCAATGCCCTGATCCGGAACAACACCGGGATCAACGTCGCCGGACCTGGCCAGCTCGTGGTGTTGGCGGGCGGCACCATCAATCTCGGCGACTCCAATGGATTGCGCACGACCGGCAGCCTTTCCGATCCGCGGCTCCCGTCCAATGGCGCATCCATGGTGATCGGCGCAGGACTCGGATCGGATGCGGGCAAATTACGGCCGCCAGCGTACGCTGCGTTCATCGCGGCCTATCTCGATCCGAGCACGACAACCGGGGCGCCGAGCAGCTACGCTTCGACACTGGTCGACTACATGCGGCAACTCGACCCGGTGGCGAACTCGGGGCTGTCCTATGCGGACGCGTTGCTGGCGTTCAAGTCGCTGACGCCTGGTCAACAATTGCCGTTGCTGGCGCGCGTGCTGAGCGATGAGCTGAGCCAGGCGGGCCTGGCGCATTCGCAGCAGGGTGCGAGCTACGATCGCGGCTACACGGCCATCGAGACCTTGTTCCCGGCCAAGGATTCGGCGGGCCGGGTCGTGAGTCGCAGTGGCGACCTCAACATGTTTTTCAGTCAGCTGAAAACAGAGCAGGGCGGTGATATCAGCCTGCTGGTGCCGGGCGGCTCGGTGGTGGTGGGCGTGCCCAATCCGCCTGCCTCACTCGGGCAGGTCAAGTCCTTCGTTACGCCGCTCGGGCTAACCGTTCCGTCAGAGGTGAACCTTGGAATCCTGGTGTTGGGGCAAGGTGCAATCCGCGGCTTTGCCAACCAGAACTTCGAAGTCAATCAGTCGAGAATTCTGACACTCGAGGGTGGCGACATCATTCTCTGGGCGTCGAACGGCAACATTGACGCCGGCAAGGGTGCCAAGAGCGCATCCGGCGCGCCGCCACCGGTCATTCAGACGGACGCCAACGGCAATCTCTTTGTCGATCCCAGCAATGCCGTTTCAGGCAGCGGCATCGGGCAGTTGCTGACTTCGCCGGGGCAGACGGCCGGTCTCGTCAATCTCATCGCGCCCAAGGGAGCGGTGGATGCGGGCGATGCGGGCATTCGTGTGGCCGGAAATCTCAACATAGCGGCCCTGCAGGTCATCGGTGCGGCGAATATCACCGTGGTCGGCACTTCGACCGGTGTGCCGACCTCAGACGCCGGTGCGCTCTCCGGTGCGCTCTCTGGCGCCAACTCACTGGGCGATGCCAGCAAGAATGCGGTGGATCAGCTGGGGCAGGATCTGGCGAACGCGGGCAACTACCAGCAGCTCACCGATGAACTGCAGCCGGTATTCATCAACGTCAAGATGTTCTGCCTTGGCGTGCAGTGCGAGACACGCTGACTTTGCGCGGCTTTCAGTACACCGTGGTCGTCTGCGCCAGATAGGGCGGACTCTCTACTGAAATCTCGGCACCTGTGGCGACCACCAGCCCCGCGTCGGTCAGATTCACCTCCGCGCGCGGCGCAAGGGCGATTTGCACGATCGACTTGTTTCCGGCGGGAGGGTTGACCGCAGTGACCTTGACGACCAGCACCTCGCCGCCGAGGTTGCGAATCGTGGCGTTGTGCCGCGCGGCCTCTGGAGAGTTGTCGACGGCGACGAGAACCGGCACTTCCGATTTCGTCGGATCGAGCATCGAGGAAGGCTCCGGCTCGTCAACGGGGTACGGGGCATCGTCTGAAATCACGAGCATGTCAGCCGTGAGCGGAGAGTTTCTGGGATGGGCCACGGACAGCATGTCGAGCGGTGTCGTAACGCCAGCGTTGAGTGCCGAACCACTGCCAATGGTCCCGGCAGCCGTGGTGGCCGCGGCCGTGGTGCGCGAGCCCGAGCCCGGCACGGACAGTGTGCCGTCTCGCCATGAAATGACCATCACGGTCAGCAGGAAGACGGACACGAACAAAGCGATGAGGTATCGATTGTTCATCGGAGCGATGCTAATCGCCCGGTGCGAATCATTTATGACACGCAGGGCCGGCGCGGTGGCAGCTGTCGCCGCCTGGTCGCTGGCGCTCGCATGTGGTTCCCTTTGGGCTGGTCCCATCGGTACTGAGGATTCGATGGGCCTGTCGGCGGGCTATCAGTCCAACCCCCTGTTCCTCGGCGACGGGCGCGGCACGTCGGAAACGCTGGCCCTGCTGCTGAATCTCCCTGTGAGCTACACGGGGCAACGCGTGACCTGCTCACTGCAACCGCGCATCCGGGCGGGCGCGACGCACGGCGCAGTCGCGCCCCTGTCCGACTACCAATACGTCGATTCGATCTGGGATTACAAGGGCGAGCGCAATGAGCTCTCCGCGAACGCTGCCTGGCATCGCGATTCGACCCTGTACAACCAGTTCGAACAAAGTGCCCTGGGCGGCAGTACGCTGCATCGACAGGAGAATACCGGCTCGCTGGACTGGAAACATCAACTCTCGGAACGCAGTGACTTCGAGTTGTCGGCCAGCGAAGACCAGGTTCACTACGGCGCGACCGTGACCCCGACGCTGAACAGCTTCAACTACGGCCAGGCTGGCGCGAAATATGCTCACGATTTGTCCGAGCGTTGGCGGCTGACGCTCGAAGGTGGGACGACGCAATTTGAATTGCGGAATCAGAGTTATCACACGGGCGCG
The DNA here is from genome assembly GCA_003162555.1 of Gammaproteobacteria bacterium. GTDB lineage: Bacteria > Pseudomonadota > Gammaproteobacteria > Steroidobacterales > Steroidobacteraceae > FEN-1191. Next base: position 7,987 of record PMNQ01000231.1, on the reverse strand, counting down.
AACTACGCGCAGATGGACCTGACCAGGGATCTGTCGGAGCGCTGGTCGCTGCTGCTCTCCGCAGGAATCTCACACTTGAAATTCAGGCAAACCATCGACGAGCTGTTCGTGGAAACGGACCCGCAGGGCGTGCCGCACCTGGTGTTGAAGAAAGTCAATATCTACTCCCGCGGCAGCACCGGCAACTATTCGTTGCGCGTGCAGCGCCAGTTCGAGCGCTGGCAACTGGAGCTTTCCGCATCACGAGCTTTGCAGCCCAGTGGTTTCGGCACGCTGGCAACGCAGGACGACGTTACCGTGCGGGCGAGCGGCAACCGCACCGAGCGCCTGGTGCTGACCGCGGCCATTCACGGGTCAAGGCTGTCGGATTCCTCAGGGCGGCTCAGCCTGGGAAACAGGCGCTACTACGATGTCAATTTCAATGCTGATTGGCGCTGGACCGAGCACTGGACGCTGCAATCACAGCTCGCGCTCTACCTGCAACGGTATGCACCGGCACAACCGACGCTTTCAAATACGGCGATATTCGTAACGCTGTACCGCCAGTTCGGCCGAAGAAGCCCGAACTGATTGGTGCACGTATGACGAATGAATGTCGAGACAGCGTAACTTCGCCTTCACATTAAAGCTAATTGTATTACGCACTTGCAACGAATAATTAAAACCATTGTCATGACTGCGAGAAGTTTGGACCTGACAATGGCGATCGTGGGAATCTGATCGGCTGTTTGTTCCCCGACGTTGGTGCTGATGCCTGCGCGCTGTAGTGTGGTTTCGTGGTGAGACCGCACGCGTCCGTGCTGGCGTCAAATTGTCATAAATAGTTCAAAGCGCTGTCACTTCGAACAGTAAAGATCCCGCCCCAGTAGAACAGGGAGCGGTTCATGTCTGTGTCTCGAAGACTTGTGCTTGCTGTCGCCGCGCTTGCCGCCCATTTGTCCCTGGTCAAGAGCGCACAGGCTGCCGCAGTCCAGGCTGCGGAACTCAATCAGCCCGCAGCGGTACATCTGACTGGTTTCTATCTCGTGGAGCCGCACAAACTGCTGCCTCCTGCGCCACGGATGGTTTCCGTCGGCAGTTCGATCGCCTACGGTCGGACGGCGTCCGGCAATTATTCAGGTCGGCCAGATGCCGCGGGTGCGCTGGCCGCCTTCTACGCAGACGGAACATGGCCGAGTGATCGTGCCAGGGCGACGGCGTTGGTGCGCGCGGGTTCGGCGGTGGGTGAATGGCGCCCGGATTTCAACCACTGGCAATACGATGAGACGCACGGCAATGGGGGCGATTGGCGAAATCGCGCTGGCCATTGGCGTGAGGTTGAGCAGGGGCGTCATGGCCATGATCACGATCATGACCAGGTTGAAGATGGGTTCGGGAACAATCCACCCGCCGTACCGATTCCTGCCACGTTCTGGCTTTTTGCCAGCGGCGTCGCGTTGCTGGGGTTCGTGGACAGAGCGCAGCGAATCCGCAACACGCTCTTCCCCGCCATGCGCCTTGATCCGGCCGCTGCGCCATGAACGCACGCCGTGCGGATGGTGGAGGGGATGGCAACAGGCGCGCAAATGGCACTGGCCGCAACATGATCGGCAATCGCAAGCAGGCGGTGTCCATCCGCATGAGTCGTGCGGACGTGCGACAGATCAAGCAGCTCGCGGACCGGCTCGGGGTGCGGGATTCCGACGTGGTCCGCTATGCGATCAAGACCATGCTGGCGAGGCTGGCCCCGTTGCCCGATCAAGCGGTCCGTGGACGGGCGTTGTTGCCAGTGTTCGTCGAAGCGGGCGCCGACCTGATGCGCCACTTCGATATCGACGTGACCCGGCTGGCCGAGATCATCAACGATGGCGCCGATACCAGCCGCAGGGTCGACGCGGCGGACATCCAGCTCATCGCCATGAGTGGCACGCAGGCTCCCTACGCCAAGATGCGAATTGCCGCGATCGGGCGCGGCCAGGCGATCGAGCGTGCGCATCTGGTGCAGGTCAACGGCGGCGGCGCGGAGCGCGACGTGAACGGCGCCCATAGGAGCGCCACCGAAGTGGATGCCGCTGCCATCAATGGTGAGTCGACCGGCCAGTCCCTGCGCCAGTACATCTACGAGAAATATCTCTATTCGCAGTCGGCAGATCAGGCCGACGGCAGGGTCAACGGAACATGATGTCGCCGCCCAAAGTTGTCATGGGAGCGCTGCTGGCGCTGCTGTTGCTTTCGCTTTCGCAAGGAGCGCCGGCGGCGATGTTGCCGGCGACTTCTGCTTCGGCGGCAGCGTCATCCGCGAGCCTGTTTACACTGAGTGGCGACACGCCGGGCTCAAGACTCGTGTTGGGCAGCAGCGCGACAGTCACCACCATTCACGTGAATACGGCCGGCACGCTGTCGTTCACGCTTATCGACGAATCGTTCTCGGACGCCCTGGGCTCATTGAGTTTTGCGCTGACCAATGCCAGTGGGGCGCTGACCACGATGTCCGGCCCCGGCACGCTGAGCTGGGATGTGGCCGGTCCGGTGACCCTGTATGCCGACGTGTTTGCCTCCGCCCAGGGAACGGCCAATGTCGGGCTGTACAACCTGCAGTTGAGTTTTGCACCGTTGGTCGCGGTGCCCCTGCCAATGAGCGGACTGCTGCTTGGCGCCGCATTGATGATTCTGTGGCGATTGAAAGTCCGGCCAATCTGGCCGCAGAGACACAATTGTCATACTGCTGTGGCGTAATGATGGGCGGCTGAGGCCGCGGTTCCACCTGCCTGGATGTCTGCTTCGAAATGGGTCGCTTCAGCTTCGGAAAATGGTAGGACAAGATGCGGACGTTTGTATTTACGCTGTTCGCCCTGATGCTTGCTGGCGCATCTGGCCCAGCCGGCGCAGCGGACAGCTACCTGTTGCAGCCGGGTGACGTGCTGGTGATTGCGGTGTGGAAGGAACCGGAACTGAGCCTCGAACTGCTGGTGCGGCCCGACGGCGGGATCTCAATGCCGCTCGCGGGCGAGATTGATGCCGCCGGCCGCAGCGCCGAGCAGGTGCGCGCGACCATCGACGAGCGGCTACGCAAGTTCGTGCCAGACCCTTCGGTCACCGTGGCGGTCAAGGTGGCGTCTGGCAACCAGGTGTTCATCGTCGGCAAGGTAAATCGTCCTGGCCAATATCCCATGGCCCGGCCGCTCGACGTAATGCAGGTGTTGAGCCTGGCCGGTGGCGCGACGCCTTTTGCATCGCTCAATGACATACGCGTGNNCACCTGGAGCAGAACATCCTGCTGCGCGGGGGTGATACGGTGGTGGTGCCGTGAACGCTCCTGCGGCCGATTCGCCGCTAAACCTGGCTGACCGCTGGGCCGCATTGCGTCGCAGGCGTTGGCCCGCGCTGTGGGTGTCACTCGGTGTGTTCGCGGTAGCTTTGCTGGCAGCGTTATTCTGGCCGCCGACATATCGCTCGACCGGCACTATCCTGATCGAACAGCAGGAATTGCCGTCCGAACTCGTGCCCTCGACGATCACGAGCTACGCCGACCAGCGCATCCAGGTGATCAGCCAGCGCGTCATGACCACCGAGAACCTGCTGGGCATCATCCAGCGCTACGATCTTTATCCGCGTTTGCGCAGGCGCGAGCCGCGCGAGGTGCTGCTCGAGCGCATGCGCGATGACGTGAAGTTCCAGATGATCAGCGCTGACGTGATGGATCCGCGGCAGGGTCGCGCAACCAAGGCGAACATCGCCTTCTCCGTGAGTTACGACAGCGACTCGCCGGAAGTGGCGGCGCGCGTGGCGAATGAACTGGTGTCGCTGTATCTGGGCGAAAACGTCAAGACGCGCCGGCAGCTGACGGAGGAGGCGGCCTCCTTTCTCGAGGACGAAGCCAACAAGCTCAGCAGGAACATCGAGCAACAACAGGCCGCAATTGCGGAATTCAAGAACAAACACATCAATACGCTGCCTGACCAGGCCATCGTCAACACGCAACTGCTGACGCGCACCGAGGAGGACCTGCGGGACGTGGAGATGCAGCTGCGCGCCGACGACCAGCAGGGCACATTCCTGGAAGCGCAGCTCGCACAGATCAGCCCGAGTTCGCAGGTTTACACCTCGACCGGCGAGCGGGTGCTCTCGCCCGCCGACCGGCTGAAGTTCCTGCGCACGGAGTATGCCCGGGTCAGCAGCCTCTATGGCCCCACGCATCCGGACGTGGTGCGCGCGCAGCGGGAAATTGCGGGGTTGGAGCGCGCCGTAGGCGCGGTCGACTCCAGCAACGATGCCCAACGGCAGCTCGAGGATGCGAAGACCAAGCTGCTGGCGGCTGAGCAGCGCTACGCGCCCGATCACCCCGATGTCGTGCGGCTCAAGCGCCAGGTGGAAATCCTGACCAGCGCCGCCAAGGAACCGCAGGCCGCCGAGCCGCCGGCGACGCATCCCGACAACCCCGCCTACATCTCGATCAACGCGCAAAAAGAAGCTGCGCAGGCGCAGCGCGCGTCGTTGGTGCTGAAGCGCACTGAATTGCAGGCGCGGATTGCCGATCTCAATACGAGGCTGGCCGTGAGCCCGGCGGTCGAGCGGGACTACACCAACCTGATGCGCGAGTACGAAGCCAGCGAGTTGAAATTTCGGGAAGTACGTCAGAAGCAGATGTCGGCAAAGCTGGCGGAAAACCTCGAAGACGAAAACAAGGGCGAGCGCTTCACGCTGATCGATCCGCCGCTGGCGCCCGAGCAGCCGGCCAGCCCCAATCGCTGGTTCGTGTCGGCGTTCGGGCTGGTGTTGGCGCTGCTTGGCGGTATCGGCACAGTGCTGGTGCTCGAAAATGTCGACCGCAGCGTGCGCGGCCGCCGCGATCTTGAGTCGCTCCTGAGCGTTCCGCCGCTGGCGATCCTTCCCAGGATCCTGACGATGGCGGATCGGGCGCAGCGGCGGCGACTGCGACAGCGGGCGTTAGCGGGCGCGCTGGGCGCCTTCGTGCTGGCAATCATCGTGCTGCACTTCTTTGTCCAGCCGCTTGACGTGTTGTGGGCGGTGGCCATGCGCAAGCTGGGAAGTTGAGTCCAACCGTGGACACCAAAGTACGCTCAATTGAACCGCTGCGCGCCGAGCGAGAGCGTCTGTTCGGCCACGCCGAACACTCCGGCGTCGAGGTCGTGGACAGCATAGGACTGACAGATACGGCCGTGTTCAGTCGCCGCGTTGTCACGCTCGAGGAGGAACGGCGCGAGCGCGAGCGGATCCTGCCGGCTGGCGGTGTTCTTGGCGTAACCGGTGGCGCCTACAAAATGCTGCGCACGCAGGTGCTACGGCGCCTCAAGGAGCTTGGTGCGAATACTCTCGCCGTGCTCAGCACCTCAAACGGCGAAGGCAAGACCCTGACGGCCATCAATCTGGCAATAGCGATCGCCGCGGATCCGAGTCACACGGCTCTGCTCGTGGACCTGGACTTGCGCAACCCGAGCGTGCATCGGCGGCTGGGTTTCGAGCCAGAACTGGGCGTCGAGGATTGCGTGGAGCGGCGGCGATCAGTCCATGAAGCGATGGTCAAAGTCGCCGGCTACGATCGCCTGACCATTCTGCCAGCCCGCGAACGCGTGGAAATGTCCTCGGAGCTGGTTGCGACGCAGCGCATGGCAGACGTGGTGCAGGAACTGCGGCTGCGCTACATGAACCGTATCGTCATTTTCGACTTGCCGCCCGTGCTGCTGGCCGACGATGCACTTGCGTTTGCGCCACTGGTGCAAGCGGGACTGTTCGTGGTTGCTGAAGGGCAGACGGTGCGCGATGAGATTACGCGCAGCATGGAGCTGCTGCGTGAACTGATGATCATTGGCACCGTGCTCAATCGCTCGGCGGACGGCGCGGGCGCCTACTACTAGCGAACGTTGCTATTGCTGCAGTGTCTACCGCCATGACAATGCCCCGCGCGCGGGCCTGCTGGATCGCCACACGCGTAGCCCTTGCGCTCATTGCGGCGCTTATCGTGGCGCCAATCTCTGCAGCGTTGACTCCCGCGCAACTTGGCGTTGTGATCAACTCCGTCGATCCGCTGAGCGCCGCCGTTGGCCGCTACTACGTACAGCAGCGCCATATTCCGCAGCAGAATGTCGCCCGCATCGCATTCGATTTTCACCGCACTACGCTGCCGGCGGCCGAATTTCGAGCGCTCAAGGCCCAGGTGGACGCGCAGCTGCCCGCATCGGTACAAGCCTACGCATTGACCTGGACACAGCCGTATCGGGTCGATTGCATGTCGATAACGGCCGCATTCGCCCTGGGTTTCGATAGAGCGAGCTGCGCCGCGGGCTGTGTGCCAACACGCACCAGCGCCTACTACGATTCGAGGAGCGGTGCGCCGTTTTCTGACCTGCAGCTGCGGCCCGCCATGAGCGTCGCGGCGCTGACCCTCGAGCAGGCCAGGCAGCTCATAGATCGTGGTGTGCGCTCTGATGGCACCGCTCCCGCAGGTACTGCGTACCTGGTGAGCAGCGGAGATGCGGACCGCGACGTGCGGCGCGAAGGCTACCCGCATGCCGCGATGGTCGCCGCGGGCCGCGTGCGCACGCAGATTGTGAACGCGCCGGCGCTGCGCGAACGAAGCGATGTGATGTTCTATTTCATCGGCGCCGCGCGAGTGCAGGACCTCGACACCAACCATTTCCTGCCCGGCGCAGTGGCCGATCATCTGACTTCGACGGGCGGCAAGTTGACCGACAGCGAGCAGATGAGCAGCCTGCGTTGGCTCGAAGCTGGCGCGACCGGGAGTTACGGCACTGTCGTCGAGCCCTGCAACTTCACCGCGAAGTTCCCCAACCCGGCGTTGCTGATTCTGCACTACCTGGCGGGCGAGACCCTGATCGAGGCGTACTGGAAGAGTGTTGCGATGCCGGGACAGGGCATATTCGTCGGCGAGCCGCTCGCTGCTCCATACCGGCGCGCACCACGAGTCGCGACCGGAAGCTAGGACGGCGGATGCGCATTCTGATCCTATGCGACTGGTTGCCGCCCGACTTCGGCGCCGTTGGGCAATACGCGCTGGCCTACGCCCGCGATCTTGCGTGCGCCGGACACGACGTGACGCTGCTGGGGTTGTCCACGCAGCGTTCCAGTGAATCTGTCGAGGAGTTGCGTCCGGGTCGGCTGGTCGTGCGTCGCGTTGCCAGGCCCGCCTACAACAAGAATTCGCAGCTACGGCGTGCAGTGTGGACCGTTACTTCAAACCTGGCGCTGCTGTGGCGCGCACGCCGCGATGTGCGGCGCGCCGAAGAGCTGCAATTCACAGGTTCGCCTCCGTACCTCATCCACTTCGTCATGCCGATGGCCCGCCTGCTGCGCGTGCGCACGCGATACCGCATCACCGATTTTCACCCTGAATGCATGATGGCCGAGTACCAGCGCGTACCGACCTGGCTGGCGCTGATCCACAAGATAACCGTGTTCTGGCGACGCAGGGTCGACACCATCGAGATCATCGGCGAGGATCAGCGCGCGCGGCTGCTCGCGCTGGGCATCGCGCCCGAGCGGATCGAACTGCGGCGCGACGCTTCACCGGTACGTTTCACGCCAGGGCTGCCGGCCGCTAAAGTTCCCGAGTCTCTGCGCGGCCGCAGGCTGCTGCTGTACTCCGGCAACTGGGGCGTGGCTCATGACGCCGATACGCTGGTGCAGGGTCTGCTGCAATTCGAGGCCCAGCGGCCGCACGCAGTCGGTCTGTGGCTCAATGCGACTGGCAGCCGCGCCGATTCCGTGCAGCGGCAGCTGCGCGATCGGGTGGCCTGCGCCCGCACGCAACCGGTGCCGCTTGAGCAGCTCGCCAGCGTTTTGATGGCCGCCGATATCCACGTCATATGCCTGCGCCATGAGTTTGTCGGCTACGTGCTGCCCTCCAAAGTCTACGCCTGCATCGAATCGCGGCGGCCAATCCTGTTCATCGGCAGCGAGCACTCCGACGTGCACCTGTTGTGCACGGCCGCTGCGCGCGAAGGCGCGCTAGCCTACCGCCGCGTCGCCA